>CAMAXR010000101.1 GCA_945862195.1 Hylemonella gracilis
TGGCTCCTCGACCTGGGCTCGAACCAGGGACCTACGGATTAACAGTCCGGTGCTCTACCGACTGAGCTATCGAGGAATAAGCCGGCAATTATAGACGTGTTTTATCCTGTCAATAGATGGGGTAGCCCCTTAGAGGAGAGTCTCTACACTGCAACCGTGTTCGGTGTGTCCGAACACTTTAAATACAGATCAACAGAGGAGACCAACATGTTCAATTTTGCAGGTGGGCGTGCCTTGTTCAAGGCTATTACCCGCAGTTTTTTAGGATTAGGCTTGTGTGGTGTGGTGAGCTGGGTGGGCGCGCAGGGCTACCCTAACAAGCCCATCAAAATGGTGGTGCCGTTTCCTGCGGGGGGTACTACAGATGTGGTGGCGCGCCTGATTGCCCAGCGCATGAGCGAAAACATGGGGCAACAGGTGGTGGTGGACAACCGTGCGGGGGCCGGTGGCGCCATTGGTGCGGATGTGGTGGCCAAGGCCGCCCCTGATGGCTACACCATTTTGATGCACAACCTGACCTTTCCTTTGTCATCGGTGGCGCAGACCTTGGCCAACCGCTCGCCCTTTAACCCCGACACCGACTTTGCGGGCATATCGATTGCGGTGTACGTGCCGTTTGTGCTGACCGCAAGCCCATCGGTGCCCGCCAACAACCTTAAAGAGCTGGCTGAACTGCTGCGCAACAACAAGCAACTCCAATACAACTATGGCTCTACTGGCCCCGGCTCAGCCGTGCACGTTTTGGGTGAGGCCTTTAAACGTGATGCCAAGGTGGACATGCAGCACATTCCCTTTAAAGGTGCAGCGCCGTTGAAGCAAGAAATGTTGGCGGGGCGCTTGCAAATTGGTGGCGATCAGCTCTCTACCTCTTTGGCTGAAATCCGCACTGGCACCATCAAAGCCTTGGCCACCACGGCCAGCAAGCGCATGGCCACGTTGCCGAACGTTCCCACCGTGCGTGAGTTGGGTTACCCCAGTTTGGAGCTGGAAGGCTGGAATGGCTTGTTTGCTCCTGCAAAAACCCCGCGCGACATCATTGACCGTCTGCAACGCGAGGTGGTGGCCGCAGTGCGCCACCCCGATGTGGTCAAGCGTTTGACAGATATGGGCGCAGACCCCGTGGGCTCCACTCCTGAAGAGCAGTTGGCGATGTTCAAAAACCAGATGGATCAGTTTCGCAGCGTCATACGCGAGATGAAAATTGACCAATAGCTGATACAGGCCACCATCCCTTAAACTGGGCGACATGAAAAAAACTGAAAAAGCTGCCAAGTCCAACCACTTTGGTATGCCTAGTTGGTTATGGCGCTCCAGTTCTGATGAAAACCGCACCAAGCCCCTAGTGGTGGGGGTTTGTGTGCTGATTGTGGTGATGGCTTGGTCCATCACGGCGCTTGAGGTGTGGTTCAACCGGCAAGAAGCCATTGCATCTCAAATCAAAAACAACTCCAATCTGGCCAAAAGCTTTCAAGAGCAAATCAACCGTTTGTTGGCTACCGTGGATCAGGCCACCATTCGAATGGCTGATGAGGTGGTGCAAGGCGATATTTCTAAAAATGATTACGTGCGTTTTGCCAACGAAACTGGTTTAGTGCCCGGCATTCTGACCCAACTTGCTTGGGCGGATGATCAAGGCTTTTTTGTAGGGAGCAACTTGGCTTACGACTTAAAGAAGTCAGGGCCCATCAACCTCTCAGATCGTGAACACATCAAGTCCCATTTAGATCCGGAAATTCGCAAAGCTGCCGCAGGTCAGTTCTCAAAAGGTGGGCTGTTTATTGGCAAACCTGTGCTGGGCAAGTTGTCAAAAAAATGGACGATTCAGCTGTCCAGAGTGATTCAACGGCAAGATAAAAAGTTGGGCGTGGCTGTAGCCTCCTTGAACCCAAACTATATTGAAGAGATCTTTGCAAGCGTGAATTTAGGGAACGAAGGTGCCGTGTCTTTGTTTGGGGATGACCGGGTCATTCGAGCCCGTGTGGTGGGGGGGCAGGCCACAGAAATTGGCGGCGTGGTACCCAACAACATCGGTTTGCAAGAAAGTTTGAAATACAAAGATGGTAGTTATGTACGCGTGAGCGGCGTTGACAACAAAGAACGCATCATTTCCTACCACCGTGTGGGCGAGTATCCGCTGGCTGTTTTTGTTTCCACCACCACACAAGAGGCTTTGGGCGAATGGCGCAGCTCCACTTTGGCTGCTTTGTTGTTGTGTTTGGCGTTCACCTTGGCGGTGTCCTTGGCCGCCTTGATGTTGCTCGCCAGCTTGCGGCATATGGAAGAACAAAATGCAGCCCTTAAGGACAGTGAGCAAAAAGCTTTGTCCGCCAACAAAGCCAAGAGTGAATTTTTAGCTGCTATTTCGCATGAACTGCGCACCCCCTTAACCAGCATTCGCGGTTTTGCCGAACTGCTGGAAGCCCGCTTAGAAAAGCCCAACCAAAAAGAGCAAGCGGGTTTGATTCGCCGTGGTGCAGAGCATTTAAATTCTTTGTTGTCTGAAATTTTGGACTTTGCCAAGGCTGAGACGGGCGCCATGGCCATTACCTTGGAATCCAACAATGTGCGCACCTTGGTGAAGTCTTGTACCGACCTGTTTGGGGTTACGGCTGCGAGCAAAAACTTGGAATTCAAGGTGCAGGTGAACCCAGATGTACCCGAAATGATTTGGTGTGATGGTTTGCGGCTCAAGCAAATTTTGAACAATTTGCTCTCCAACGCACTTAAGTTCACTCAAAACGGGTATGTGGCTTTAGAGGTGTCCGTCACCACCACGCACATCAACTTCAGCGTGGTAGACACCGGCCCTGGCATTCCGGAACACAAGCATGAAATGGTGTTTGAAAAATTCCGTCAGGCTGATGAACGGGTGAGCTACGAACACGGGGGCACAGGTTTAGGCTTGGCGTTGTCTAAGGCTTTGGCCGATTTGATGTCGGGCGATATCGAGCTGCAATCAAAAGTGGGCGAGGGGTCTCGCTTTACTTTGGTGTTGCCCCTTCAATTAAAAGATTTGGCTTCAGATAGCTCTAGCGCTGCACCATCAGCTTCATAAGCCGCTGGGCTTGTACCTCTGGCTGGTCTGTGGCTAGATCTGCAGCCACCAGGGCTCTGACCACCGCAATAGACCCCACGCCCGTTTCAAGCACCTCAGCAAATTGTTCCGCTCCAATGCCGCCAATGGCCACCAGGGGGTAGTGCTGCATGAGACGAGCATAGGCATGTAAACGCCCCAAACCCTGTGGTGCTGTGGCCATGCGTTTGAGTGTGGTGGGAAATACCGCTCCCATTGCCAGGTAGCTGGGCCGCACAGTGTGGGCGCGCAGCATTTCGGCGTAGCCGTGAGATGACAAACCCAATCGGATGCCTGAGGCACGCAGTTGCTCAAGCGGGGCGGCTTCCATGTCTTCTTGTCCCAAATGCACACCGTAGGCTCCGGCTTCTAGTGCAGCCTGCCAGTGGTCGTTGACAAACAGCAACGCGCCCGTGCCTTGCACCGCTTTGACCGCAGCGTGAACTTCACGCTGAATGGCCTGAGCATCTTCTGACTTGAAACGCAACTGCACGGTGGGCACGCCCGCTTGAGCCATACGGGCCACCCAAACTGCATCGGGCAGCACGGCATACAGCCCAAGCTTGTGCGGGCAGGGTGCAAATGCAGGGCCATAAGACTTTGCCGAGTCCAAGTGAATGCCAAAGTCCACCGGTTCATGCGGCCAAAGGGAGGCGTCGCATAGATCAAGCCTTTCAGATTGGGCTTGCCAAGCGCGGGCCACGCATTCGGCATCGGGCTCAATAAACCCCATATCAAGGCACGCCACCTTGGCCGCACGGTATACAGAGTGGGCTTGCGTGAACGGCTTGGACTCTAAAGCGCCATGCGGAGAGTTCGACGGTGCGTCCACCACAGGCAGACCCATACGCGCATGGTGGGCTTGGACCATGGCGTGGCTTAGGGCCTGTTCTTCAGAACTTAAAAGGCGCGGGTCCATGTTCAGTTGTAAAGGGTCTAGGGCTGGTGCCAAAAAGGCGTGCCCATGACCGGCGTGCTGGGCTGTGCAGCGTCTTGCTCCACCATGGCGCCCGCCAACCAGGCATCGCGCCCGGCCTGTGTGGCCCCAGCAAAAGCGCCTGCCATGGCCACGGGGTCCTGCGCCAGAGCCACGGCGGTATTGAGCAACACCCCGTCATAGCCCCACTCCATCACCTGGCAGGCGTGCGAAGGTTTACCCAAACCTGCGTCCACAATCATGGGGACCTTAAGGCGGTCGCGCAGCATGCGCATGGCGTAGGGGTTGACGGGGCCTTTGCCTGTCCCAATGGGGGCGGCCCAAGGCATCACGGCCTGGCAACCCGCATCCACCAGCTTTTGGCACAACACCAAGTCTTCGGTGCAGTAGGGCAAAACCTTAAAACCTTCTTGAATCAATAGGGTGGCGGCCTGAACCAAATTGAGGGTGTCGGGTTGCAAGGTGTAGTCGTCGCCAATAAGTTCCAGCTTGATCCAAGGTGTTTCAAACACTTCTCGCGCCATTTGCGCGGTGGTCATCACCTCTTGAATGCTGTGACAACCCGCGGTATTGGGCAGCACCGGAATGTTGAAAGCTTTGAGCAGCTGCCAAAAGCTTTGGCCATGCTCTTGCGTATGCGCGCTTTGCCGACGCAAAGACGCCGTGAGCATGCAAGGTTGGGACACCTCAATGGCCGATTGGAGCACTGCAGGAGACGGGTAACGTGATGTACCGAGCAGCAAGCGGCTGTGAAACGTTTCGCCGTAAAGAACGAGGGGGTCTGGAGCGCGAGGGGTCATAAGTGGCCGTAATACCTGAGTCTAGCCGCCCGTCACAGGCGCAATGATTTCCACTTCGTCATCTTGAGCCAAGAGTCGGTTCGCGTATTCAGACTTGGGCACAAACTGGGTATTGACAGCCACCGCAAAAGGCGGCCGAGGGTTGAGAGCCTCTACAGCCTGCGCCACGGTGGCATCTTGAGGCAATTGGTGCGGCTGGCGGTTGATCAAGACCTTAAGCGTCATGGCCTGATGAGGTGATGTGCAGCTGCAGCTTCGTACCCAAAGCCGATGGACCTTGTTGCATGCACTCCAAAGCCACATCCAACAGAGCAGGAGAAATCATGAACCCATGTCGGTAAAGGCCGTTGATGGCGAGCACGTGGGGTTGAGAGCTTGTCGAGGTGTTAGCTTTTGAGATGCGCATGGCGGGCAGATTATCGGGCAAGGTAGGGCGGCACTGGGTGGCAATTTCCACAATGCGGCCTTCGGCAAAACCGGGGTCCACCGCATAGGCCGCGCTCAGCAGCTCTAATGTGGAGCGCACACTGGGGGGCGAACGATCGTTGCTTTCAATTTCAGTGGCGCCAATCACAAACAAGCCGTCCGGTTTGGGCGCAATGTAGATGGGGTAACGCGGGTGGATCAAGCGCGTTGGGCGGCTCAGCTGCACATCTGGGGCATGTATGCGTGCCACCTCGCCCCGCACCCCTCTGAGCTGAGCCCATTGACCAGCGCCCATGCCACGGCAATCCACTATCCAGTCTAAAGTGGCTGGCCCGCCAGTGGTTGCGGCAAAGTCTTGGGGCTCGCGCGGGCTGTTCCAGTGCAGGGCCACGCCCAGTTGTTCCAGCTCGTGCAGCAGGGCTTGCAGCAGCTGCCGGTTGTCCAACTGCCCCTCGCCGGGCAGGTACACGCCTTGGGTAAAACGGTGTTCTAAGCTGGGCTCTAAAGACTGCACGCCCGCAGAGTCCAGCATTTGCATAGGGGGGAGTTCGGGCAATTGCTGTTGGGTGGTCTGCAGCAAACGGGTAAAGCGCTGCGCCTCGGGCGCATCCTGGCGGTGCCACAAAATCAGGGTGCCGCTTTGCTGAAAAAACACGGGGCTGGACAACTGCGCCAACAGTTCCGGCCAGCGCCCAAGGGCATAGTGCCCCATGCGCACCACAGAGGCTTCGGTAATGGCCGACTCTGCCAAGGGTGCCAACATGGCCGCAGCCACCCGTGCGGGCGAACCCTGAGCATCTGGACTGCCAGCCTCGTAAACCGTGACATCATGACCTTGCCGCGCCAATTGCCAGGCAATCAGACGGCCCATAATGCCCGCCCCGAGCACCACGCAACGCAATGTGGAGGGGGTGCTCATGTCCAGCCCTGATAATTTTGCTTATGAATGACCCATCCCATACCCCCCGTGAAATGCTTACCCAAACAATGTCCGTCCATTACCCCCGAGTCTTGAGTATTGCGGGTTCGGACAGCGGTGGGGGAGCAGGCA
>CAMAXR010000102.1 GCA_945862195.1 Hylemonella gracilis
CCCTAAACCTAGGGAAACCCCTGAAATGAATGGGCTTAAACCACTTGGGACAGTCCCAGCAGACGCGCCGCGTTGCCTCCGGCCGCCGCTTCAAGCTCTGACCCTGCCAAACCCGAATCGCGCAACCACTGCACGGGGTCTTTTTCGCCCACGGGGTAGTCGCTGCCCATGACCAAGCGATCAGCACCCACGCGTTCGTGCAACACCTTCAGCACCTGCGGGTCGTACACACAGGTGTCGTAGTAGAAGCACTTGAGCATTTGGCCCGGGGTGACGCCGCCTGTATGGGCAACCGTGTCGGGGCGGTTTAAGGTATTGCGGTCTAAGCGACCCATGTAGTGCGGAAAATATCCCCCACCATGCGCCATAACGACCTTGAGGCTCGGAAATTTGGTCACCACGCCTTCGTAAATCAAAGAGGCCATGCACTTGGCTTCTTCAATGGACTGCCCTAAAGAGTTCCACAGCGCGTAGCGCTGAAACCAAGGGTCTTGCACGCCTTCAGGGTGAACCCACACCGTCAGGCCCTGCCGCTCTACCTCGGCCCAAAACTCATGAAACCTTGGGTCGCCCACATACACGCCCTGATAGCTGGACGATAAATTGACCACCCTTAAACCCTGCGCAACACTTCGGCCCAGCTCTTGCATGGCATTTGGGAGGTCTTGCATGGGCAGCACCATGCTTCCCACCAAACGATTGGGGTGCAGCGCCTGCCATTGGGCTGCTTGCTCGTTGCAACGCTGGCTCAGCGTGGCATCCAGATCGGCATCAGCCCAACTGGTGCCTTGCAACACGGTACTGGATGTCACCACGGAATAGTCAATGCCGCGCGTGTCCATGTCTTCCAAAATGGCGTCGGGGCTAAACATGCGGCGCATGAGGTTTTGCACCCCAGGGCGCGGCTCCGAAACCGGATTGGCACCAAATCCGGTAAACACCGTGCGGTTGGTGGAGGCACGAAACACCCCGTCTTCAAGCATGTGGACATGAAAGTCCACCACTGGGGTTCGAGTAGCCTGCGTCATGGAGTGCCGTCTCGCTTCATTCGGGCGCCATCAGCCACCGCAGTCCAGCGGGCCAGGTCGTTGACCAGCAGCTTGGACAATTCTTCTGATGTGCTGCTGGTAGCGGTAACCTGGTTGACCGCCATTTGAGCGGCCACTTCGGGCAGTTTCACAACTTTGGCAATTTCAGCTTCCAGTTTTTTGACCACAGCCGCAGGTGTACCCGCGGGCGCAAAAACGCCAGCCCAGTATCTGAACTCGATGTCAGGCAAACCGATCTCGGCCATGGTGGGCACGTTGGGCAAATTTGGCAAACGGCTGGGCGATGTCACCGCCAAAGCCCGAATGTTTCCAGCGGTAATTTGCGGAATGGCGGGGCCCGTATCCACCATAGACATGATGAGGTCCCCGGCCATCACGGCGGTTAGGGTTTCACTCATGCTTTTGTATTGAATAAATTCACCCGGAGTGCCGGTTTTTAAGCGGAACAGTTCACTTGCGAACTGAAACGCTGGACCAGAACCACCGAAGTTGGACTTGGCGGGTTGCGCTTTCATGAAGGCCACCAGGTCTGCCACGGTATTGATGTTTTGCTTGGCATTGACCACCAACACCAAGGGAAAGGTGGCCACCAATGAAACCGGCGTGAAGTCTTTGGTAGATGAATACCTGAGCTTAGGAGTCAAGATGGGGGTGAACACCATATTGCCAATGGGGCTTAGCAGCAAGCTGTAGCCGTCTGCGGGCGCCCTTGCCACAAATTCCGTGGCAATGATGCCGCCCGCACCCACTTTATTTTCAACCACCACGGGTTGGCCCATTTGTGTGGACAAGCGCTGGCCCACCATGCGCGCCAAGGTGTCCATGCCACCACCCGCACCCTGCCCTACATAAATACGAATAGGTTTGCTGGGAAATTCATCCGCCTGGGCAAACCCCAGCCCCAAAAAAAGTGGCAAGGTTAGTGCAAGCCAGAGCGCACTCCACAAGCGGTGCATTGCAGTTTTAAAGTTTTTCATATCTATCTTCTACAGAGTTGTCATGTTCTCGGGTATCGCTTATTCAGGCAGTAAGCCAATTTCTTTGGACACCTCGCTCCAACGCTCGTTTTCTTGCTTTAAGTATGCGTCCAAGCGAGCTGCAGGCCCCATAGGCTCTGAAATAGGGCCAATAGTTAACATGCGCTGGACCATATCGGGGTCTTGCAAGAGCTTGTTAAGCTCAGTGTTCATGCGTTGAATAGCCACCTGGGGTGTGCCCGACGGGGCTACCACGGCAAACCAACCCACCATTTCAAAATTAGGCAGCAACTCAGCCAAAGCTGGCACCTGCTCAAAGCCATTGACACGCTTTTGGGTGGTCACCGCCAACAACCTCAACTTACCCTGACGCACCAACTGTGAGGTGGATGCCAAATCGGCCACCACCGCATCGGCATGCCCCCCCAAGACATCTTGAATAGACACCGCCACCGATGCATACGACACCAAGTTGGCTTCCATTTGGGTACGCGCGTTGATCAGGCGGGCAATGATGCCGCCAAAGGTTCGGGGGCCTTCGTTGGCCACCGAAATTTTGGACGGTGCAGCTTTTGATTTGGCAATCAAGTCTTGCACCGAGGCAATGGGCGAATCTGCCCGTACCAGCACACCAAAGGGGCTCTTGGCAATAAAGGCCACCGGCACAAAATCTTTGGCGGGGTCATAGGGCATGGATTTGAACAAGAATTTATTGGTAACCAAAGCTGCCGTGGTGGCAAAGTAAAACGAATACCCGTCTGGCGCTGAGCGTGCAGCGGCCTGTGCCCCAATGATGTTTTGGCCGCCAGGTTTGTTTTCAATCACGATGGATTGGCCTAACGCTTTACTTAATCGATCTCCCAGCAAACGAGACACGTTGTCCGGTCCCGAGCCCGGGGGCTGCGACAAAATGAACTTCACAGGCTTGTCGGGCCACTCGGCATTGGTTGGCTGAGCACTGGCAACCCCCAGTGCTGCCCAGTTAAAAAGGCCAAAGGCTGCAAGGCCTATCCACAAAGTCAAAAGTGTTTTACGTTGCATGTTGCGTCTCCTTTAGTTGATCAAGTTAAGCCATATTACGGCTCAGATGCTCCAATTGGACATGCAACTGGGTTGCGGTTGAGGAGGTGCCAAACACATAATGATCTGGCCGCACCAAAGCTGCGTGGCATGAATGGGCTTGTAGCCAAGCAGCCATGACCCCATCGGCCTCAATCGCATCTTCAACGCCAAGCTTCTTGGTTTTAATCCAGCTGTAGGCTGGTTGCGCCAACAACCTTGCAAAGTCGGCAGAGGCATCGGCGCTGAGCAACACACGCCACCCACAGCCCCATAGGTCGTCCATACGCAGTTGCTTGAGCCACGCCTGTGGAAACAAGGTGCCAGTGCCCGCGGAGGCCGCTGGATCTAGGCAGCCATACGCTAAGGCGGGTTGCACATTTTGGCGGGGCATGGGTTTAACCACACCGCCGCATTCGGCCAACAGCCTGCGGTCGCGGTCGCGGGCTTTGTCTAGGTTGCGCTCGCCCACCAACTGACCTATGCCTTTGATGCGGGAGGTCAACTCCTTCACGTGGGCTTTTCGCTCTTGGCTGTAGGTATCCAGCAAGGCAGTTGAGGCTTGGCCGTTTAACACCGCACCTAATTTCCAAGAGAGGTTGACCGCATCGCGCACACCCTGACACATGCCCTGCCCCAAAAAAGGAGGCTGCTGGTGCGCCGCATCGCCCGCCAAAAAAACGCGCCCACTGTGAAAGCGTTCAGCCACCAAGGCGTGAAACCGATAGCTGGCTTGTCGCCACAAAGTGCCCTCATGGGGTTGCAGCCAACGAGACAAGAGCTTCCAAGTGCCTTCAGGAGTGGCCACTTGTTTGGGGTCTTCGCCGGGGTTGATGGAAAGTTCCCAACGGCGGTGGTTTCGCGTGACGATCAAGTAAGTGCTGGGTCGCTCAGGTTCGCAATACTGCACACTGACCTTGGGCAATTTGGCCAAGCCTTGCTCGTTAACCAAGACGTCTACCACCAGCCAAGGCTCGTCAAAGTCCAAATCTTCTAGCTCTATGCCGACCGATTGCCGCACCAAACTGGAAGCGCCGTCGCAACCCACCACGTAGCGCGCTTGAACTTGGTGCAGTTCGCCCATCTGCCCGTGATGCTCTGCACCATCCGTCTGCGCCACAGTTAAGGTCACCTCCACTTCCGAACCAACCTCATTGATGGGCTGCAACCCAAGCACGCGAGTCCCAAGATTGACTTGCACAGACGGTAGGTTCTGGACCCGCTGCCGCAACACCCGCTCAAAGTTGGGCTGCGAAAACACCATCGAAGGCGAGAAGGTCATGGGGTAAGGCGGCTCCACCGCAGACATGCACTTGATGAGCTGGCCATCCACTCCATAGAACTCAGAGTTTGTAAAGGGCTCCACAAAAGGCGTTAAAGCCTCCAACAAACCCAACTGCTGAAACACCCGCATGATCTCGTGGTCTAGGGCAATAGCACGAGGTTTTTCATACACCTCGATGGCTTGGTCACACACCCAAACCCTTAAACCCTGCTGACCCAGCAAACCCGCCAATACGGCCCCCGTGGGGCCAAAGCCCACTATGGCAACGTCATACATCATGGGGGTTTATGAGGCAAAAAACACTTCGGTTTGTGCATCCTTCATGCGGCGGCTGGGTGGCGTGGAAATGCCCCAATGGTCCATGCGGCCATCAGGCCACTTCCAGTCAGAAGGCTGGCCAGGTTGGTAGTTGTCGTCAATTTGCTCCACCTCGGAGGTGTATTCAATGACCAGGTTAAAAGGCCCTACAAAATAATTGAACGCGTTGTGCCCTGGGCCATGTCGGCCAGGACCCCACTCGATGGGATAACCCGCATCTTTCATACGTCCCCCCCCGCGCATCACAGCTTCCAAATCGGGCACTAAAAATGCAATGTGATTGAGGGCGTTGTTGTCGCTCTCGGCCATGGCAATGCTGTGGTGGTCGCTGTTGCAACGCATAAAGGCCATGACGCGAGTGCGGTCCGACATCGAAAAATCCATCACATCTTCTAAAAACTTTTGGCTGGCGGGGACATCCACACTGTTGAGCACCACGTGCGCCAAACGATAGGGGGCCTCAGCTTCATTTACAGGTGCCAGTTGCGCGTCGCCATACACCACTTGATAGATCCTGCCCATGGGGTCGGCCAAGGTCACCCCCACGCCGCCACTGGGCTCAACATTGGGCGCGATCTCTTGGAGCACTTTGCCGCCTGCCTTCACCGTACGCTGAGCAAGCTCGGTCAAGGCCTGTTGAGAAGCGGCTCTCAAGGTCACACACTTCAAGCTGGCAGGTTTTGAACCTCGATGCAGGGCCAACACGTGGTGGTCTGAGCCTGATGCACGCAAGTACAACGATTCAGACGTGCGGTCCGACACCTTCAAGCCCCAAGTGTGGGTGAAAAAAGTTTCGGCCAATGCCATATCGGGCACCTGAATGGAGACACTGCGTAAACCAGTGATCAAACTGGAAGCATGGGTTTTAGCTAAGGTCATATGGTCTCCTGTCAGAAAAAGCAATTAAAGGGGCATACCTAAGAAGGAACGGGCATTGGTGTGCGAGAGTCGTTGCACGGTGTCGACATCTAAGCCAGCATCAAACAAGCGTTGCACCGGCGTGTGATCGTGAAAATTAAACGGGTAATCGGTACCCAACATCAGCTGAGTGGATCCAAACACCTGCACCAAATGCTGCAAGGTCGGAGTGTCAAACACCAAGGTGTCAAAGTACAAGCTGCGAGCTTGCTCTGCAGGAGACTTGTGCACACTGGACTCCAATGCTGGAAACACTCCCCAACCTTGCTGCAGTGCAGGCGGCCCCACCAAACGGTCCATACCGACTGGACGCAAAGCATGCACAAACACGGCCATATCCATGGCTTCACAGGCCTCGAAAAAAGGCGCGAGATCAGGATGGCCCACGGGTTTACCCAAGATGTTGCTGCCAATTTCAACCCCAGCAAACCCCAGCTTGTGTTTGACGTATTCCAGTTCTTTGAGTGCCAAGTCCATGTCTTGAAGAGGCACGGCCCCTAAGCCCACTAGGGCACCGTCTGATTCAGACACCATGAGGGCTATTTGCTCGTTTAAATAACGCACTAACTCAAAACCATCTTGCGGGGCCAACCAGTAAGACAACAATTCAGGCATAGGAGATATAGCTTGCACTTGAAGGCCCATGGGCTCAAAGTCGCTC
>CAMAXR010000103.1 GCA_945862195.1 Hylemonella gracilis
CAGAAAGCGGTGTAACCGATGAGTCGCGCACCATGGCCATGGCTCGCAAGTTTTACGCCACGGCCTTGGTTGCCCAGGGCCAGTACCAAGAGGCACACCGATCTTTCACCAACATGATGGCCAGCGTACAAAAAGACCCTGAACTGGCCAAAACCTTCAACCGCAATGATTTAGATTGGGTCATGGCCATGCAAAAAATTGGCAAAAGCGATGAAGCTTTGGCCATGTCGGAGCAGATGTACCAGCGCGTTTTGAAGCAAGCTGGTAAAAACTCGCCGCGCACCGCCATGGTGGGGGCTTTTCATGCGGGCTCTTTGCAACTCCAAGGCAAAGCGGCCGAAGCCTATGCCTTGTACAAAGAAGTCACCCCGATTTTGGTGGACGAAGCTCGAAACGATGCCGAAAACAACACCGCCAGCATCAAGCAGCAACAACGCACCACCTATCTGTATGAAAACTATTTGAGTCTGCTGGCTCAACTGTCGCAGTCCACGCCTGCCAATGCGCAAGCCTTAGCGGCCGAGGCATTTCGCGTAGCGGACATGGCCAAGAGCAGCGGTGTGCAACGGGCCCTTACCGCCAGCGCAGCACGCGCCAATATTTCCGACCCGCAACTCGCCCTGTTGGCGCGCAAAGAGCAAGACCTGCAACGCAGGGTCAACACCTTGTCTGAGCTTTTGACCGGCTTGGTAGCAGCGCCGCCGGAACAGCAATTGCCTTCTGTTCAAGCCAAAATTCGGCAAGACATCGAGGCTTTCAAAGCAGAACGCGAAAAGCTCAAAAAAGACATTGCCTACAAATTCCCTGACTATGCGGAAATGGTGGAGCCCAAACCTGCCACCATAGAGCGCACCAGGGCATTGCTTAAACCTAATGAGGTGTTGGTGTCTTGGTATTTTGCGGACAAAGAAGCCTATGTGTGGGCCATTTCTAAGCAAGACGTGCCCTTGTTCAAGTCCATCCCTATGGGCCGAGCGGACATGGCGCAACGCGTCGCGCACCTGCGTAAGTCCTTAGACCCTGCAGTGGCCACGATTGATGAAATTCCACCCTTTGACACCAAGGCCTCTTTTGCTCTGTACCAACAATTGCTGGAACCAGTCGCAGCAAGCTTAAAAGGCAAGCAAGTCATGCTGGTGGTGCCACATGCGGAGCTGGGCCAGTTGCCTTTGTCGGTTTTGGTGACACAAGAAAGTGGCACCGCAGCACTTACTGCACCTTCAACACCCTCAACACCAGCGGCGGCCAAAGGCAGCGTCTTGTTCAGCCACTACAAGCAGGTGCCTTGGCTGGCGCGAGATATTGCCATTGCCCAACTGCCCTCTGTCACGGCTTTAACAGCTCTGCGCAGCACGCCTGCTGGCAACCCCAACCGCAAAAACTTCATCGGGTTTGGTGACCCATTTTTCAGCACCGAGCAAGCCCAAGAAGCCGAAAAAACAGCTTCTGCCTCGCAGGTGAACACCCGTGGTGTGCCTTTGAAGTTGCGCAATACGCCCAAAACATCGGGCGTGAGCTCGGCCGAGCTGGCTTTATTGCCACGCTTGCCCGACACACTGGAGGAAATTCTGGAAATCGCCAAAGTGTTTGGCGCAGCGCCTGAAGACGTGCTGGTCAACCGCCAAGCCAGCGTGCAAAACATTCTGAAGGCCGACCTCTCCAACCGCAAGGTGGTCATGTTTTCCACCCACGGGTTGGTGCCAGGTGAACTTGATGGCCTGACGCAACCCGCCTTGGCCATGACCTCCCCCGACGTCACCGGCGACAAAGACGATGGCCTCTTGACCATGGACATGGTGCTGGGCCTCAGACTCAATGCCGACTGGGTGGTGCTGTCGGCATGCAACACCGCATCAGGGGATGGTTCGGGTTCTGAGGCGGTATCAGGTTTGGGCCGGGCCTTCTTTTTTGCAGGCGCTAAGGCGCTTTTGGTGTCTAACTGGCCCGTAGATTCTGTGGCTGCCCGCTTGCTCATGACCGACCTGTTCAAGCGGCAACAGGGCGCAGCGGGCTTCACACCCGTGGCCAATAAACCCGATGCGCTGCGCCAAGCCATGCTGCATTTGATGGCTGAAGGCGGCATGGAGGAAGGCGGTGTCATGAAGTATTCTTACGCCCATCCCTTGTTTTGGGCGCCCTTTGTGGTGGTGGGCGACTGAACCCGAAGCGCCAAACAGTTGGTTTTAGTTTTTTTCCGGAGATTTTCATGATTCGTCTGACCTCTATGGCTATGGCTTTTGCATGCTCGTTAGCCACTGCTCAAGCTACCCCCCTGATCACCCCCACTGAGGCCGCACTGCCAGCAGCTTCTGGCGCTATGGCCACACGCGGCATTACCCGCGGCCCGGCCATCAAACAAGTTTCGCCACAAACCGATCAACCCATTAAAGGACCCTTCGATTGGAAAGTGCAATTTGAGGCGCGCGGTGGGGAGAAAATTGATCCGGCATCCGTTAAGGTGACCTACGTGAAGTCGCCCTTTGTCGACCTAACCCCCAGAATTCAATCGGCGATCAGTGCAGACGGCATCAACTTCAATAAAGCTGAGGTGCCCCCCGGCGAGCATGTACTGCGCATCACCGTTAAAGACAGTGCGGGCCGTGAAACCAACAGCACCATGACCCTTAAAGTCGAAAAGTAAAGCCTCCAACATGCTTTGCCCCTGCTGCGTCAGCGACATTGACGACCAGTCCTTGGTGTGCAAGGTCTGCAAGCGCGATTTGTATTTGTTCAAACCCCTGCTTGAAAAAATCACTAAGCTGGAGCAAGAGCTGCTAGACAAACCCGACCCCGCCATTGCAGAGAGTCGAATTGAAGACCTAGAGAAGCAGGTGGAGCTGCTCAAGCATCAAGTCAACTTGGTACCGAGCGGGCCCATTGCGGTGGTCCGAGACATTTTGGTTTACCTCATCCTGCCCTTGCTGCTGCTCATGGGCGCCCACACGCTCATTGTGGTGGTGTTGGACACCTCGGTGCTGTACTTGCGCATCATTTCTATGGCCTTGCCTTTGCCGTTTGGCATTTGGCTGTTTATGCGCCAAAAGCGCGACTTGCTGCCGTGGTTTTTAGGTACAGCGGGCTTGGCCGTGAGCTCTGTGATTGGCATGAGCTGGATCACCAGCTTGGTGGACTACACCCCCATATTGCCGCAAAACGCTTTTGAATGGCGTGAGTACCTTGAATACGCCGCCAGCATTTCGTTCAGCTTTTTAACGGGTATGTTGGTCGGGGGCGTGCTCTACGCCCAAAAACATCGCCCCGTGGGTCGCAGCGGCAACAAGGGCAAAGCGCCGGAGGACGTTAAAAACCGAATACTCCGAACAGCAGTCACCAAAACCCTTGGCAGCAATTTGTCTCCCACCCAAATTCATTCCATCATGGCCAAGCTACAGGAATTTGGCGCCACGGCCGTGGCTTTAGGCACCACGGCGCTGTCCATTTACACCGGTCTTAAAGGGATTTTGGGATAGCCCGGAGCGCTTGTATCAGCTCATGCATCCGCTCTTTATCAGCGCTTGCTGAGCTGCTTGAGGTCGGTAATGACCTCACCAGAATGCTTGGACGTGTTGACCGACAAATACGCCTTGACCACCCGCCCCTGCGGGTCGATCAAAAACGTGTAGCGCTTGGCCAGCTTGACCACCAACCAGTCTGAAAGGGCACCGTATTTTTGGGCCACTTCGCCGCGCTCATCGGCCAGCAGCGGAAACGGCAGTTTGTGCTTTTGCGAAAACGCTTTGTGCGAAGCCGCTGTATCCACGCTGATACCCACTACTTCCGCCCCAAGCGCGCTCAGTTGCATCCAGTCGTCCCGAAAAGCGCAGGCTTCTTCGGTGCAGCCAGGGGTGTCGTTTTTAGGGTAGAAGTACAGCACCAGCCATTTGCCCCGCCAGTCGCTCAAGGCGCGGGCTTTGCCGTCTTGGTCTGACAACGCAAAGTCAGGGGCTAGGGTACCCGCAGCAGGAACCGCAGCTTGAACGGGCACTGCCATTAGGGCCGCACCTAAACCAAGCGTGGCTAGCAAACCCACACACCAAGCATGACGCAGTAGGGACATCAATTAAGCACCTCGCAATTCAGTCAAGCCACCCATAAAGGGACGCAGTGCCACAGGCACTTCAATGCTGCCGTCGGCGCGTTGGTAGTTTTCCAAGACCGCCACTAGAGTGCGGCCCACGGCCAAACCCGAACCGTTCAGGGTGTGCACCCATTCGTTTTTGCCTTGGGCGTTTTTAAAGCGGGCATGCAAGCGGCGCGCTTGAAACGCCTCGCAGTTAGACACCGAGCTGATCTCGCGGTAGGTGTTTTGCGCGGGCAGCCACACTTCTAGGTCATAAGTTTTAGCCGCGCCAAACCCCATGTCGCCCGTGCACAACGCCATCACGCGATAAGGCAACCCCAGCTTTTGCAAAATGGCCTCGGCATGCCCAGTCATCTGCTCTAAGGCGTCGTAGCTCTGGTCGGGGTGCACAATTTGAACCATTTCCACTTTGTCAAACTGATGCTGGCGGATCATGCCGCGCGTATCGCGCCCGTAGGAACCGGCTTCTGACCTAAAGCACGGCGTATGCGCCGTGAGCTTGATAGGCAAGCTGGCTTCGGCCACTATCTCGTCGCGCACAAAGTTGGTCAGGGGTACTTCGCTGGTGGGAATGAGGTACAGGGCCGTGCCTTCAGAATCTGGGCCACCTTCTTGCCCGCCCTTGTTGGCGGCAAACAAATCAGCCTCAAACTTGGGCAGTTGGCCGGTGCCCTTAAGGCTCTCGGCGTTGACCACATAGGGCGTGTAGCACTCGGTATAGCCGTGCTCTTGGGTTTGCACCTCAAGCATGAATTGCGCCAAGGCCCTGTGCAAGCGGGCAATGGGGCCTTTCATCACCGTAAAACGCGAGCCACTGAGCTTGGTGCCGGTGTCAAAGTCCAGCCCCAAGGGTTGGCCTAAGTCCACATGGTCGCGCGGCTCGAAACCCAAAGCGGGTGGAGCACCCCAAGTGCGCACCACCACATTGGCGTGTTCATCGGCACCAACAGGCACAGAGGCATGCGGCACATTGGGCACCGCCAACAGCAGCAGGTGAAGCTCGTGTTGCAGGCTTTCCAAACGGGTGGCCGACTGATCCAGCTCTGCCTTTAGTTGCCCCACCTCGGCCATGGCCGCCTCAGCTTGAGCATGTTCGCCCTTGCCTTTGAGCATGCCCACTTGCTTGCTCAGGGTGTTGCGCTTGGCTTGTAGCTCTTCGGTACGGGTTTGGATAGATTTGCGCTCAGCCTCCAAGCTTTGAAAACTATCGGCATTCAGGAAGGGCTGAGGTGATTTGCGGGTTTCCAGACGGGCCAGCACCGAGACCAAGTCTTTACGCAATAAGTTGATGTCAAGCATGCGGAGATTGTAGGTTCGCGGCTGCGCCTAAAGGCTTAGGCCTCGATCTTCAGACCCTTGGGCAACGGAAACTTGATGGTTTCTTCAATACCGTTCATTTTGCGCACCGAAATGGCTCCCATGGCTTTGATGCGGTCAATCACCTCTTGCACCAAAATTTCGGGGGCGGATGCGCCTGCGGTCACGCCGATGCGTTGCTTGCCTTCAAACCATTGGGCTTGCAGCTCTTGGGCGTTGTCCACCATGTAACTTTCCGTGCCTACCTTTTGGGCTACTTCGCGCAGACGGTTGCTGTTGGAACTGGTGGGGCTGCCCACCACAATCACCAAATCCACCTGCGGACTCAACACTTTCACGGCGTCTTGCCGGTTTTGGGTGGCGTAGCAAATGTCTTGCTGTTTGGGCTCGCGCACCTTAGGAAACTTAGCCTTGACCGCTGCCAAAATATCGGCGGCGTCGTCCACGCTCAGGGTGGTTTGGGTCACCACGGCCAGCAATTCGGTTTGCAGGGGAACCACATGTGCCACGTCTTGCACGTCTTCCACCAGATGAATGCCGCTGTCGAGCTGGCCCATAGTGCCTTCCACCTCAGGGTGGCCTTTGTGGCCAATCATGATGAACTCATAACCTTCTTTGTGCAGCTTGGCCAGCTCCACATGCACCTTGCTGACCAGCGGGCAGGTGGCATCAAAAATATGAAAGCCCAGGCGCTCGGCTTCGTTTTGAATGGCTCTGCTCACGCCATGGGCAGAAAACACCAAAGTAGCACCAGCGGGCACATCGGCCAAGTCTTCAATAAAAATGGCGCCCTTTTGCTTGAGGTCGTTAACCACATAGGTGTTGTGCACAATTTCATGGCGCACAAAAATAGGCGCGCCG
>CAMAXR010000104.1 GCA_945862195.1 Hylemonella gracilis
CAGACCTGGCTGGCATCACACGCATTGAGTTGCAGTTTCCTAAGTTCACCGATGGTCGGGCCTTTAGCCAGGCGTTTTTGTTGCGCCGTCGGCTGGGTTTTCAGGGCGACATTCGCGCCACGGGCGATGTGTTGGTGGACCAATTGCAGCAAATGGCGCGTTCAGGCTTTTCTTCGGCGGTGTTGCGGGCTGACCAAAACCTAGACACCGCTCATCGCCAGCTGGAGCGCTTCGCCAGCTTTTACCAAGGCGACGCCGTGCATACGCAGCCCCGCTTTGCCAGCGTCACATGACCCCAGCGACGCAACTGCACGCCCGTGTAACTGTCACCTTTGGTGACAAGCTGTCGCACAGCCTAAGTCTGTTGCGCCAAGCGGCCTCGCTGGGGCAGGTCAGCCAAGCCAGCAGCCTAGGCGCGGAAGACATGGTCATCACCCACCTGATTGCACAGCATCAGCTGCCCATAAGGGTGTTTGTGCTTCAAACAGGGAGACTGCACCCCGAAACTCTGCAACTTCTGAACCAAGTGCAGTCTTGGCCTGGCCTGCAACTGGAAGTGTTTGAACCCAACCCCACCTCGGTGGTGGAGTTTGTAAGCCGCGAGGGCCAAGACGCCATGTACAAAAGCATGGCACTGCGCAAAGCCTGCTGCCAGATTCGCAAAATGGAGCCCTTAGCGCGTGCGCTGGCCGGTCAGTTGGCGTGGATTACTGGTTTGCGCCGCGAGCAATCTGATGCCCGCGCCGAGGTACCCGACATAGACCGCAGCGCCCAAGAAGCCGACCCCACACAAGCCCTCAAGTTCAACCCCTTGGCCGACTGGACTTGGGGCGAGGTGTGGCACTACATAGCCACCGAACAAGTGCCCTACAACCCCTTGCACGACCAGTTTTACCCCAGCATTGGTTGCGCGCCCTGCACCCGCGCCATCAGCCTAGGCGAAGACTTTAGGGCTGGGCGTTGGTGGTGGGAGCAAGAGTCCGCCAAAGAGTGCGGCCTGCACGCCCTATGAACGCTAGCAACCGCACCGAACTGCACCGCCTGAGCAACAGCCATTTGGATGCACTGGAAGAGGAAACCATCTTCATCTTGCGCGAAGTGGCGGCCGCCTTTGAGCGCCCCGCCCTGCTGTTTTCGGGTGGTAAAGACTCGTTGGTCATGCTCAAGTGCGCCGAAAAAGCCTTTGGGGTTGGACGCCTGCCCTACCCCCTGGTGATGATAGACACCGGCCACAACTTTCCCGAGGTGACCGAATTTAGAGACTTGAGAGCCCAAGAGCTGCAAGCCCAGCTGATTGTGCGCAGCGTGGAAGACTCCATGAAGCGCGGCACCGTTCGGCTGGCCCACCCTGAAGAAAGCCGCAACGTCCACCAATCCGTGACTCTGCTCGAAGCCATTGAAGAATTCAGGTTTGACGCCCTCATTGGCGGGGCACGCCGTGACGAAGAAAAAGCCCGCGCCAAAGAGCGCATCTTCAGCCACCGCGATTCATTTGGCCAGTGGAACCCCAAGGCCCAGCGTCCGGAGCTGTGGACCCTGTTCAATACCCGCATTCAGTCGGGCGAGCATTTCAGGGTGTTTCCTATTTCCAACTGGACCGAGTTGGACGTTTGGCAATACATTGACCGCGAACGCATTGCCCTACCGTCTTTGTACTACAGCCACCAACGCGAGGTGGTGGAGCGCAAAGGTTTGTGGGTGCCCGTCACCCCGCTCACGCCACCCAAAGCGGGTGAGTCGGTGGTGCTTAAAGACGTGCGCTTTCGCACGGTGGGCGACATCACCTGCACCTGCCCTGTGGCCAGCACCGCCGCCAGCGCAGCCGACATCGTGATGGAAACCCTGTCTGCGGACATGAGCGAGCGTGGTGCCACCCGCATGGACGACAAAACCTCTGAAGCCTCCATGGAAAAACGCAAGAAAGACGGTTACTTTTAATGGACGCCCTGCGCTTTATCACCTGCGGCAGCGTGGACGACGGCAAAAGCACCCTCATTGGCCGCCTGCTGTTAGACGCCCGTGCGGTGCTGCAAGACCATCTTGCTGGCGTGACCCGCCAAGGCCAACAAGCTGACCCCGATGACGCGGGCGCCACCGTAGATTTGGCCTTGCTCACCGACGGCCTGAGCGCAGAGCGCGAGCAAGGCATCACCATCGACGTGGCATACCGGTACTTCAGCACCGAGCAACGCAAATTCATTATTGGTGACGCGCCCGGTCACGAGCAGTACACCCGCAACATGGTCACTGCCGCCAGCAGCGCCCACGCCGCCGTGGTGCTAGTAGATGCCACCAAGTTGCAGTGGACCGACCCCCACCTCAAACTCTTGCCGCAAACCCGTCGCCACACCTTGCTCCTGCACTTGTTGCGGGTGCCCTCGGTGGTGTTTGCCATCAACAAGCTCGACGCGGTGGATGATGCTGGTGTGGCTTTTGTGCACATAGAGCGGGCCTTGCGCGCTTTTACCCAAGAAGCAGGCATTCAGGCGCGCGCCATCATTCCGGTTTCTGCCCTCAAGGGTTGGAACGTGGTGGAGTCGGCCAACGATGCGTGGTGCGGTTACAGCGGCCCCAGCCTCTTGGAGCTGCTGGAGCAATTGCCCGTAACGCCTGCAGATGTGGCCTTGCCCTTTGCGTTTCCGGTGCAGTGGGTGGAAAAATTTTCTTCTTCAGCCGACACGCATCAAGGCCGCCGTGTGTTTTGGGGGCGATTGGCTTCTGGGCAAGTGCAGCCCGGGGACACCGTGCGTGTTTTTCCAGGCCAGCAAAATGCCACCGTGGCGCAAGTGCTCAATGCGGTGCGCTTGCCTTTTAAAGCCCAAGCCAACCAAAGCGCTGGTGTGGTGCTGGACCGCGAGGTTGATGTGTCGCGCGGCGACTGGCTTATCACCCAAGAAGCGGGGCTGCTCACCGAAACCCGCGAACTCCATGCCACCGTGGCTTGGCTGGACGACGAACCCTTGGTGGTGGGGCGTGTGTACTGGTTGCTGCATGGCCACCGTTGGGTCAAGGCCAAGGTCAAGCAGGTGAGTTACCGCCTGAACATTCACAACCTGGCCCAAGAAGCTGCCACGCAACTCGAACCCAATGCCATAGGCCATGTGGAGTTGGCTTTACAAGAGCCACTGGCCATCGTGCCGTTTGCCCAATCGCGCAGCCTAGGCTGCTGCATTTTGGCGGACACCGCGAGCCATAAAACCTCCGGCGCCGTGCTCTTGAGCAAAACCCCATAAAATCGCCCATTATTTTTAGTTTCATCCCAACCGCTATGACTCACGTTGTCACCGAAGCCTGCATCCGCTGTAAATACACCGACTGTGTCGACGTATGTCCCGTGGACTGTTTTCGCGAAGGCCCGAATTTTTTGACCATCGACCCAGATGAATGCATCGACTGCGCGGTGTGCATTCCGGAGTGTCCCGTCAACGCGATTTACGCCGAGGAAGACGTACCGGCTGACCAGCAACATATGACGGCTCTGAACGTCGAGCTGTCCAAACTACCCACTTGGAAAAGCATCACCAAACGCAAAATACCTTTGGCCGATGCCGACGACTGGAAAGACCAAACCGGCAAGCTCAAGGAGCTGGTGCGTTAAACAATGATCGATTCGCTACTCAACTCCAACACCGCAACCCAGACCATTGAAACCGATGCGGTGATTGTGGGAGCCGGTCCTGTTGGCTTGTTTCAGGTGTTTGAGCTGGGTCTGCTGGAAATCAAGGCCCACATCATTGACTCCTTGGCCTACCCCGGCGGCCAGCCCATGGAGCTGTACCCCGACAAGCCCATTTACGACATTCCTGCCGTACCGGTGTGCACCGGCAAAGAGCTGACCGACGCCCTGATGAAGCAAATTGAGCCGTTTGGTGCCACCTTTCACCTGGGGCAAGAGGTGTCGGTGGTTGAAAAACAAGCCGATGGCCGGTTTTTTATAGAAACCTCCAAAGGCGCCCGCTTTTTAACCAAAACCATTTTCATTGCAGCTGGTGTGGGGTCGTTTCAGCCGCGCACCCTGAAGGTGGATGGCATTGAGGCCTTTGACAACACGCAGTTGTTTTATAGGGTTAAAAACCCGGCAGACTTTGCCGGCAAAAACCTCATCATCGTGGGCGGCGGCGACTCTGCTTTGGACTGGACGCTGAATTTTGTGGCTGAAGGCCCCAACAAAGCTGAAAGCGTCATCTTGATCCACCGCCGCGACGGCTTTAAGGCGGCTCCTGCCAACGTGGCCAAAATGAGAGAGCTGTGCGACCAGTACGAAATGCAGTTCATCGTAGGTCAGATCACCGGGTTTGAAGAAAGCCAAGGCCAGCTCAAAACCGTCAAGGTCACCGGTGGCGACGGCGTGACCCGCGTGGTGCCCGCTGATGTGCTACTGGTCTTTTTTGGCCTGTCTCCCAAGTTGGGCCCCATAGCCGATTGGGGCTTGGACATTGAGCGCAAACAGTTGGTGGTGGACACCGAAAGGTTTTCTACCAATGTGGAAGGCATTTTTGCTGTGGGAGACATCAACACCTACCCCGGTAAAAAGAAGCTCATTTTGTCGGGCTTTCATGAGTGTGCCTTGGCGGCTTTTGGCGCCATGCCCATCATCAACCCCGACAAAAAAGTGCATTTGCAATACACCACCACCAGCCCCAAGCTGCACAAGGTTTTGGGTGTGGAATCGCCGGTATTTGACTAAGCCCCTGCGCCTAACGCAACAAGTGCATGGCTTGGGGGGCGTGACCATGATTGAGCGGCCCATGCCCTTGGCCTGTGGTCACCTCAGCACCCGCCTCAATAGCCGCCACAATGTAGTGACGTGCATGCCTTACAGCTTCTTGCAAAGGCAGGCCCATTGCCAAATGCGCCGCAATAGCCGAAGACAAAGTACAGCCCGTGCCGTGCACATTGCGGCTTGCAATGCGCGGGCTTTGCAAGGTCAGCATGGGCTGGCCCGGTTGCAGCAACACATCCACCACCTGAGCGCCCTGCAAATGCCCGCCTTTGAGCAAAGCTGCCTGCGCACCAAGGTCGCACAGCGCTTGCGCTGCAGCAGGCAAAGCGTCTATGCCTTCAATCGGGCGGCCCAACAGCCATTCGGCTTCATCGAGGTTGGGCGTGACCAAGCTCACCAGCGGGAACAACTCGTTCACCAGCACAGCCATGGTGTCTGCGGCAATCAAACGGTCGCCACTGGTGGCCACCATCACTGGGTCCAGCACCACTCGCGGGAGCTTAAATTTTTGAATGGCTTGCGCCACCACCCGCACCAGCTCGGACGAATGCAACATGCCAATCTTGACTGCATCTACCCCAATGTCGTCCAAAACCGCGTCTATTTGGGCGGCCAGCATATCGGCGGGCAAGGCGTGTATGGCGCGCACGCCAAGGGTGTTTTGGGCGGTAACTGCGGTGATGGCGGTCATGCCATAACAGCCCAGCGCACCAAAGGTTTTCAGATCGGCCTGAATGCCTGCTCCCCCACCGCTGTCCGAACCCGCAATACTCAAGACTCGGGGGTAATGGACGGACGTAGTTTGGGTAAGCATTGCACGGGGGGTATGGGATGGGTCATTCATAAGCAAAATTATCAGGGCTGGACATGAGCACCCCCTCCACATTGCGTTGCGTGGTGCTCGGGGCGGGCATTATGGGCCGTCTGATTGCCTGGCAATTGGCGCGTCAAGGTCATGACGTGACGGTTTACGAGGCTGGCAGTCCAGATGCTCAGGGTTCGCCCGCGCGGGTGGCTGCGGCCATGTTGGCCCCCTTGGCAGAGTCGGCCATTACCGAAGCCTCTGTGGTGCGCATGGGGCACTATGCGCTTGGGCGCTGGCCGGAACTGTTGGCGCAGTTGTCCAGCCCCGTGTTTTTTCAGCAAAGCGGCACCCTGATTTTGTGGCACCGCCAAGATGCGCCCGAGGCGCAGCGCTTTACCCGTTTGCTGCAGACCACCCAACAGCAATTGCCCGAACTCCCCCCTATGCAAATGCTGGACTCTGCGGGCGTGCAGTCTTTAGAGCCCAGCTTAGAACACCGGTTTACCCAAGGCGTGTACCTGCCCGGCGAGGGGCAGTTGGACAACCGGCAGCTGCTGCAAGCCCTGCTGCACGAGCTGGAACAACTGGGCGTGGCCCTGCACTGGAACAGCCCGCGCGAGCCCCAAGACTTTGCTGCACGCGCTGGCGGGCCAGCCACTTTAGACTGGATAGTGG
>CAMAXR010000105.1 GCA_945862195.1 Hylemonella gracilis
GAAATTTTTTCGGGTGATATCGACTTTCACCGCGCCTTGCGCAAGGGCGACCGCTTTTCGGTGGAGTATGAAACCTTAGAAGGCGATGGCGAAGCCCTGCGCACGGGCCGTGTTTTGAGTGTGGAATTTGTCAACGCGGGCAAAACCTACCAAGCCATGTGGTTTAAAGACACCGGTATGGGTGATGCCGCACACCGTGGCGGTTACTACACCTTAGACGGCCAAAGTTTGCGCCGCGCCTACCTGGCGTCTCCGCTGGAATTTTCTAGGGTGACCAGCGGATTCAAGATGCGGTTTCACCCCATATTGCAACAGTGGCGGGCCCATTTGGGTGTGGACTATGGCGCACCTGCAGGCACGCCGGTGCGTACCGTGGGAGAAGGCATTGTGGAGTTTGCAGGCAGCCAAAACGGTTTTGGTAATGTGGTGTTTGTCAAACACCGCAACCAGCACACCACCGTTTACGCCCACCTGAGCAGAATTTCGGTCAAAGTGGGGCAAAGCGTGGCACAGGGTCAAACCATTGGCGCAGTGGGTTCTACCGGCTGGGCTACGGGTCCGCATTTGCACTTTGAATTTCGCATCAACGGTGCTCACAAAGACCCGCTCACGATAGCGCGACAGAGCGAAGCTGTACCCGTGAGCGCAGCCGCCAAGCCCTTGTTTTTAAAGCAAGCCGCGGCGGTGCGCCAACAGCTCACCCTGGCCGCCTCGCTGCAGCCCAGCAGCGTCCAGTAAGGCCGCGGGGCTTTAACGTGAGCGTGGCAGACGGTTCAGGGCCATTGCCAGCACCACCCAAACTCAACGAAGAGCCCGAGCACTTCATAGGGCTGATGTCCGGCACCTCGCTGGATGGGGCGGACGGCGTGCTGGTGCGGTGGAATCACTTAGGGCTGCAAGTCTTGGCCCACCAGCATCTTCCCTTTGACGAGGCCCTGAAAACCGAGTTTTTAAAGCTCAACGTCAGCGGCCCAGATGAACTGCACCGTGCTGCGCTGGCGGGCAATGCGCTGACCAAACTTTATGCACGGGTGGTGCAGCAACTGCTGGCTGAGCAAAATTTAAGCTCCCACCAGGTGCGGGCCATTGGCGCACACGGGCAAACGGTGCGGCACCAACCCTTGGCTTTTGATGGCGTGGGTTACAGCTGGCAATTACAAAACCCCGCATTACTGGCCGAACTCACTGGCATTGCCGTAGTGGCCGATTTTAGAAGCCGAGACCTTGCAGCCGGTGGACAAGGCGCGCCCTTGGTTCCGGCTTTTCATCAGGCGGTGTTTGGGGACGCTGCGGCGACAGCGACCCCAAACGGGGCAAACGGAGTAAACGGCCCCACCTTGGTCTTGAACTTGGGGGGCATGTCCAACCTGACGGTCATTCAAGGCACAGCGGCTTTGGAATATGACCCATCGCATGGCCCTCAGGTTTTGGGCTTTGATTGCGGCCCGGGCAATGTGCTGATGGACGGCTGGTGTCAGTTGCACACAGGTACTGCTTTTGACCAAGATGGGCAATGGGCGGCGCAAGGTCAAGTGCACCATGCCTTGCTGCAGCAACTGCTGGATGAGCCTTTTTTTAAACAAGCGCCGCCCAAAAGCACGGGCCGCGACCTGTTTCAGATGGGCTGGCTGCATGCCCAGCTTGAACAGCACAAAGCCATTGCGCCAGCCGACGTGATGGCCACACTGACCGAATTGACCGCCTGTGTGTGCAGCCAAGAAGCCAAGCGTTGCTCAAGCTCTGCGGCCCTGTTGATGGTGTGTGGTGGCGGCGCCCTTAACAGCCATTTGATGCAACGTCTGCAAGCGCACTTACCTGACTGGCGGGTTTGCGCAACGTCCGAATTTGGTTTGCCACCGATGCAAGTGGAAGCCGCAGCCTTTGCGTGGTTGGCTAGACAGCGCTTGAACCACCAAACCTCGAGCCTCCAAAGCGTCACGGGCGCTCAAGGCGCCCGTGTATTAGGAAGTGTGTACCCCGCCTAAAGCGAGGGGAACTTCAAATTAAACCGAGAATGAAGACCCGCAACCGCAGGTGGTAGTGGCATTGGGGTTTTTGATGACAAACTGGGCACCTTGGAGGTCTTCTTTGTAATCGATTTCAGCGCCCACCAGATACTGGTAGCTCATGGCGTCTATCAACAAGGACACACCGTTTTTGGTCATGGTGGTGTCGTCTTCGTTGGTCACTTCGTCAAAAGTAAAGCCATACTGAAAGCCTGAGCATCCGCCGCCCTGCACAAACACCCGCAATTTCAGATCAGCATTGCCTTCTTCAGCAATCAGGTCAGCCACTTTGGCGGCCGCGCTGTCGGTAAACACCAAAGCGGTGGGCATTTCGGTCACGGTATTTTCGGCAACTGCACTCATTTCAATCTCCAGTCATTGATCAATCGGGGATTAGTTTAGCATTTTGCTCGGGTTTAGGCTTAATAGCCTGAGACCCAACTTACAGGTTGTTGGCGGCCAGTTTGAGCGCAGGCTTTTCTTCTTGAGGCATCAAGGGGCTAAGCTGACCCACAATCAAAGCACCCTGATGCATTTCGAGCGCGGCGTAGTACACATCACCGTCAATGCGGGCGGTGGGTTGCAGCTCCAACATTACGCGCGCACACACCGGACCCTGCACCGCGCCGTTGATGATGACGTGGTCTGCATGCACCTCGCCCACCACCGTGGCGGTTTCTGAAATCACCAAAATGCTGGGGGCGTCGGGGTTGGCGCGCACATCACCCTGCACCGCACCGTCAATGCGCATGCCTTCGGTGAAGTGCAAATTGCCTTCAATCAGGGTGCCCTCTGCAACCAAACTCTTGATGGGGGGCTGTCTTTTTTTTCCAAACATGGCGACTCCAGTCGGGCGTTCTATCAATCAGAACGCCGTGCGTTCGAGGTGAACATGAATACTAGCTTAACTAGTTGACAGGCTTTAAGTTGAAGTTTTGAGAAGCCTTGATGATGCTGCCGTCCAACACGCGAGCGGTCACAGTTTTCACCTGAACTTGGCCGGGCAGCTCCATCAAGCCTTCTAGGCGAGCGTACTGCTTGAACCTCAAAGGTTTAGAGCCCTCGGCAATAGCGGAAGTCCAAGGTTTGCCAGCCAATACCCCGTTAAGGGTGACCTCCAACTGGCCATTGAATTCAGCCGCATTCTTGGCGGGCTGAATCACCAACACCTGCCACTTCAAACGGTCATTAACCACCTCCGCCTGCAGCGCCCGAATGGCGAGCTGATCGCCGCCAGCGCTGGGAATGAGCTTTTCAAAGAAGCCTAGGTCGTCGCGCAAGCTGCGGTTTTGATCTTCCAGCTGTCGGATTTGCTGGGTGAGCTTGTCTTGGGAGGCCTTTTCGGCCGTCAGCATCATGGAAGCGGTGTTGGCCATGGACACAGCTTTATCGCGCTCTTCGCGCAGGGTGTCCACTTGGTCTTTTAAGGTGGTGGTATCCAGCCGCAGTTGTTTGACTTCTTCGGTGCGCCCACCATCCAACCCTGCAATGTCGCGGCCAAACTCAAACGCCCAAAGCCCAATGGCCGCGCAAAACCCCAACACGATGGCCACCAAGGCCCAGCGCAAAGGCCAAGGCAGGTTGCTGCGCACCGCCATGCGCGGGGCGCTGATGGTGAGCCGTCGTCTGAGGAGTCGGAAACGCATAGGTGCGCGAGTCTAGCAGTGCATCGTGCGCTGCAACAAAAAACCCCGCCTGGCCGGAGCCAAGACAGGGTTTGATGTGAAGCGAGACGAGATCAGCGCTTGCTGAACTGCTTGCGGCGGCGCGCAGAGTGCAAACCAACCTTTTTACGTTCTACTTCGCGGGCGTCACGGGTGACAAACCCAGCTTGGCTCAAGGCAGGCTTGAGTGCTGCGTCGTAGTCGATCAGCGCACGGGTAATACCGTGGCGGGTCGCACCCGCTTGGCCGGATTCGCCGCCGCCATTGACGTTGACCTGAATGTCAAAAGTTTCGACATGGTTGGTCAGCATCAAAGGCTGTTTGGCGATCATGATCGACGTTTCACGGCCAAAGTACTCCTGAATGTCTTTGCCATTCACGATAATTTTGCCGGTGCCTTTTTTGAGAAACACGCGGGCGACGCTGGATTTGCGACGGCCGGTGCCATTGTTCCATTCACCAATCATTTCGATAGCTCCTTAAATGGCCAACACTTGGGGTTGCTGGGCAGTGTGCGGGTGCTCTGCACCGCCGTACACCTTGAGCTTTTTGATCATGGCGTAGCCCAAAGGACCCTTGGGCAACATGCCCTTGACGGCCTTTTCCAGCGCACGGCCGGGATGCTTGGACTGCATGTCGCGAAAGTTGGTGGCGTAGATACCGCCCGGAAAACCGGAATGGCGGTAGTACATTTTGTCGAGCTCTTTAGCGCCGGTCACACGCAATTTGGATGCGTTGACGACAACAATAAAGTCTCCGGTATCGACGTGAGGCGTATAAATGGCCTTGTGTTTGCCGCGTAGACGGAGGGCAACTTCGCTGGCTACCCGTCCGAGCACCTTATCGGTGGCGTCAATCACAAACCACTCGTGCTTCACGTCAGCTGGCTTAGCGCTGAACGTTTGGGTCATGAGTTTTCTCTTTAAGAGGGTTTGTCCGGCTCTTTTCCACGGTCGGTGTTCCTTCTGAATGCTGGTCAAACGCCAGCGGCGGGAACCTCTTAGGTGGGGAAATATATTTCGCCGCGGAGCCAAGAATTCGCTGCGAAACCGCGCATTGTATACGTGATTGGTTTATTTTTCGCCGAATTCACCGATGGCCTCGCAAGTCATGGTGCAGTGGTTACCATCAAAGCATGTTCAGTTACCGCCATGCCTTTCATGCAGGCAATCATGCCGATGTGCTCAAACACACGTGCTTGATCGCCATTCAACAGTACCTCAATCAAAAAGACACCGCGCTGACCGTGCTGGACACCCATGCGGGCGCGGGCCTGTACCGCCTAGATGGCGACTATGCCCAAACCAGCGGGGAGTCTGCCCAGGGCGTTCACAAATTGCTGGAGTTTTCCAAACATACGGCGCTGGCTCCCGCCCTACAAAATTACCTGGAACTGGTGTTGGGCTTTAACGCTTCTGGCGCACCTTCAGCCGCCAACATACGTGTTTACCCCGGCTCGCCCTTCATCATCCAACGCTTGATGCGCGGTGCGGACCGTCTTAAGTTGTTTGAAATGCACCCCACCGACTTCAAAGCCCTGAGCGGCAACGTCAAGCAACTTGATGCCGGACGCCAGGTGGCGGTCTTCAGATCCGATGGGTTTGAGGGTATTCGCACGTTTTTGCCCCCGCCCACACGGCGGGCCTTGCTGTTGTGCGACCCCAGCTATGAAATTAAGAGCGACTACCCCAAGGTGGTGGAGATGGTGACCGAAGCCTTAAAACGGTTTGCCACCGGCACTTACGCGGTGTGGCACCCCATCATTCCCCGCATGGAAGCGCATGACTTGCCCCGAAAACTCAAAACATTGGCCAACAAAAGCCAAAAAAGCTGGCTGCATGCCACGCTCACCGTCAAGTCCAGCGGCAGCGCAGCCCCGGTATCAAGCCCCTTGGGAGAGGCCACACCTCGTCCGGGTTTGCCCGCCAGCGGCTTGATGGTGATCAACCCGCCCCACACCCTCAAAGCCATGCTACAAGAGGCACTGCCCCAAATGGTGCTGGCCCTGGGGCAAGACCGACACGCCAGCATGAGCCTGGAAACGTCTTAAAGACGACCCCGCGGGCTTAAACAAGACCCAGTCGGCGGCAAATTTCCAAAGTGGGTGCACTTTGGTTCATGCTGTAAAAATGCAAGGCTGGCGCCCCAAACAAACGGAGCTGATCGCACAGATCGGTCACCACATCCAGGCCAAACGCCCGAATGGACGCCACGTCGTCCCCATAGCTTTGCAGCCGCAAACGAATCCAGCGCGGAATTTCTGCGCCACAAGCATCGGAAAAGCGCATGAGCTGGGTAGAACTGGTAATGGGCATGATGCCGGGCACCACAGGCACCTGAATACCCAACTGACCCACCTCATCCATATACCGGAAATAGGCATCCGCATTGAAAAAATACTGGGTGATCGCCGAGTTGGCTCCTGCCTGAACCTTGTCCGCAAACGCCTTGAGGTCAGCCGCAGGCGACTTGGCTTGGGGATGCACCTCCGGATAAGCCGCTACCTCAATATGAAAG
>CAMAXR010000106.1 GCA_945862195.1 Hylemonella gracilis
ACGCCGTGCTTGGGCTTAGGCAGGTGGCTGGGGCTGGCTTTGCGGGCATCTTCGGGCGTTAGCCGCAAGTCGGCCTTTAAGAAAGGCGTGTGCATCAGGGGTTCTAGGTCGTACAGGCCCGAAATCGACATGGCCGCCTTGACCACATCTTTAGGCAAGCGCTTGTCCACTTGCTGCCAGTGGCACAACAGCAGCATGGCAGCCATTTGCCCACCTGCCGAATGGCCAATCACGGTGATGCGGTTTTTGTCACCCCCGTAGCGGTGGGCATTGCGATAGGCCCAAGCCACTGCATGCACCATTTGCAAGGTGATGTCCGGAATGGTGACTTTGGGACATAAATCGTAGTTGGGCACCATCACGCATGCGCCTTGGTTGGTAAAGGCAGGCGCAATAAAAGCGTGGTCGGCCTTGTCTAAAGACCGCCAGTAACCCCCATGAATGAACACCACTACCGGCCCACCTTTCTTGGACTTGGGCACAGGCGCCAAATGTGAAGGCGGATACACATCCATTTTTTCCAATGGGCTATTGCCGTACGGCACATCCATTTCGCAGCTGTGGGCCTCGCGCGTGTCGTCTGAGGCATCGGCCCAGCGGGCAAAGTACTGGGCGTGGTCTGGTACCAGCGCGCGGTTGTTGTACATACGTTCCAGCCATGCGGGGTCTAAGTTGGTTTTAGGGGTGGTCATGCGGTGAGGTCTCCGAAACAATGCATATGATGCCCGCCATCTTGTCACAACTTCTGACCGCCCAATGAGCACTTACACACCTGCAAACCACCCCACTATCGCCTTGCTCGGTATTGGCATGATGGGCTACCCAATAGGTCGCAGACTGTGTGAGGCGGGTTACACCGTCAAAGCTTGGAACCGCACGCGCGATAAGGCGGACCGACTGTCCCCGTTTGGCGCGCAGGTGTTTGACCATGCAGCCGATGCGGCGCGCAGCGCAGATGTGCTGATCACCATGCTGGAAAACGGCGACATCGTGGAGCAAGTGCTTTTTGGCGCTGCAGATACCCCAGGCGCAGCGGCTGCACTTAAGCCTGGGGCGGTGGTGGTGGACATGTCGTCCATCAAGCCCGCCCAAGCCAGAGGGCATGCCCAACAACTGGCGGCGCTGGGTGTGATGTATTTGGATGCACCCGTATCAGGCGGCACAGTAGGTGCCGAACAAGGCACGCTGGCGGTGATGGCCGGAGGCGAAGCCAGCACTTTTGAACAGGTGAAGTCTATTTTTGCGCCCCTGGGACGCGCCACCCATGTGGGGCCGAGCGGATCTGGGCAGCTGGCCAAGCTGGCCAACCAAATGATTGTGGGCATCACCATTGGCGCGGTAGCAGAGGCGCTGCTGCTGTGCGAAAAAGGCGGAGCCAACATGGCTCAAGTGAAAGAAGCCATCACCGGCGGGTTTGCCGACAGCCGCATTTTGCAAGTGCACGGCCAGCGCATGGTGGACCGAGACTTTGCCCCGCGCGCGCGCATGACGGTGCAACTCAAAGACCTGCGCAACGCTTTAGATACGGCAGGCGGTTTGGGTTTTGTTGCCCCCATTACAGGGCTTTTGGAGCAGCTGTATGCGCAAGGCATTGCCCACGGCCATCAAGACCTGGACCACGCTGGCTTGTTTGTGGAACTGGCAGAGCGCAACGGCATGCGTTGATCAAGCCTGCTTTTTATGCAAAGCATGAGCCTGCAGTTGCTCCAGCGTAACGTGGTCAAGTGCAGCAATATTTGTGCATTCCAGAACTACAGGTGGGGCCACGCCGGCATCTAAAGCTTCTTTCCAGCGCAGCACACACAGGCACCAGCGGTCGCCAGATTGAAGGCCGGCAAAACGGTACTCGGGACGGGGGGTCATGAGGTCGTTGCCACGCTGCAATGAAAACACCAAAAACTCTGGCGTGACACGGGCGCACACCACATGGGTTCCGGGGTCTTCTTCATGATGATGGCAACACCCGTCGCGAAAGAATCCGGTCAGGGGATCGTAGGAGCAGGGCACCAGCTCGCCCCCAAGCACATTTAAAGATCTCATGCCCTGAACTGTAGCGGGATTGGGCTTGGCTTTGGGTTTAAGGCTTGCACGTACAGTACGGGGCTGCTTGGCTCCTCAATACCCCAGCCTCCTTCTGGGCCACCCTTGGAATAAACGCATTGAATTTCGCACAGCTTTTGTTTCCGGATTTTTCGCTCATCTTGTGCGGCTTTTTGGTGTGCCGGTTCACGCCGCTGAACCGGCAGGTGTGGGAGCCGGTGGAGCGGCTGGTGTATTTTTTTCTGTTTCCGGTGCTGTTGTTTTACAGCATCGTGCGCAGCCCACTAGACCTGCAAGCCACCTCCAGCCTGATTGGTGCGGGGGTGCTCACAGGCTTGTGCGGCATTGGCTTGGCTTATGCCCTGCCTTACTTGCCAGGGCTTAAAAACCGCATAGACCCCCGCCTCCATGCCGGCAGCGCGCAAGTGGCGTTCAGGTTCAATTCCTTTATTGGGCTGGCTTTGGCCGAGCGGGTGGCAGGCGCGCAGGGCCTGCTGCTCATTTCGGTGCTGATTGGGTTTTGTGTGCCCATGTTCAACATTGCGGCGGTGTTTCCCATGGCACGGCATGGGCAACGCAGCGTGTGGGGCGAACTGGTGCGCAACCCCTTGATTTTGGCCACCGTTTCGGGCTTGGCCTTCAATCTGCTCGGTCTGCAACTGCCCGCTTGGGCAGAGCCCAGCCTGAGCCGTATTGGGGGCGCATCGTTAGCGCTGGGCTTGATGTCTGCGGGGGCGGGGCTGCAGTTTTCTAGCTTTAACCGGGGCCAGCTTTTGGCGATGATGACTTTGGGGATTCGACACGCCCTCACCCCCTGTATTGCGCTGAGCTTGGGGCTGTGGATGGGGCTGCAACCAGCTCAACACACGGTGCTGATGATTTTTTCGGCGCTGCCCACAGCATCCACCTGCTATGTGCTAGCCAGCCGCATGGGCTACGACGGGCCCTACGTGGCGGGACTGGTGACCTTGTCTACCCTACTGGGCATGGCCAGCCTGCCTTTTGCCATAGCCCTCTTAAGCTGAATGTTGGGCTAAATATTTGGGCTAAAAACTCAGGAGCCCGTTAGGTTTTCGCCTTTGAGCAGCTCCGCAGTAAAGTGGTGGATCGTCTGCACATCGGGCTTGAGCGGGGTGAAGTTGATGGCCTCACGGTGCAAGATGCCACGCAGACCTTTGTCAATTTCCAGCGCTTGATCTTCGTCTTGGAAGCGGCCGGTGTGCACATATTTTTTGTCGCCCCGCTCCACCATCACATTGATGTTGTTGTACTGCTTGTACCAAGCCAATATTTGTTGGCGGGTTTTGCCAATGTCACAAATGTTGTCGGGGTGGTACTCGTTGTAAAACAAAATTTGCGGCAGAGAACATTCGGTCACCAAATACTGCACTTGGCCGTCCATCAATTCCAGCATCATGTTTTGCTGCTGGGCAATGCGGTACTGGTTGCGCAAGGCTTCAAAGTCTTTTTGCCACACCTTGGATTTGGCGTAGTCCGGAATCAGCTCGACCGTTTTATGGTGCAGGTTCAAATACAAAATGATGGCCGATGTAAACAAAGACTTGTCGCAACCCGGTCCGCCAATGATGTTGATGACCTTGGTGGGGTACATGCGCATTTTGTTTTCGGGCAGATGGTCCGACACATAGGTGAATCGCATGGTCATTGAAGTCTCCTTTTAGTCCTGAATTTGCGCCAAAGCCCACTGCACATGTTCGCGCACCACTTCACTAGGGTGCTGCGCCCTAAGTTGCAAGGCGTCCTTGATGCCAGCATCATGCCCAACACGCAAGGCGTTGCCCATGGCAATGGCGATATTACGCAACCATTGGGCGTGTCCAATCCTCCGAATAGCGCTGCCTTCGGTGCGCTTTAAAAAGTCTTCCTCGGTCCATGCCATCAGCTCCACCAAAGTGCTGTGGCCCAAGGCTTCGCGCTCTTCAAAGTCGGGCAACACCGCACGTTGGGCAAATTTGTTCCAAGGGCATACCAGCTGGCAATCGTCGCAGCCATAAATACGGTTGCCCATCAAGGGTCGTAGCTCTTCGGGCACAGAGCCCGCATGCTCAATGGTGAGGTAAGAGATACACCGCCGCGCATCCAAAATATTGGGTCCCAATATGGCTTGGGTGGGGCAAATGTCGATGCACGCAGAGCAGCTGCCGCAGTGGTTCGACACCGGCTGGGTTTCGGGCAAAGCCAGGTTGACATAAATTTCGCCCAAAAAAAACATGGAGCCGGCTTCTCGGTTTAACAACAGCGTGTGCTTGCCGCGCCAGCCTAGGCCGCTGCGCTGCGCGAGCTCAACTTCGAGTACGGGGGCCGAATCGGTAAACACCCGATATTGCAAGGTTGGCAGCTGGTTATGCATGCGCTGGGCCAGCTGTTGCAAGCGCTGGCGCAACACCTTGTGGTAATCCCGCCCCCTCGCATACACCGACACCACGGCGTGCTCGGGGCGCTCTAAGGCTTGCAGCTCTTTTGGAGCCCAATCTTCAGTTGATGCAGGGTTGTGGGGCGGCAAATAATTCATGCGCAGGGTGATGACGCTTAAAGTGCCAGGCACCAGCTCGGCCGGGCGGGCCCGCTTAAGCCCATGTTGGGCCATGTAGTTCATACTGCCGTGAAAGCCTTGCGCCAGCCAATCTAACAATGCGGGCTCGGCATTGGTGAGGTCCACACCGCTGATGCCGATTTGGGAAAATCCCAGCTCAGTCGCCCAAATTTGGATCTGATCGACCCAATTGGAACTTTTTGGGGAGCTGTTTTCTAATTCGCTTTGAGGATGTTCGTGCACGTTAACCCCATTGTAAAAACTCTGCACTGGAACCATGAGGACCAAACCATGGCCTTTGCGCAAGGTTTGGCGCAGCACCTTTTGGCGTCTGACGCCTTCCAGACCCTTTACATAGAGCTTAAAGGTCCGCTGGGATCTGGCAAAACCACACTGGTGAGGCACTTGCTGCGCGCTTTAGGGGTGGAAGGCCGCATCAAAAGCCCTACCTATGCGGTACTGGAAACCTACAACCCCAAAGGCTTTCCCATTTTTCATTTTGATTTTTATAGGTTTACCGATCCGCGCGAATGGGAAGACGCGGGTTTTAGGGATGTGTTTGGGGGCGCAGGCCTCAAGCTTGCCGAGTGGCCAGAGCAGGCCGCTGGCTTGTTGCCCACCGCCGATCTAGCCCTAAGCCTGCGCACCCTAGACCAAGAGATTCGAGAAGTAGAGTTAACGGCAGCCACGCCCAAGGGCCAAGAACTTTATAAACTTTGCCAATCGAAATGACGCCACCATTAAAAATGAAACGACGCCAACTGCTGCAACTCTCCGGTATGAGTTGTATGGGCACCTTGGCCCTGTACCTGGGGCCCGCGCATTGGGCCTGGGGCGCTTCCATATTGGCGGTGCGCATTTGGCCCGCGCCCGATTACTCGCGCGTCACCATTGAATCGGATACACCGCTTAAATTTAAACCTTTGATGGTGGCGGACCCTCCTCGTTTGGCTGTGGACATTGAAGGCGTGGTGCTGAACCCCGCCTTGCGCGAGCTGGTGGCCAAGGTGCAAGCCAACGACCCCAATATTGCCGGTATCCGTGTGGGGCAGTTTTCGCCAGAAGTCGTGCGTTTGGTGATTGACCTTAAACACGGCATCACGCCGCAAGTTTTTAACCTTGAACCCGTGGCCGCCTACCAGCACAGGCTGGTGCTGGACCTCTACCCCACCAACCCCGTAGACCCTTTAAGCGCCTTGATTGCCGAGCGCGCCAAACCCTCAGCGCATGACCCCTTGGGCGACCTGATAGCGCAACACGCCCAAAAACCGGTGGCTATGCCGTCTAACACGCCTTCTAACACGCCCCCTGCAAGCGTGCCTGCCCCCGCTGTGCAAACCGCCAGCAAAACCGAGCGCTTGATCATTGTGGCTTTAGATGCAGGCCACGGCGGCGAAGACCCGGGCGCTATAGGACCGGGCGGCACGCGCGAAAAAGACGTGGTGCTCAGTTTGGCCCACCGCATGCGCGAGCGCATCAACGGCACCACCCTCAACGGCAATCCCATGCGCGCCTACCTCACGCGGGATGGCGACTTTTTTATACCGCTGCATGTGCGGGTACAAAAGGCGCGGCA
>CAMAXR010000107.1 GCA_945862195.1 Hylemonella gracilis
GGGTGCTGCTTGCGCAATAGCCGCTAAGGTGGCGTCATGAAAAATCACATACGGCGGCAGGTTGTGCGCGCTGGCCACCTCTGCTCTCCATTGCTTTAAAGAGGCTAAAAGCGCAAGTGCCTGCTCACTTAATAAGGCCAACTCAGGACGCGAATTGGCCACAGGCATGCCTGAAGTCCGAGCCAAAGCCCTAAGCGCATTTCGGGGCCGCTCCGATGCCCCCACCCGCAAGCGTATCGGCACATCGCCCCGCAGCACTTGGCGAGATTGCGGCCCCAACCCCAAAGTGGGAAAGTCCCCTGACTGAACGCTTAAGGCTTCCAAGCTGATGAGTTGGCGCATTACTCCGCGGAGTTGGGCCTCAGAGCAGTCTGCGGCCAATCCATAGGTGCTCAAAGCTTGGTGCTGGTACTGCTGGACCTTGTCGGTCACCTTGCCGCGCACCACGTCCATCAGATGACCCGCCCCAAAACTCAAACCATCTTGCTGCTGAATGCGGTACACGCAGCTCAAAAGCTTGCGCGCTGCCTCGGTGCCGTCCCACACCTCGGGGCGGTCCAAGCAGTTGTCGCAACTTTGGCAGTTAAGCCTAGGTGTGTCGTTAGAAGCGGCTTGGGCGGCCTCATCTACATGAGGCGCATAGGCTTCACCAAAATAGCTTAAAAGGCGCAGGCGGCGGCAGTCGGTGCTCTCGGCCAAGGACAACAGCGCTTCGAGTTTTTGGCGCATCACTTGCTTGAACGCGTCGGGGGCCGGGCCTTCGTCAATCATGCGGCGCTGGTTGACCACGTCCTGCAGGCCATAAGCCATCCAAGCATCGGCGGGCAAGCCGTCGCGGCCTGCGCGGCCGGTTTCCTGGTAATACCCTTCAATGTTTTTGGGCAAGTCCAAGTGCGCCACAAAGCGCACGTCCGGCTTGTCGATGCCCATGCCAAAGGCAATGGTGGCCACCATCACCAAGGCATCTTCACGCAAAAAACGGTTTTGGTGCCGTTGCCTTACGGAGGTGTCTAGACCGGCGTGGTAGGGCAAGGCGTCTATGCCCGCTTGGCACAAAGCGCTGGCCACCTCTTCCACGCGCTTTCTGGATTGGCAATACACAATGCCCGCCTCGCCCGCGTGCTCTTGCTCGATAAAGCGAATCAGCTGCTTTAGGGGGTCTTGCTTGTCCACAATGGCGTAGCGGATGTTGGGCCGGTCAAAGCTGCTGACAAAGGGGTGCGCTTGTTGCAGGTGCAGCCGCTCCACAATGTCGGCGCGTGTGAGCGCATCCGCGGTGGCGGTCAAGGCCATGCGTGGCACACCCGGAAAGCGCTCTTGCAGCACGCCCAGCTCTCGGTATTCGGGCCTAAAGTCGTGCCCCCATTGGCTCACACAATGCGCCTCGTCAATGGCAAAAAGACTCAGCAAACCCCGCTGTGCCAAAGAATCCAAAAGCGCCAAAAACCTGGGGTTACTCACCCGCTCGGGTGCGGCGTACAGCAGCGCCAACTCGCCTTGCAACAGCCGCCGCTCAATGTCTTGAGAGGCTTCGCCAGATAGAGTGGAATTTAAAAAAGCAGCCTCGACTCCGGCCTCATGTAGCGCGCCTACTTGGTCGTGCATCAGTGCAATCAAAGGAGATACCACCAAGGTGGTGCCCTGCCCTGCACGGTGCCGGACAATTGCCGGAATCTGGTAGCACAACGATTTACCGCCGCCCGTGGGCATGAGCACCATGGCGTCACCGCCACCGAGCACGTGGTGGATGATGGCGCGTTGCGGGCCACGAAAATCTTTATACCCAAACACCTGCTGCAAGATGTCGAGGGGGTCTGTAGAGGGGTGGATCAAAGTGCTGGGCGACAGCTGACTCGTGGAGCGCATGTGGGCAAGCTTAAACGCTTACCTACAATCGGGCCTCATGCAACTGCACCGCAATCCTCAATCAAACCAACCCGGCTCCCTCCACCGCCCGTACACGCGTGCCCAGGAACTGCCGCAACTGCTGAGCCAGCGCATCCTCATGTTGGATGGTGCAATGGGCACCATGATTCAGCAGCTCAAACTGAGCGAGGCGCAATACCGGGGCGAGCGGTTCAAACACTTGAAGCAAGATGTCAAAGGCAACAACGAACTGCTGTCCTTAACGCTGCCCCACGTGATTCAAGACATCCACGAAAGCTACTTGCAAGCGGGCGCAGACCTGATTGAAGCCAACACCTTCGGGGCGACTCAAGTGGCGCAGGCCGACTATGGACTAGAGGCCTATGCCCGAGAGATGAACGTGGCTTCCGCCCAACTGGCGCGCGCGGCCTGCGACAAGTTCAGCACCCCGGACCGCCCCCGCTATGTGGCGGGCGCATTGGGCCCCACGCCCAAAACCGCCAGCATCAGCCCCGATGTGAACGACCCCGGCGCACGCAACATCAGCTTTGAAGAGCTGCGCCACAACTACTACGAACAAACCGCGGCACTGGTGCAAGGCGGTGCCGATGTGCTGTTGCTCGAAACCGTGTTTGACACCCTCAACGCCAAAGCGGCGCTGTTTGCCATTGATGAGTTTTTTGAGGCTTCGGGCGAGTGCTTGCCGCTCATCATCAGCGGCACCGTGACCGACGCTTCCGGCCGGGTGCTCAGCGGCCAAACCGTCACCGCGTTTTGGTACAGCGTGCGCCACGCCCAGCCGCTTGCGGTGGGCTTGAACTGCGCTTTAGGCGCCGCCCTGATGCGGCCCTATTTGCAAGAGCTGGCCAAAGTGGCCCAAGACACCTACATCAGCTGCTACCCCAATGCCGGTTTGCCCAACCCCATGAGCGACACCGGGTTTGACGAAACCCCCGAAGTCACCAGCCGCCTGCTTCGTGAGTTTGCGGCCGAAGGCTTGGTTAACATTGTCGGTGGCTGCTGTGGTACCACGCCCGACCACATTCATGCCATAGGGCAACAGGTGGTGCGTTTAAACCCTCGGCTATTGTCCTCACTTCAACTCAACCAAAACCTTCACAACTCAGTGGATCTAGAGACATGAGCCTGATTGCCATAGACATGGACGCCGTGACCTTAGGCAAGCCTTTGCCGTTTTCGCTGCGCGACTCAGGGGGTCAGCTGTTGGCCGCAAAGGGCTATGTGATCCACTCTCGAGCAGACCTGATCAAGCTCCAAGGCCGGGGCGTGTCTTTATTTGTGGATGAAAACGAGGCTATTTTTCTCAACCGCGCATTGGTAAGCAAAATCATGACCTTGGTGGCGGGGGGCTCCACATTAGGCGAAATTGCCCGCGCAGAACTCACCGCTGACGACAAAGACACCAAGCTCGTCAAAAAAACCATCACCGACGTGGATTGGTTGGACCTGCAATACCAAGCCCACCGCATCCTGCGCGACCCGCGCGACCCCAAATTTGTCGCCAACGTACAGGCCTTGTTTGAGGCCTTGTTTGATTACGCCAAACACCATCCCGATGCGGCTTTATTGGCCTTGTTTCATATTTCGTTTTCTGAGCTGCGCTACTACAGTTCTACGCACTCCATGTTGGTGTGTGTGATGGTCTTGATTGCCGCGCGAGACGTGTTGGGTTGGGACGAAGACCAACAAAAATCCCTAGGCTTGGCCGCCTTGACCATGAACATTGGCATGACGGTGCTGCAAGACCAACTGGCTTCTCAAATGGCAAGCCCCAGCATGGAGCAGCGCAAACTGATTGAGGCGCATGCGGACCACTCCACCGAACTGCTCATTGAAATGGGCGTTACCGATGAGGGGTGGCTGCAAGCCGTCAAGCAGCACCACCTGCCGGTAGCCATTGCCACCACAGAGCAGCCCTCTGTGGGGCAGCGCATGGCCCGCCTGATCCATCGAGCCGATGAGTTTTCTGCGCGTTTATCGCCTCGCGCGGGGCGCGTGCCGCTCTCGCCCGTGGCGGCCATGAAGGCCAGCTATTTCAATGAAGACAAGCAAGTGGACGAAGGCGGTGCGGCGCTCATCAAGGCGGTGGGTATTTATTTTCCGGGCGCTTTTGTGCGCCTGAAAACCCAAGAGGTGGCCGTGGTGGTGCGCCGCGGCATCAACACCTCCACCCCTAAGGTGGCGGTGGTGCTCAACCGCGACGGTTTTCCGGTGGCTCAGCCCATCGTGCGGGACACGGCCATCAAGGATTACGCCGTAGAGGCCGTCATACCCCAGACCAGCGTGAAGCTTCAAGTGCAGCTTAAAAACCTCTTGCAATTTGCCATGGGCGGCAAAGACAAGTGGTAAGCCTAAGGCTGCAACTTAAACCGACGTAAAAGGTAGGCTGCGCAAACGCTTGCAGTGGGGTGAATGATGCGCGGTTGGCACAAGCCTAGGTTAAGCCCCGAGCAGCTCCCAACGCTCCAGCGCCTGCAGCAAAGCGTCGTCAATCTCAGCGCTGCGGGTGGCCAGTGCGGCGGCACGGGCGGGGTCGCTGGCGTACAAGCTGCCATCGGCCAGAGCTTGGGTGATGTCTTGCTGTTCGGCCTCCAGCGCCGCAATAGACGCGGGCAGGGCGTCCAACTCACGTTGTTCTTTGAAGCTGAGCTTTCGGGACTTGGAGGACCGTGGGGTGGCGGGTAGAGGCGATGCGGGCGGTGGTGCGACGGGCGGAGTGGCGCTCACTTTGGCAGTGGCCTGCTCTTGTTTTTGTAGCTGTTCGCGCTCATAGTTGAAAGGTTTGGCGGTGGTTTTACCCTGGGCCGCGGCAATATCGCTGGCGCGCTGGGTCTGGATCAGCCAGTCGCTCACGCCGCCTTCATATTCGCGCCATTTCGCATCGCCCTCGAAGGCAATCGTGCTGGTGACCACGTTGTCCAAAAAAGTGCGGTCGTGGCTCACCAAAAATACCGTGCCGTCGTAGCTCTGAAGCAGGTCTTCGAGCAGTTCCAGGGTGTCGATGTCCAAGTCGTTGGTGGGTTCGTCCAGCACCAGCACATTGGCGGGGCGGGCAAACAGACGGGCCAGCAGCAGGCGGTTGCGCTCGCCCCCCGAGAGGCTGCGCACGGGTGAGTTGGCCCGAGCGGGCGAAAACAAAAAGTCGCCCAAGTAGCTTTTAACGTGTTTGCGCTGGTTGCCAATTTCAATCCACTCCGAGCCGGGACTGATGAAGTCTTCCAGCGTGGCGTCCAGGTCCAGCGCGTTGCGCATCTGGTCGAAGTAGGCCACCGTCACATTGGCGCCCAGTCGCACCGTGCCCCAAGGGCTGTGGCCGGGCTCGGGCTTGGGCGCATTGGCGGGGGCTGGGTCGGGCGTGTGCTCGCCCAAAATGAGTTTGAGCAGCGTGGTCTTGCCAGCGCCGTTGGGGCCGAGCAGGCCGATTTTGTCGCCGCGCAGGATGGTGGCGCTGAAGTCCCTGACGATGACGCGCTCGCCAAAGGTCTTGCTCACATGCACCATCTCGGACACCAGCTTGCCGCTCTTGTCGCCGCTGTTCACATCCATGTTCACGCTGCCCACCACGTCTCGGCGGGCCTCGCGGGTGGCGCGAAGCTCCTGTAGCCGGTTGATGCGGGCGGTCGCTCGAGTGCGGCGGGCTTCTACGCCCTTGCGGATCCACACTTCTTCCTGCGCCAGCAGCTTGTCGGCCTTGGCATTTATCACCGCCTCCTGAGCCAACTGATCTTCCTTTTGCGCGAGGAAGGCGGCAAAGTTGCCCGGGTAGCTCATGAGATTGCCGCGGTCGAGCTCCACTATGCGGGTGGCCACGTTGTCCAGAAATGAGCGGTCGTGGGTGATGGTGATAAGACTGCCCTTAAATTGCACCAGCAAGCCTTCGAGCCATTCAATGGAATCCAGGTCCAGGTGGTTGGTGGGCTCGTCCAGCAGCAGCACATCGGGCTGCGCCACTAGAGCCTGCGCCAAGGCCACGCGCTTTTTCGTGCCGCCCGACAGCGTGCTGACCACCGCATCGGGGTTGAGGTGCAGGCGCTGCAGGGTCTCAGCAACCCGCTGCTCCCAGTTCCAACCGTCCAGCGCTTCAATTTCGCTTTGCATGGCGTCGAGGTCGCCGTGGCCTTGGCAATATTCATCAATGAGGTGGATCACCCGCGCCAATCCAGCGCTTACCGCCGTAAACACGCTGGCTTGAGCGTC
>CAMAXR010000108.1 GCA_945862195.1 Hylemonella gracilis
CGCTTACCCCAATAAACCCGTCACCCTCATCGTCCCTTTTCCTGCGGGCGGCATTGCCGATTTGTCTGCTCGTGCACTTAAAGTTTCATTGGAAAAAGCGTTGGGCCAGACGGTATTGATTGTCAACCGTCCTGGCGCCTCTGGCGCCATTGGGGCCGCTGCGGTGGCCAACGCCAATGCCGATGGCTACACCCTGATGTACACGCTCTCCAGCGTGGCCAGTGTGCCTGAGCAGGCGGTGCTCAACGGTCAAAAGCCGCCATTCAGTTTGGATCAATTTGTGCCCGTGGCGCGCGTTGCGGTCGATGTGGTGAGCTTGGTGGTTCGTGCTGACAGCCCCTACAAAACCTACCAAGACTTTGCCGCTGCATTGCGCGCCAACCCTAAGGCTATGACGTATTCATCCAGTGGCAACTACGGCATCAGCCATGTGCCAGCCGAAATGTTGTTGGCCACCACGCAAACCGAGGCTCGGCATATTCCGTATGCGGGCGGTGCCCCAATGCTCACAGCCCTTATGGGTGGTCAGGTGGACTTCAACATCCCTGTGCGCACGCTGGCCTTGCCCCATGTGCAAAGCGGTCGCTTGCGCTACTTAGCTATGTACGGATCTAAGCGTTGGGCGCAAGCGCCTGATGTCCCCACCCTTGCTGAACTGGGTGTGCCCATTGATTTTGTGCCGTGGACCGGCCTGTTTGCGCCCACAGGCACGCCCACTGAAGTATTGGCCACTTTGCGCAAGGCGTTGCGTGCAGCTTCGCAAGACGCTCAGTTTGCGGAAACCGTGAGCAAAAGCTCTGCGGGAGAAATTGCATATTTAGACGGAGAAGAGCTCGAGGCCTTTTGGAAGCTCGACCTTGCACGCACCTCGGCCACCATACAGCGCATCGGGCGCGTTCAATGAACACAGCGGTCCCAAGAGGCTTTACTTTTGACCGCAACGATGGCAAGCTCGTTTTGCCGGGCAACTTACATACCAACCGAAAACTTTCGCACTGGTTAGACTTTTCCCAGCAAGGGTTGGTGCGTGTGTTCACCGGCAAGGTGGAGTTGGGCCAAGGCATTCTGACCGCCCTCTCCATCATTGCTGCAGATGAGTTGGATGTCAGGCTGGATCAAGTGCAAATGGTCAGCGCTTCAACGCTAGAGGGCCCGGACGAGGGCATGACCAGCAGCAGTATTTCTGTACAAGACTCCGGCGCTGCCATTCGGCACGCATGTGCAGAGGTTCGATTCATCGCCCTGCAAAGAGCCGCCGAAACCCAAGGCGTTGCAGCTCAGAGTCTGCGTGTTGATCAGGGCCAATTTTCTGATGCGGCCGGTCAACCTACAGGGGATTATTGGCAGTGGCTTAAGGGGTACACCCTCAACCGCGAATACGAAGGCTTGTCCTCGCCCAAATCGGTCAAGCAGTTGAAGCTGCATGGCCACGGCAAAGTGCAGCGCCTTGACTTGCCCGACAAAATCCTGGGTCAGCCAAGGTTCATTCAAGACATGCGACTTCCGGGAATGCGACACGGACGGGTGCTGCGCACGCCCTCGGTTACTGCCCAATTGGCCAATCCCCGCGAGCCCATTCCCGCAACGCTTTTGCAGGGGTGGTCTGAGGCGTCTGTCCAGTGGGTGGTGGATGGACGCTTTATTGGCATCACAGCCGCCACCGAGCGGCAGGCCGATGCGGCCTTGAGCGCGTTGCAACAAAAGGTATCTTGGACCGAAACGGCCTCTTTGCCCGACATGCACAACCTGGCGGACTTTCTTCGCACTTCACCACACGACACCACACACCCCCTCCAAAAGGGTGAGGCCCTAGCGCCAGAAGCGGGCGTGACTTTGTCGCATGAATACCTCAAACCCTTTATAGCGCATGCATCTATCGGGCTTTGCTGTGCGCTGGCCCAGTGGGATGGACAGACCTTGCAGGTCTGGACCCACAGCCAAGGCATTCAAAACCTTCGCGACGATTTAACCAAGGCACTCCATGTGCCCAAAGACGCCATAGTGATGAGGCACGTGGAGGGTTCGGGTTGCTATGGCCACAACGGGGCCGATGACGTGGCCTTTGATGCCGCCTTGCTGGCCATGCAACAGCCAGGCAATCCGGTGCGGGTCATTTGGTCGCGTGCAGATGAACTGTCTCAGGCCCCGCTAAGCAGCGCTCATTTGGTGTCGCTTAAAGCGCGGCTGGATGAAACGGGACGCATCAGCCACTGGCACCACGAATTGTGGGCCAATGGATACAGTTCGCGCCCAGGCCGCTCCTTAGTGCCCACTTTGCTGGGGGCGTCTCAGCAGGCTAAAGGCCAACCCATGCCTTTGGCCATCAACCCGCCGCTTGCTGCAGGTGGCGGGGCAGACCGCAACGCCATTCCGGGTTATGAATTTGAAAACTCACACATCGTGAATCACCGGTTAACGGTCATGCCCATCAGAACCTCCGCCATGCGGGCGCTGGGTGCCTTTGCCAATGTTTTTGCCATAGAGTCGTTCATGGACGAACTTGCACACGCCAGCAGACAAGACCCGCTGCAGTTTCGCAAGCGCCACATGACAGACCCTAGAAGTCTGGCCGTTTTAGAGGCTGTGGTGGAACGCAGCACCTGGTGGCAACTGCCCAAGTCAGAAGGTGTGGGCCATGGTGTGGCTTGGGCGCGTTACAAAAACACCTCTGCATGGTGTGCCGTGTTGGTGCGCGTACAGGCGGGTCAAACGCTTCGGGTGCTCAATCTCGATGTGGCGGTAGACGTGGGTCGGGTAGTCGATTTAGATGGCGTGATCAACCAAACCGAGGGCGGGGCTTTGCAATCCATGAGCTGGACCCTAAAAGAAGCGGTTCAATTTGACCGCACCCAAATCACCACCCAAAGCTGGGGCAATTACCCCATTTTGCGTTTTTCAGAAGTGCCCGAATTAAAAATCCATGTTTTGGACCGGCCAGACCAGCCCTCTTTAGGTGCTGGAGAGTCTGTGCAAGGCCCTGTAGCTGCGGCCTTGGCCAATGCCCTCTTTGATGCGCTTGGGGTTAGGGTTCGGCAGTTGCCCCTGTCTCAAGACCACATTCTTCATGCTCTAAACGAGTCAAACTAAGCCCCAGAGCACACGCATGAACCTCACCATCAACAACCAAAAGATCAGCCTGGGCTTGCCAGAAAACTCCACCCTGCTCAGCTTGCTAAGAGACGAGTTGGGTTTGTCTGGCCCCAAACTTGGGTGCGGCGAAGGCGAGTGTGGGGCTTGCATGGTGTTGGTAGATGGCAGGCCTCAAACCTCGTGCAACTTACCGCTTTGGTCCGTGCAAGACCATCAAGTCACCACCCTAGAAGGCTTGGGGAAAGCTGGGCAACCGCATGCCCTACAAAAAGTCTTTATTGAAGAAAATGCGGGCCAGTGCGGCTATTGCCTAAGCGGCATATTGGTCAGCGCCAGCGCCCTGTTGCAACAGACACCCCAGCCCACCCGAGCGCAAATATGTGAAGCTTTAGATAAGCACTTGTGCCGCTGTGGTGCTCACGAGCGCATCATTCGGGCTGTTGAGCGGGCTGCGCAAGCCTAACTTTTTTAAGCTAGCCCCGGGCACTGCCATTTAGACTGGCACCCACGGACTTGTCCATGGCCGCTGCACCGGCAGACGCTTCGGGCAGCTGCTCCACCAAATCGTCAACGGAACAGCCAAAGTAGTGGCACAGCTTGTCGATGGTTTCGGTTCCTTGCCATAACCGAGGCACCCGCAGCTTGGAACAGGCACTAGAAACGGTCTACCACGCCTGCCAGGCCATAACGCGGTGGTTGAATATCCGGTGCCCCTGGTATTAATTTGCAAGACGGCAATGGGTCTGGAGTTGCCCTCTATGTGCCGCGGGTAGCCCAGCAAGTGTCAAAACATGCACAGCTATAGCCCAACCCTCTAAAAGTCAGTCCCGTTACAAAACCACCTTGGGAAACCCCTCTGTTGCAGGACCACACAATAAAAGGTATGGTTTAAACGGTTTCTATTTAAACCGATGGGCAACAAAGACATGAAAACATATCGAGATGTGTGGGTTTGGCTGGAGGCGCATGTGTTCAGCCTCGCCAAGCCAAAAATGAAACCCCAACACCAACCCCGATTAGGCTTTTTTACAGCGTGCATGGTTTCGCGCGAATATTGGCCGCATAACTAACAACCCCGCAAGGGTTTCTTCTAGTGCTCAGCCACACGCCCATGCGTAGCATGGTGGGCATGAGCAAAGTCATCATCACCTGCGCTGTAACCGGCGCCATTCACACCCCCTCTATGTCGCCGTATTTACCGGTGACACCGCAAGAAATTGTGGAAGCCGCCGTTGGCGCGGCTGAAGCAGGGGCGGCCATTGTGCATTTGCACGCGCGAGACCCGGTCACCGGCAAGCCCGACCAAACGCCCGAAGCCTTTGCCAAGTTTTTGCCGCAGATTAAGGCCCGCAGCAACGTGGTGATTAACCTGACCACCGGCGGCTCGCCCTTTATGAGCATTGACGAGCGCATTGCGCCCACCATGCATTTTTCGCCCGAAGTGGCGTCCATGAACATGGGCTCCATGAACTTTGGGCTCTACCCCATGCTGGAGCGGTTTACCAACTTCACCCACGACTGGGAGCGCCCTTACCTAGAAAAAAGCAAAGACCTGATTTTTAGAAACACGTTTCAAGACATTGAGTACGAGCTGCAACAACTCCAAAGCCACCGCACGCGGTTTGAGTTTGAGTGTTACGACATTGGGCACCTATACAACTTGGCGCATTTTGCAGAGCGTGGCTTGGTGAAGCCGCCATTTTTTGTGCAGTCGGTGTTTGGCATTTTGGGCGGCATAGGTGTGCACGCCGAAGACGTGGTGCACATGCGCCGTACCGCCGACCGCTTGTTTGGCCGCGATTACCAGTGGTCCGTGCTGGGCGCGGGCCGCCACCAAATGCGCATTGCCGCTATTGCGGCGGGCATGGGCGGCAATGTGCGCGTGGGCCTAGAAGACAGCCTGTGGCTGGGCAAAGGCAAGCTGGCCCAAAGCAACGCCCATCAGGTGAAACAAGTGCGCCAAATTATTGAAGGTCTGGGCCTGGAAATAGCCACGCCCGACGAAGCCCGTGAGATATTGCAGCTTAAAGGCGCTGACCACACCCACATCACGGCAGCAGCATGAGCGAGCAACCAAGCAGCAGCTCTGGCGCTAGCCCCGTAGCCTTAATTACCGGGGGCAGCCGCGGCATAGGGTGCGCCATTGGGTTGGCCATGGCCCAGCAGGGGTTTGATGTGTGCTTTAGCTACGTTCACAACGAAAAAGCTGCCCAAGACACGGCCTTGAAGATTCAAAAAACCGGCCGCCGCGCCATGGCCATCAAAGCCGATGTGGCCAGCCAAAGCCAAGTAAAGGCCATGTTTCAAACCCTTAAGTCGGCTTGGGGCCGTTTGGATGCAGTGGTCAACAACGCGGGCATTGTGGGGGAGCCGCGCTCGCTCATGGACGCGTCGCAAGACCACTTGGCCGAGGTGTTTCAAACCAATGTGCTGGGGTGCTTTTTTGTGGCGGGCGAGGCCGCGCGCCTTATGTCTACCCAACAAGGCGGGCAGGGCGGCACCATCGTCAACATGTCGTCCATTGCGGCGCGTCACGGCGGCATGACCCACGAGGCGCATTACGCCGCATCAAAAGGCGCGGTAGACAGCCTCACTTTGGCCATGGCCAAAGAGCTGGCCCCACACGGTATCCGCGTCAACGCGGTCCGCCCAGGGCTCATACAAACCGAGATTCATGAAATTCATGGCGGGCAAGCACTGCTGGACAGAATTGGCCCAGCAGTCCCGCTCGGGCGTGTGGGCAGCCC
>CAMAXR010000109.1 GCA_945862195.1 Hylemonella gracilis
GGCACCACGATGCTGGTTGGGATGATCTCGACATCCAACTCCACCACTTGGTCAGGCTTGAGTGGTTGCTTTTCGTCGTGTGTGTGATAGGGACGATAAGGCTGGGTCAGCTCGTGGTCTAGTTTTCGGTGCGAGGCCCGCAGCCAGCCCTGTCCGATCGGGGTATGCGGATCTAGGGCGCCGTGGAAGACGACCTCTTTCATATCTGGCGTGAAAACTCGGACCACAGCAAATACATCTGCGTCAGTCGTGCTGGAGGATAAGAAGAGTTTGACAGCGCTCGGACCCGTGATCTCCATCGCTTGCGGCTGCGGCGGCAACATGAAGGTGACACCTTCCGAAAATCCTTGGTAACTCACTTTTCCGGAACGCGTTGGCGGCTGTGTTGACAAGGTTGCAGCATCGGGCTGCAAATAAAACTTAGTCCAGCGTGTTCGCTTCAAAGGCCACTCTTGCTCTTGGCGCAGCTCGAACTTTTCGCCTGGGTGACGCACGTTGAGTTGCACCTTGGGCTGACAGTCCCAGCCACTCTTTTTGCCGTGTAAGAAGTGGTCGAAAAATTTCAGTTGCAGTTTGCGACCGTAGTCAGTGTAGAAGTGGGTCCAGTGCTCAATACCATGCACCTCTAGCCACTTGTTTTTGGAGGCCGCGCGGGTGAAGCCTTCAAAGTTTCCGCGTGGATGCAGACCTTGCCCGCCCCAGTTGGCCGCGGAAAAAACGGGAACCGTGACCTTGGACCAATCGGGCATACGCGCGCGCCAATACTTGTCGTCCATGGTGTGCTTCAAAGCAGCAGTAGCAAAGTCTTCTCGGTTAAGCAGCAACTCTGCGTCGCTGAGTTCGGTGTCGCCGCAGACTGGACGCCCGGTAACCCTGCTGACGGGGCCGCGTTTCGCCAGTCCATGCTGGACTGTTCGAACCTGCATGTCGTACCAGTTCTTGATGAAGTCGCACAAGATACCGCCATGGTGGCTCAGGTCGCGGTACATGTCTGCTGCACCTTCCCAAGTGCAAATGGCGGCCAGATGCGGCGGCTGCAATGCAGCAGTCTGCCACTGGTTCATGGCGTAATAGGAAATACCGTTCAAGCCGACCTTGCCGTTAGACCAGTCCTGCACACCGGCCCATTCAATGCAATCGTAAAAATCCACCGCCTCTTGAGGGCTCCACAACTGCATGTAACCTGGCGACATGCCAGCACCCCGTGAATCCACGCGAATACACACATAGTCGTGCGGGACCCATTTTTCTGGGTCAACCACTTCCCAATTCTGATATAGGTTAGAAGACCCGTGCGTGACATCCGGGTGGTCCTTGGCCATCATGTCCCAGCATGTTTTGTAGCCATCCTGAAAAGCCAGCCCTTTGCCATAGGGGCCGTAGGTCATGATGACTGGATAGCGTCCCGGTTTGTTGGGGCGAAAGACATCGGCTTTAAGCACAAGTCCATCGCGCACAGGGATTGAAACATCGAACTCAATTTGCATGCCGTCTTTGACCAAGCCTTGGGCTGTTGTCATCACAATCCTTCCAGTTTATTGGTGATCATCTGACCTGCATCGTAGTGTTCTGAAGCCAAGCGTCACCAAGGATAAACCCGTATTTGATCGTTTGATCAATGCGCGATCCGTTGCTTTTTAGGTGGTAATCTTCCTCCCGTAAGAATTCAAGTATTCAATTTTTTTGGAGCGGGTAAGGCCATGGAAACCTTGATCGAAGAAAAAAACGGCATGCATATTGAGTGGGATGTGCCGATTCGCCTGAGTGACGGCGTGACTTTGCGTGCTGACATTTTTCGCCCTCCCGGATCGGGTCATTACCCAGCGATCCTGACCTACGGACCTTATGCAAAAGGCTTGCCGTTTCAGGTGGGCTACAAGACGGCATGGACGCGTATGATCACGGCCTATCCTGAGGTGGCTGAAGGTACTTCCAACAGCTATCAAAGTTGGGAGTTGGTAGATCCTGAAAAATGGGTGCCCGACGGCTATGCCTGCGTTCGTATTGACTCCCGTGGTGCGGGTCAATCAGAAGGATTTCTTGACGTCTGGTCTGCCCTCGAGGCGCAAGACCAATATGAATGTATTGAGTGGACCGCCAAGCAAGCCTGGTGCAGCGGCAAAGTGGGGCTTAACGGCATCTCTTACTACGCCATGAACCAGTGGCAGACTGCCGCGCTACAACCCCCTCACTTAACGGCTATGTGTGCCTGGGAAGGTGCGTCCGACTATTACCGAGAGCTGTGCCGTCACGGCGGCATCTTGAGCGACTTTTTGGGCGGCTGGTATTTGCGACAAGTCAAGTCTGTGCAATACGGCGTGGGAGCGCGCGCTGAAAAAAATCCCAACAACGGCCGGTCTGTTGCTGGTGACATCACCTTGAGTGACGAAGAGCTGGCGCGCAACCGCGCTGAGACTCACCTGGACGCGCAAAACCACGAGTGGCTGGACGACTTTTACCGAGCGCGAATTCCTGATTACAGCAAGATCAAAACACCGTTTCTTTCTGCCGGAAATTGGGGCGGCATTGGCTTGCACACGCGGGGCAACTTTGAAGGTTTCTCTCAGTCGGCGTCGGATCAAAAATGGTTAGAGGTTCACGGCGATACGCACTTTTCGCACTTTTATTCCGGTTATGGGTTGGCGCTTCAAAAGAAATTCTTCGGTCATTTCCTGAAGGGCGAAGACACGGGCTGGGCTCAGATGTCAAAGGTGCAGTTAAACATTCGTCATCCTGGCGAGCGATTTGTGTTGCGCCAAGAAAACGAATGGCCTCTGGCTCGAACGCAGTGGACGAAGTTTTATTTGCAAACAGACGGCGCGACGTTGGGGACAGAAAAGCCGCAAGGCCATCACACTTTGGCCTACCACACGCAATCTGATGGTTTGAACTTTTCTACCGGCCCACTTAAGCAGGCGCTAGAGATCACCGGGCCTGTCGCTGCTCGACTGCGAATTTCATCAGAGACCGCAGATGCCGATGTATTTTTAGCGCTTCGAGTTTTCGACACGGCTGGGAAAGAAGTGTCTTTCATCGGGTCGAACGATCCGCGAACTCCGGTGGCCCTTGGATGGCTTCGGGCCTCGCACCGCAAGACCGACCCTAAGCGCTCGTTAGCCTACCGACCCTTGCTCACCCATGATGAAAAGCAGCCCTTGACTCCGGGTCTGCCAGTCGATCTGGATGTTGAGATTTGGCCCACCAGCATTGTGATACCTGCTGGTTATTCCCTTGTGTTCAATTTGCGAGGCAAAGATTACCGCTATGACGACATCGGCGTGACATTGCCTTTTGACAACCAGCCGATGTTCGGGGTGGGGCCTTTCACGCACGAAAACCCAATTGATAGGCCACCGGCAATATTTCACACGGTTAACCAATTGCATTGGGGGTCAGATGAGCAACCCTATGTGTTGCTACCGATCATTCCAAATAGCTAATCACACCCATTAACCACTATTCCGGAGATTCCCCATGATTTTCACCTGCGCTCCTACCTGTAAACATCCCTAGCACCAGCATTGCAAAGAGGCAAAGGGTGCCGCTGGCACATTCATATCGCTCGCCACTAAAAAATTAGCCAAGCGAAAAGATGGGCACCTGAATGTGGACGTGCATTGCCATTAGTTCAACCCCGTCGTGGGCCAGTTGACTCATAATTCTTATACTCTTGGTTCGAGTCTAGGCGGGCCCACCAACATTGAAACCCCTGTCAGAGATGGCAGGGGTTTTGTCTTTAAGCGTAGCTTGCTATCTTCCCCAGGCAAGCCACATCAAACAATGCCGACACCAAGCTGTTTCCGGAACTGAGGGTGAATGCCATCACACCGGCAGAATTTTTGACTTTGCTTAGGAGTAAATCATGACCGCATTGACAGTTCGACTTCCCAATTCCGTTCATCAAAAAGTACGGGAACTGGCCGAGCGCGACGAGATTTCAGTGAACCAGTTCATTGCCGCCGCAGTGTCGGAGAAGATGGCTTCAGTCATGACATTGGACTATCTCAAGCTGGAAGCTTCCAAGGCCAACCGAAGCGACTTTGACCGGTTCATGAACTTGGCTCCAAATGTACCTGCGGTGGCCGGTGATGAACTTCCGAATTACTGATTTTCAGTTAACTTCCGCAGTTCCCAACATGCCATAAGAGCGTCTAGCTGACGTATTTGGCGCCCGCTGACTTGTTGACGCTGTGATTTAAGTTGGCCGATACGCCCAGAGCTTATTACACTTCGGGCCTGTTACGCCCTGTAGTTCAAACACGTGCATGTTAGAATCTTTGTTTTCCAAAAGCGGCTGTAGCTCAGTTGGATAGAGTACTTGGCTACGAACCAAGGGGTCGTGGGTTCAATTCCTGCCAGCCGCACCAACATTAAAAAACCTGCAAGAGATTGCAGGTTTTTTTCTTGGTCAGAACCTTTTTGCCATGAATGCACCCACCCAATCAGTAGATGAAGATGACGAAGGCTCAGCCGCACCTTTGCCTGCGGGACCCAAAAACTACATCACCCCGCAAGGCTACAAACGCCTACGGCAGGAGCTTATGGAGTTGATGGACCACGAGCGCCCCAAGGTGGTGGAAGTGGTGCATTGGGCGGCCAGCAATGGCGATCGTTCAGAAAACGGTGACTACCATTACGGCAAAAAACGCTTGCGTGAAATTGACCGACGCATTCGCTTTTTAACCAAACGGCTTGAAATTGCAGAAGTCACCGACCCCAGCGTGCACTTCGGGCGCGACCAGGTATTTTTTGGCGCCACGGTACGCTATGCCGACTCTGCGGGTCAAGAGCGCACCATCACCATTTTGGGTGTGGATGAGGCCGACAATCTGCAGGGGCAGGTGAGTTGGGTTGCGCCCATCGCACGGGCTTTGCTCAAGGCGCGGGTGGATGATGTGGTCAAACTGCAAACGCCAGTGGGCATGGAGGAGGTAGAGGTTTTACAGGTCTCCTACCCAGCCCCTCACTGACATTGATGCAGGTTTAGGGTTGTGGTGCGATCTGCTGCGCTCCGCGCTCATCACAGAAGAGCTGCGTTTTAAGCTGCGCAGGGCGTTATTCAGGTGCGCCACATCTCTTACGGCCACCACAAACCTCAGCTCGGTGGTGACTTGTGCAGACTCTTGGCCCATATCAATGTGGGCAATGTCCACCTCAGCTTTAGCCAACGCTGCGGTGACCTGAGCCAACACGCCTTTGCCGTTTTGAACCAACACCGAAATACCCACTTCAAATGGGCGCACAAGGGCCTCAGACCACTCCACCGGAATAAAGCGTTCTTTGTCTTTGTGCTTGAGCTTTTGGGCTATGGCACAGTCTTCGCAATGAATCATGAGACCCTCGCCACGGCCCAAGTAGCCTCTAATGGGGTCGCCAGGCACGGGCCTGCAACAGGCTGCAAATTGAATAGAGGCGTTTTCGCTGCCGTCAATCAGCACGCTGGTGGCGTGCGATGCCGAGGTAAAACGTTCACGCGTTAACAGCAGGGCATCAGGCTTATTGCCCTGCTCGGCCATTAGGGTGGCAATGCGTTTGGCCACAATGCCTGCAATGCGTTTACCCAGCCCCAAATCGGTCAAGAGTTCGGCTTGATGCTTGTTGCCTGTAAAGCGCAACAGCTTGTCCCATATGCCCGCTCTAGGTTCCTCGGGGCTGTAGCTTGGGATGCTTTCTATGCCTTCGGCCCTGAGCGCTTGGGTCAGGAGTTTTTCACCCAAGGTTTGCGATTCGGTTTGCTCCAGCGACTTCAAATGGTGGCGAATCTTGGAGCGCGCCCGACC
>CAMAXR010000110.1 GCA_945862195.1 Hylemonella gracilis
AAGAGGAACACATGCAAACCGTCTTGAACACACCTGCTGCTGCCAGCGCAGTTTTGGGCGTCACCCCTGTCCCCACATCACCAACGGCCAGCCTTTACAGCCAATACCAAATCATTCGCCGCAACGGTGCCGTGGTGCCTTTTGAGCCCAACAAAATTGCAGTGGCCATGATGAAAGCTTTTTTAGCGGTGCATGGCGCACAAGGCGCAGCTTCTGCCAGCGTTCGCGAGATGGTGGACGAGCTGACCCAGTCGATCATTCGCGCACTGATGCGCTCACGCCCGGGCGGCGGCACCTTTCATATTGAAGATGTGCAAGACCAGGTAGAACTGGGTTTGATGCGCAGCAGCCACCACGAAGTGGCTCGCGCCTACGTGCTTTACCGCGAACAACGCACCCAAGAGCGCGCCCGCCTGTCTGCTCCAGTGGCTCCAGCCACGCCCACCCTGCACGTATTGGATGGCGGCAAGCGCATTCCCCTAGACATGCCCAAGCTGCAACACCTGATTGACGCCGCCTGCCAAGGCTTAGGGGCAGATGTCAAACCCGACCCCATCATGGCTGAAACCCAGCGCAATTTGTACGATGGCGTCCCTATGGACGAGGTGTACAAAGCCGCCGTATTGGCAGCGCGCACCTTGATTGAGAAAGACCCCGACTACACCTTTGCCACGGCGCGCTTGTTGTTCCACACCATTGCCAAGGAAGTGTTTGGCCGCGATGTGCAACCCAACGACATGCAACAGGCCTATGTGGATTACTTTCCGGGCTTTATCAAAAAAGGCGTTGAAAACGACCTGCTCGACGAGCGCCTCATGCAGTACGACCTCAAGCGCCTAGCTGCGGCCCTAAAAGCCGAGCGCGATTTGCAGTTTGACTACCTCGGCTTGCAAACCTTGTACGACCGCTACTTCCTGCACGTGCGCAAAACCCGTATCGAGCTGCCCCAGTCCTTCTTTATGCGCGTGGCCATGGGCTTGGCGCTGAACGAAATTGACCGTGAAGCCCGTGCGATTGAGTTTTACGAGGTCTTGTCGTCTTTTGACTTCATGTCCAGCACACCCACCCTGTTCAACAGCGGCAGCTTGCGCTCCCAGCTGTCCAGCTGCTACTTGACCACCGTGCCCGACGACTTGGACGGCATTTACGAATCCATTAAAGAAAATGCCCTCCTCTCTAAATTTGCAGGTGGCTTAGGCAACGACTGGAGCCGTGTGCGGGCCTTGGGCTCCCACATCAAAGGCACCAACGGCGAATCTCAAGGCGTGGTGCCCTTCTTAAAGGTCGTCAACGATACGGCCGTAGCGGTCAACCAAGGCGGCAAGCGCAAGGGTGCGGTGTGCACTTATTTGGAAACTTGGCACTTGGACATTGAAGAGTTTCTGGAGTTGCGCAAAAACACCGGCGATGACCGCCGCCGCACCCACGACATGAACACCGCCAACTGGATTCCTGATTTATTCATGCGTCGCGTCATGGAAAAAGGCGAGTGGACTCTGTTTTCTCCCTCCGACGTGCCCGACCTGCACGACCTGTTTGGCGCCGAATTTGAAAAGGCCTATACGGCCTATGAGGTCAAAGCCAAAAATGGCGATATCAAACCCAGCAAAACCGTTCAGGCGATGGACATGTGGCGCAAGATGCTCAGCATGCTGTTTGAAACCGGCCACCCTTGGATCACCTTTAAAGACGCTTGCAACGTTCGCTCACCCCAACAACACGCCGGTGTGGTGCACTCGTCCAACCTGTGCACGGAAATCACGCTCAATACCAGCGACACGGAAACTGCAGTGTGCAATTTGGGGTCGATCAACCTGCGTCAGCACTTGAAACAAGGTGAGCACGGCAAAGAGCTCGACACGGTCAAACTCAAAAAGACCATCAGCACGGCCATGCGCATGCTCGACAACGTGATCGACATCAACTACTACGCCGTCAAAAAAGCGCGCGACTCCAACATGCGCCACCGGCCAGTGGGCTTAGGGATCATGGCGTTTCAAGATGCCTTGTACGAAATGCGCATGCCCTACGCCAGCGATGCGGCCGTAGAGTTTGCCGACCGCTCCATGGAAGCGGTGTGCTACTTTGCCTACTTGGCCTCGACCGAACTGGCTGCCGAACGCGGTCGCTATTCCAGCTACCAAGGCTCGCTCTGGGACCAAGGCATCTTGCCCCCAGACACCCTAGACATGCTCGAAAAAGCGCGCGGTGGCTATGTTGAAGTCAACCGCAGCTCCAGCTTGGACTGGGATGCTTTGCGCAAGAAAATTGCCCAAGACGGCATGCGCAACTCCAATTGCGTGGCCATTGCACCTACCGCCACCATCTCCAACATCATTGGGGTGGATGCGTGTATTGAGCCTTGTTTTGGCAACTTGTCGGTCAAGTCGAATTTGTCAGGCGAGTTCACCGTCATCAACAGCTACTTGGTGCGCGACCTCAAGCGCTTAGGTCTGTGGGACGACGTGATGGTCATGGACCTCAAACACTTTGACGGTTCATTGCAACCCATTGACCGAGTGCCACAAGACATCAAGGCGTTATACGCGACCGCTTTTGAAATTGAGCCCGTGTGGTTGGTGGAAGCCGCCTCACGCCGTCAAAAGTGGATCGATCAAGCGCAGTCGCTCAACATTTACATGGCTGGAGCCTCAGGCAAGAAGCTTGATGAAACCTACAAGCTCGCATGGTTGCGCGGCCTCAAGACCACGTACTACCTGCGCACCACATCGGCCACACACGCTGAGAAATCAACGGTTACGGCTGGTCGACTCAATGCCGTGTCTTCAGGTGGTGCACCACAAGGCGCTTTAATGAGTGCCCCCATGAGTGCGTTAGATGCCGCAGCTGCTGCCGCGCAAAGTCAAATGGCAACTGCAGCAACCGACATCAAGTTCTGCGCCATTGACGACCCAGGTTGTGAGGCTTGCCAGTAATTGACACATCACAGGTGTTGCTCATCCGATGCGCATGAGCAACACACACACACATTCATGCACACGATTACTTTTCATTTCTTAACACTACTCGGATAATCCGCTGATTGGAATTTTTATGTTGACTTGGGACGAAGAAGTTAAACCTGCATCCTTTATGCCTATGACCGGCGCCAACACTGACGGCCGGAAGGTAGACCTCCCTCTGCAATCTTTGCCACAGCTGCACACCATGCAGATGCCCAGCCCATCTTTTGGGGCATCTGCTACCAAACCACAGGCCACCACTTCTGCAACATCTCACCGCATCAAGGCGGCAGACAAGCGCATCATCAATGGCCAAACCGATGTGAATCAGTTGGTGCCATTCAAATACAAATGGGCTTGGGAAAAGTATTTAGCCACTTGCGCCAACCATTGGATGCCGCAAGAAGTCAACATGACGCGCGACATCGCACTTTGGAAAGACCCTAACGGACTCACCGCCGACGAGCGCCGCATTGTGATGCGCAACTTGGGCTTTTTTGTCACTGCGGACTCTTTGGCCGCCAACAACATAGTGTTGGGTACCTACCGCCATATCACCGCACCCGAGTGCCGTCAGTTCTTGTTGCGTCAAGCCTTTGAAGAAGCCATCCACACCCATGCTTACCAGTACATCGTGGAGTCATTGGGCTTGGATGAGTCTGAAATTTTCAATGCCTACCAAGAGGTTCAATCCATTCGCGACAAGGATGAGTTTTTAATCCCGTTCATCAATGCGATCATGGATCCGAACTTCCATACGGGCACCCTGGAAACCGACCAGACCCTTCTGAAGTCTTTGATTGTGTTTGCCTGCCTCATGGAAGGTTTGTTTTTCTATGTGGGCTTCACCCAAATTTTGGCCTTGGGTCGCCAAAACAAAATGACGGGTGCTGCTGAACAGTACCAGTACATCTTGCGTGACGAATCCATGCACTGCAATTTTGGTATTGATCTGATCAACCAAATCAAACTTGAAAACCCACAGCTGTGGACTTCCGAATTCAAATCTGAAATTCGCGCAATCTTTGAAAAAGCGGTCGAATTGGAGTACCGCTACGCAGAAGACACCATGCCTCGCGGCGTGCTGGGTATGAACGCTTCCATGTTCAAAGGCTACTTGCGTTACATCGCCAACCGCCGAGCCACCCAAATTGGTTTAGAGCCGCTTTTCCCGAACGAAGAAAACCCGTTCCCTTGGATGAGCGAAATGATTGACCTTAAAAAAGAGCGCAATTTCTTTGAAACCCGTGTGATTGAGTATCAATCGGGTGGCGCGCTCTCTTGGGACTGATTCATCACCTGTCTATGGCTTTAAGAACTTCATCCATTGCCCACCCATCCAAAGAGATGGGGTGCAGTGGGTGTTCCCGTGTTTATGGCGTTGGGGCATGCTCCAGCGCCATGAATCGCTTTGTGCGTTCCAACGTGCACAGAGTGCTCTTTGTAACTTGATCAAGGAGAATTGAAATGGCAACTGCAAAAAAACCGGCCGCTAAGAAGGCCGCTCCCGCGAAGAAAGCTCCAGCTAAAAAAGTTGTGGCGAAGAAAGTCGTAGCTAAAAAAGCTCCGGCTAAAAAAGTAGCCGCCAAAAAAGCTCCAGCTAAAAAAGCTGTGGCCAAAAAGGTTGTTGCTAAAAAGGCTCCAGCTAAAAAAGTAGCAGCCAAGAAAGCTCCGGCTAAAAAAGCTGCAGCCAAAAAGGTTGTTGCTAAGAAGGCTCCAGCTAAAAAAGTAGCAGCCAAGAAGCCTGCTGCAAAAAAACCTGCTGCCAAGAAAGCTGCCAAAAAACCGGCCGCGAAGAAAGCCGCGAAAGCACCCGCTGCAAAACCTGCAGCCTCTGCTCCTGCAGCACAGACCACTCTGAACCCTCAAGCCGCCTGGCCGTTTCCTACAGCCACCAAGCCCTGATTCAGAAGTTGATCGTCAAGCCCGATGACCGCAAGGCATCGGGCTTTTTTGTGTCAAATACCCCAAGCGTTTGGGTTGACCGCATAGTTCTGCGGTCCACGGTGCGCAATTTTGTGCGAACCCATGCGGTTACCCAATTCAGCACAACGCACCAAAGGCCAGCCCTTCTCCAAGCCATAAAGCAACCCGCCCCGGTAGGCGTCGCCGCAGCCAGTAGGGTCCACCACATCTGCAGCTTGTACAGGGGGCACATGTGTCATCTGGCCCTCCACCCACACTTGGCTGCCCTCATGCCCCATGGTGATGATCAAGCCTTTCACACGGTGTGAAATGTCTTGCGCAGACCAACCCGTGCGTTCAAACAGCATCTTGCCCTCATAGTCGTTCACCGTAACCCATGTGGCTTGGTCGACAAACTGCGCCAGCTCGTTGCCGTCAAACATAGGCAAGCCCTGTCCGGGATCGAATACAAACGGTATGTCCAAGCTCTTGAACTGCTGAGCGTGTTCCAACATGGCGTCTCGCCCATCCGGAGAAATAATGCCCAACTTGATGTCAGGGTGTGACTGAATTTGGCTGAGGTGCGCTGAAGTCATAGCGCCGGGGTGAAAGGCCGTGATTTGGTTGTTGTCACGGTCGGTCATGATCATGGCTTGCGCGGTGTAAGTGTCGCCAATTTGGCGTACAAACTGAGTGGAAATTTGCAAGTCCTGCAAACGCTGCAAATAGTCTTGACCATCATTGCCCAAAGTGGCCATGGGCAAGGGGTGGCCTCCTATCACCTTGAGTGCATAAGCAATATTGCCGGCGCAACCGCCAAAATCTCGGCGCAA
>CAMAXR010000111.1 GCA_945862195.1 Hylemonella gracilis
TCGCTGGCTGGTGGCTGCCGAGCTGGTGGAAACCACGCGGCTCTTTGGGCGCGGTATTGCGGGTATTGAGCCCCAGTGGTTGGAGCAAGTGGGCGGACATTTGCTTAAAAAACAGCTGCTCGACCCGCATTGGGAAAAAAAGGCCGCCGAGGTGGTGGCCTTGGAGCGCGCCACGCTGTATGGCTTGGTGGTCTACAGCGGACGCAAAGTCAATTACGGCTTGGTGGACCCACAAGCGGCCCGAGAAGTGTTTATTCGAGAAGCACTGGTGGCGGGCGAATGGGATGCCCCCTTACCGTTTTTAGCGGCCAACCGCAAATTGGTGCGTCAAGTAGAAGAGCTGGAGCACAAAGCACGCCGCCAAGATGTGCTGGTGGACGACGAGGTGATTTTTGCGTTTTACAACCATCATTTGCCCCACGACGTGTGCAGTGGTTACAGCTGCGAGCGTTGGTACCGTTACGCCAGCAAGAGCCAACCCGATGTGCTGAAGATCACGCAGGAAGAGCTCATGCGGCACCAAGCCGCAGGCATTACCAACCAAACCTTTCCGCCCACGGTGCGGCTGGGCGGTGTGGACTGTGCCGCCACCTACCTGCACGAACCCGGGCACGCGCACGACGGCGTTACGGTCACAGTGCCCTTGTTTGTGCTCAATCAGGTGCAGGACGAGGCTTGCGAATGGTTGGTGCCGGGCATGTTGCAAGACAAGGTGTTGGCGCTGCTTAAAAGTCTGCCGCAGCGCCCCCGCAGCCGCTTTGTGCCCTTGCCCGACTCCGCCGCGCGCTTGACTGAAATTTTGCAATTTGGGCATGGCGGCTTGTTAGATGCCTTGTTAAAGCATGTGCGGGATGTCACCAGCTTGGACATCAAGCGCCACGACTTCAAGCTCGACATGTTGAGCCCGCACCTGTTTATGAACTTCAGGGTGGTGGACGAGCATGGTCGTCAGCTCGGTCAGGGGCGCAACTTAGGCGCTCTTAAAGCAGAGCTAGGTACGCAAGCCCGCGGTGCGTTTCAGGCCTTGGCCGCGTTCAAGATTGCGGCCGTGGTACCCAACCCCTCTGTTGAGTCCACGACCAAAGTCTCCAACAATGGTGTGCCGACCCTACAAGACGCAGGTCAAACCTTCACCACTTGGAGCTTCGGCGATTTGCCCGAGCTCATGGAAATTCGCAAGTCGGGCCAGAGCTTGGTGGGTTTTCCGGCCTTGGTCGATCGTGGGGCTGCGGTGGCTTTGGAGGTGTTTGACGAACCCGATTTGGCGCTGGCGCAGCACCGCTTGGGTTTGCGACGCTTGTTTGCCTTGCAGCTCAAAGACGCGCTGAAGTACCTTGAAAAAAACATTCCCGACCTGCAAAAAATGGCCGTGGCCTACATACAGCTTGATGGCACGCAAGAAGAGCTGCGCCAACACCTGATTGATGTGGCGCTGGACCGTGCTTTTTTATTAGAGCCTTTGCCGCAAAACGCCTCTGCGTTTGAGCAGCGCCTTGACGAAGGTCGTGCCCGCCTGACCCTGATTGCCCAAGAGGTGGCCCGCTTGGCAGCTCTGGTGCTGACCGAATATGCCACTGCCGCCCGAAAAATCAAAGACACCAAGCCCACATCGCTTGCGGCCGATGCGGCGGCCGATTGCTTGCAGCAATTGGGCCGCTTGATGGGCAAGCGATTTTTGGCCACCACCCCTTGGACTCAGCTGCAACACATGGTGCGCTACCTCAAGGCCGTGACCCTCAGGCTGGACAAGCACCGCAGCGACCCTGCGCGCGATGCGGCGCGCCTGCAAGAGCTCAAACCCTACGAGCAGCGCTACTGGCGTTTGGTGGCCGAGCGCAAGGGCGTGCAAGATGCGCGCCTTCAGGAATACCGCTGGCTGCTAGAAGAGTTGCGTGTAAGCTTTTTTGCGCAAGAGCTGCGCACCCCACAGCCCGTGAGCTTGAAGCGCTTGGACAAGGCATGGGCGCAAATCAACTCTTAGTGCCCTAAGCTTTAAACTCCTTGGATGCACCCGTTCTTGCTCTCTTTGTGTTCCCTATTCCAAAAATTTAAAAATCTTAATCCCACGGTGCAAGGGCTTGTATGGGCAACAGCGGCAGGTATGAGCTTTGTGGTGCTCAACACCTTGATGCGCTACCTCAGCCAAAGGGTGGACCCTTTTGAAACCCTGTTTTTGCGTTACTTTTTTGGCATGCTGGTGGTGTTGCCGTTCATGTGGCGCGCAGGCTTTGCGCAGGCTTGGCCTAAAAACGTCAAGGGGCAGTTTGTGCGGGGGGGGTACCACACCCTGGCTCTGACCTTATGGTTTGTTGCCTTGCCCCACATACCCTTGGCCGACATGACCGCCATTGGTTTTACAACCCCCATTTTCATCATGCTGGGGGCTTGGATTTTTTTAAACGAAACCATGCGCTGGGAGCGCTGGATCGCTGCGGCCGTGGGCTTTGTGGGGGTGGTGGTGGTGGTGGCCCCGGGCTTAAGCGGCGAAGGCGGTATGTACAACCTCATCATGCTGGCCACGTCGCCCTTGTTTGCAGGGTCTTTTTTGGTAACCAAAGCCCTCACCAAGTACGAAAGACCTACCGTGATTGTGTTGTGGCAGGGGCTTACGGTGAGTTTGCTCAGTTTGCCTTTAGCTTTATGGCACTGGCAAACGCCCGATTTGTTTCAGTGTGCTGGCTTTTTGCTGTGTGGTGCCATTGGCAGCTTAGGGCATTATTTTTTAACCCGCTCCTACAGCGTGGCCGATATTTCGGCCACCCAGTCGCTTAAGTTTTTAGAGTTGGTGTGGGCCAGCATGATGGGCTGGTTGGTGTTTGCCGATGTGCCTACCAGCACCACCATCATGGGTGGGGTGATCATCAGTGCGTCCACCGTGTGGGTGGCGCGCCGCGAATCTAGAAAGCGCGCTTAAACCCCGTCCTTAGGCCCTTAGAGCTTGGCCAAGCGGTCTAAGGCTTTGTGCAGCGTTTCATCTTTTTTGGCAAAGCAAAAACGCACCACCTGCTGGTCAAAGCCATCGGCATAAAAAGCCGAGAGCGGAATGGCCGCAACGCCCACCTCGCGGGTCAACCAGGTGCAAAAGTCGGCCTCGCTTAAATCGCTCACCTCTGAAATGTCCACGCACTGAAAGTAAGTGCCTTGGCTGGGCAAAAGTTTGAAGCGTGTGGCCGAAAGCCCTTGGCGAAACAGATCGCGCTTACGCTGGTAAAAAGCGGGCAAGTTCAAGTAGGGCTCTGGGTTGTTCATGTAGGCCGACAAGCCATGCTGCATGGGCGTGTTGACCGTAAACACATTGAACTGATGCACCTTGCGAAACTCCGCACTCAGGGCCGAGGGTGCTGCCACATAACCAATTTTCCAGCCGGTCACGTGAAAGGTTTTGCCAAAGCTCGACACAATAAACGCGCGTTCTCTTAAGCCTTTAAAGCTGGCAGCGCTGTGGTGCTGTTGCGCGTCAAACACCATGTGCTCATACACCTCGTCTGAAATCAGTAGCACCGAGGTGGGAGCCAGAATGGCTTCTAGCTGCCGCATTTCATCCTGGGTCCACACCATGCTGCTGGGGTTGTGCGGGGAGTTGATGATGATGGCGCGGGTCTTGGGTGTGATGGCCTGAGCAATTTTGGCCATGTCAGGCCTAAAGGTGCCCGGCGTGAGGGGCACGCGCACTGCCACGCCACCGGCAAGCTCAATGTTGGGGATGTAACTGTCGTAGCAGGGCTCCAGCACCACCACCTCATCACCCGGGTGCACCACTGCCAATATGGCCGTCAAGATGGCTTGCGTGGCCCCGGCGGTGATGGTGATGTCTTGCACAGGGTCATAGCTGTGCCCATACATGTTTTGAATTTTGTGGGCCACCCGCTCGCGCAGCGCTGCAATGCCCGCCATGGGGGGGTATTGGTTCAGGCCTTGGGTCATGGCCTGGCTTACGGCTTGCAGCAGTTCGGGGTCGCCTTCAAAGTCCGGAAAACCTTGGCCTAAATTGACGGCACCCGTTTCGGTGGCCAAGGCCGACATCACAGTGAAGATGGTGGTGCCCACGTTGGGCAAACGGCTTTGAAGATGGAGCTGGGGCTGCAACATATTTTAAAGTTCGTAGTCGTTCACATGGCCGCTCATGGCGCGCGCAACCAGATCGCGCGTTAGGCGGTCGCTGAGGAGTTCTGCAAATTCATACACAAAGTTGCGCAAGTAAGCGCCGCGCTTAAACGCCACTCGCGCCACGTTTTGCCCAAACAAATGGCCCACGGGCCGCACGCTTAGGGTGTCTGAACCCTGCGTGAGCACATCTTGTACCGCCATTTCAGCCACGATGCCGATGCCCATGCCGAGCTTGACGTAGGTGGTGATCACATCAGAGTCAATGGCTTCTAGGGCAATGCGCGGCTGCAGCTTGCGCTGTGCAAAGGCCGAGTCAATTTTGTGGCGGCCGGTGAAGCTCGGGTGGTAGGTGATGAGCGGCTCGCTGGCCAAGTCTTCCAGCGACACACGTTCTTTAAGCGATAAGGCATGGCCTTTGGGTACCACCAACATGTGTTGCCACTCGTAGCAGGGCAGGGTAACGAGTTCGTTGTAATCCGCCAAAGATTCGGTGGCGATACCAATTTCGGCCACCTCGTCAATCAGCATGCGGGCCACTTGCTCGGGAGTTCCTTGGTGCAAGCTGAGGTTGACCTTGGGGTACAAGTCGCGCAGTTTGGCCACGGGTGCTGGCAACACATAGCGTGCCTGAGTGTGGGTGGTGGCAATAGACAATGTGCCGCTGTCTTGCGCGCTGAACTGCTCGCCAATGCGCTTGAGGTTGCCAATTTCGCGCATGATGACTTCAATGCTGCTCAGCACATGCTGTCCGGGCTCGGTGATGCGCTTGAGCCGTTTGCCATGGCGGGCAAAAATTTCAATGCCCAACTCTTCTTCCAGCTCAATGATGGCTTTGGAAACCCCGGGCTGCGAGGTGTGCAGCGCTTTGGCCGCCTCGGTTAAGTTCAGCTGATGGCGTGCCGCTTCTTGAACAAATCTGAATTGGTGCAGGTTCATGGTGTTTCAGATCATAGAGGCTTCACCCATGGCCGCCCCCGGTACCAAGCGCGTTGGGCCATGTCCAGCATGGGCCAATCGCCGCGTGTGTCGCCATAGGCGTGCAGCATCACGTCTTGTTCGGGTGCGGTGTGAAGTGCCAGCCATGCTTGCAGGCGGCGTACTTTTTCGGGGCCATGGCAGTTGGGGCCCAGCATATGGCCGCTGTACACCCCTTCGGGCGTGGTTTGCAGTTCGGTGCACAAAAGGCCGTCCACGCCCAAGCGTTTTGCCACGTGCTGCATGTAAATGCTGGGAGAGGCGGTTACCAGCAATGTGGTGTGGCCCGCTCGTTGGTGCTGGGTCAGTTCGCGCATCCCCTCTGCGTGCCACATGTGCGGCAGTTCGTGCTGCACAAAATGGTCGGCGTGTTGGTAGGCCTGTGCAGTGGTCCAACCTTTAAGGCTGACTTCAAGCAAGCGGGCTTTGGCTTTGTGGTTGCTCATCAGCCTAAAGGCATAGGCCACCAGCCAAGGCAGGCTGCGCACGATGCAGCCCCAAAACTTAAGGGGCCCTAGGCTGCACCACAAAAAAGGTATGAGCGTGTCATGGCGGGTCAGGGTGCCGTCAAAGTCAAATGCAGCCACATGAACCTGCATGTTTGCCGAAGAAGGC
>CAMAXR010000112.1 GCA_945862195.1 Hylemonella gracilis
ACGATTGGTCACGTGGACCACGGCAAGACCACCTTGACCGCGGCGATCACGACCGTATTGGCGGCCAAATTTGGCGGATCAGCCAAGGCCTACGACCAAATTGACGCGGCACCTGAAGAAAAAGCGCGCGGCATCACCATCAACACCGCCCACGTGGAATACGAAACGGCCAACCGCCACTACGCCCACGTCGACTGCCCCGGCCACGCCGACTACGTCAAAAACATGATCACCGGTGCTGCCCAAATGGACGGCGCTATTTTGGTGTGCTCTGCTGCTGACGGCCCTATGCCCCAAACCCGCGAACACATCCTCTTGGCCCGCCAAGTGGGCGTGCCTTACATCATCGTGTTCCTGAACAAATGCGATATGGTCGATGACGCTGAACTGCTCGAACTCGTCGAGATGGAAGTGCGCGAACTCCTCTCCAAATACGAATTCCCTGGTGACGACACCCCCATCATTCACGGCTCGGCCAAACTCGCCCTAGAAGGCGACAAAGGCGACCTCGGTGAAGTCGCCATCATGAAACTCGCTGACGCCCTAGACAGCTACATCCCCACACCAGAGCGCGCTGTAGACGGCGCCTTCTTGATGCCTGTTGAAGACGTATTCTCCATCTCAGGTCGCGGCACCGTAGTGACCGGCCGTGTAGAGCGCGGCATCGTCAAAGTCGGCGAAGAGATTGAAATCGTGGGCATTGCCGACACGCAAAAAACCATCTGCACCGGTGTGGAAATGTTCCGCAAGCTGCTCGACCAAGGACAAGCGGGCGACAACGTCGGCATCTTGTTGCGCGGCACCAAGCGCGAAGACGTGCAGCGCGGCCAAGTGCTGTGCAAGCCCGGCTCCATCAAGCCCCACACCCACTTCACCGGTGAGGTGTACGTGCTCTCCAAAGACGAAGGCGGTCGTCATACCCCTTTCTTCAACAACTACCGTCCCCAGTTCTACTTCCGCACCACCGACGTAACCGGTGCGATCGAATTGCCTGAAGGCAAAGAAATGGTGATGCCAGGTGACAACGTGTCCATCACCGTCAAGCTCATCGCACCGATTGCGATGGAAGAAGGTCTGCGCTTTGCCATCCGCGAAGGTGGCAAAACCGTCGGCGCCGGCGTCGTGGCCAAAATCATCGCTTGAGTTTTGTAGGGGTATAGCTCAATTGGCAGAGCGTCGGTCTCCAAAACCGAAGGTTGTAGGTTCGATTCCTACTGCCCCTGCCACCTGAGTTTTATCGGTGGTGAGTTTGGTCTTTAGGTAAGCCCGCCAGTTTGGCGGGCTTCAGTGTCTTATAGGTATCTGAGAAAAATATGGCGGCATCGCAGATTGAAACAGTAGGTTCTGGTATAGAAAACGCCAAATTGGCGGCTTCGGTCCTGCTGGTGTTGGCTGGTCTAGCGGGTTTTTACTATGCCAGCTCCCAAGGTGTTTGGGTGCAGTGGTCCTTGCTGATTTTGGGTGTTGCATTGGGTGTTGGAGTATTTTTAATCTCTGAATCCGGCAAGCAGTTAATAGGTTTTGGTCGCGAGTCTTGGCGCGAGTTGTCTAAAGTGGTTTGGCCGGCTCGCAAAGAGGCCATGATGATGACGGCTTATGTGTTCGGATTTGTGGTGATCATGGCCTTGTTTCTTTGGCTGACCGATAAAACCCTTGAGTGGGTGTTTTACGACCTGATACTGGGGTGGAAAAAATGATGAGTGAGGCCACAGGCTCCGCAGAGATTGCTTCTGAAAACCTAGCTCCCGTGGAGTCTGGTTTTGCCAAGCCAGCCCATCCCGACTTGCGTTGGTATGTGGTGCATGCCTATTCAGGTATGGAAAAGGCCGTCGAGCGCAACCTGGTAGAGCGCATTGCCCGCTCAGGAATGCCTGAAAAATTTGGCCGCATTTTGGTGCCAATGGAAGAGGTTGTAGAAATTAAAAACGGTCAAAAGAAGACCGCGGAACGCAAGTTCTTCCCGGGTTATGTGCTGGTTGAGATGATCATGGATGACGACACGTGGCACTTGGTCAAGCACACCAGCAAAGTGACGGGTTTTGTGGGCGGTACTAAAAACCGCCCCGCCCCCATCTCTGAGGCTGAAGTGTTGAAAATTGTGAACCAAATGCAAGAGGGTTCACAAAAGCCGCGTCATAAAGTGGAATTTGTGGTGGGCGAGTATGTTCGCGTCAAAGATGGTCCATTCACCGACTTCAATGGGTCTGTGGAAGAAGTGAATTACGAGAAAAACAAAATGCGTGTGGCGGTGACCATTTTTGGTCGATCCACCCCGGTGGAGTTGGAGTTTTCTCAGGTTGAAAAAACCTGAGGCCAGATTAATCATCCGATTGATCGAAGGTTTTTGAAATTTCGCGTTTTGCGACTCGACGCGAAATCGGTAAGTGAGTCGTTAACCCCGGGGAGCTCTGAAGATCAGGGCGTTTGCACCCGTTAGGAGAAAACTATGGCGAAAAAAATCGTCGGATTTATCAAGCTGCAAGTGCCAGCTGGTAAAGCCAATCCATCACCGCCCATTGGCCCAGCTTTGGGTCAGCGCGGCTTGAACATTATGGAGTTCTGCAAGGCTTTTAACGCCCAAACTCAGGGTGTAGAGCCGGGCTTGCCTTTGCCAGTGGTGATCACAGCTTTTGCAGACAAGAGCTTTACCTTCATCATCAAAACGCCTCCTGCGACCACCTTGATCAAAAAAGCGATCAAGTTGGACAAGGGTTCCCCGCGGCCTCACGCTGACAAGGTTGGCAAAATCACTCGCGCTCAACTCGAGGAAATTGCCAAAACCAAGATGAAGGACATGACCGCTGCCGACTTGGATGCAGCTGTTAGGACCATTGCAGGTTCAGCGCGCTCCATGGGCGTGAATGTGGAGGGCGTGTAAATGACGCAATTAACTAAAAAACAAAAAGCCCAAGAAGGCAAAGTCGACAGCAATAAGCTCTACGCTTTGTCTGAGGCGATTCAAATCGTCAAAGAGTGCGCTACCGCAAAATTTGACGAGTCTATTGACGTGGCGGTTCAGTTGGGTATTGACGCTAAAAAGTCAGACCAGGTGGTCCGTGGCGCTGTGGTAATGCCTAACGGAACGGGTAAAACCAAGCGCGTAGCCGTGTTTGCGCAGGGCGCCAAAGCTGAAGAAGCCAAGGCAGCCGGTGCCGATGTGGTAGGTATGGACGATTTGGCTGCCCAAGTCAAAGCTGGTGATATGCCTTTTGACGTGGTGATTGCAGCCCCAGATGCCATGCGCGTGGTGGGTACCTTGGGTCAAATTTTGGGCCCGCGCGGCCTGATGCCTAATCCCAAAGTGGGCACGGTAACCGCTGATGTGGCCACCGCAGTTAAAAACGCTAAAGCTGGTCAAGTGCAGTTTCGCGTGGACAAGGCCGGTATCGTGCACAGCACGATTGGTCGCCGTTCTTTTGACAACGACAAATTGCAAGGTAACTTGGCCGCGTTGGTCGATGCTTTAAACAAAGCCAAGCCGGCGACCAGCAAAGGTGTGTATTTAAGAAAAATCGCAGTCTCGAGCACGATGGGTGTGGGTGTCCGTGTGGACACACAAACCATCACAGCGTGATTGCAAAAAATTCAAGCGCCCTTTTTATATAGACGCTTGATGTGGTGGGCTGCTGAGGCTTCTAGCTAAAGCAGGCCATCCAAGACCGTTGGTGTCTGGGCTCATCGCCCAAACTTAATTGGAGTTCAAAGCGTAAGCCTAGGCTCCTGCCAACGCAGATGGCGATCCCGCTGCAGATGGAATTTTCCTGAACAGTTGGTCGCTGAAGTAAGGCGTACTGAGGGCAATACCCGATGTACTTTTAAAAGGAGTAGACCTTGAGTCTAAATCGCAGTGAGAAAGAAGCGGTCATTGGTGAAGTGACCGAACTCGCCGCAAAAGCTCAAACGCTCGTGATGGCGGAATACCGCGGTATCACGGTTGCTGACATGACCCGCTTGCGCTCCAATGCGCGCAGTCAAGGCGTGAACCTGAGTGTGTTGAAAAACACCTTGGCCCGCCGTGCTGTGTCTGGTAGCTCATTTGAGGTGGTGTCCGACCAGATGACCGGTCCGCTGATCTATGGCTTTTCAGTTGACGCTGTGGCTGCCGCGAAAGTGGTGTCCGATTTCGCCAAATCCAACGATAAGTTGGTGATTCGTGGCGGAGTGTTTGCTGGCAAGGCTTTGGATGTGAACGGCGTGAAGCAGTTGGCCAATATTCCTTCCAAGGAAGTTTTGCTGGCTCAGCTTTGTGGCTTGCTGAAATCGCCAATTTCCCGCACCGCCGTGGTGTTGGGTGCATTGGCTGCAAAAAAAGGTGAAGTAGCGGCTTGATGCCGATAGCTTCTTACCCATCAGGAAATTAAAGGAAATTCAACATGGCATTCGATAAAGATTCATTTTTGACCGCTCTGGACAGCATGACGGTTATGGAACTCAACGACTTGGTGAAAGCCATCGAAGAGAAATTTGGCGTGAGCGCTGCTGCAATGGCAGCACCTGCAGCCGGTGGTGGCGGCGGTGCTGCACCTGCGGCTGAAGAGAAAACCGATTTCAACGTGATGTTGCTTGAAGCCGGCGCTAACAAAGTGTCCGTCATTAAAGCCGTGCGTGAAATCACCGGTTTGGGCCTCAAAGAAGCCAAAGATGTGGTGGATGGTGCTCCTAAGGCTGTTAAAGAAGGTGTTCCAAAAGCAGACGCTGAAGCAGCAAAGAAAAAGCTGGAAGAGGCAGGTGCCAAGGTCGAACTTAAGTAAACCTTTGTTCTCATGGGCTGGTGTTCCTTTGGGAGCTCCAGCCTTTGGTGCTTCAAGAGCGCACCAAAAAACAGCCGCCAAAAAAGCTGTTTTTTAGTGTCTTCTGCCCCCGACTGCAGACGATGCCTTGGAACGGGCCGCGCACCGCGCGCGGTTGTCAGCCAATGATTGGTAGTGGCCAATCGCCAAGCCTGAAGCAGAACATCTGCTTGGTGTGAAGTCGATCAGGACCCCAGGATTCCTTAAGTCATTGCCCGGAGAACTCATGGCCTATACGTACACAGAGCGCAAGCGCATTCGTAAAAGTTTCGGAAGCCGCGATAGCGTCGTCGAAATTCCCTATTTGTTGCAGATGCAAAAAGACGCCTACACCGCGTTTTTGCAAGCAGATATTGCCAAAAACAAACGCACTCAAGAGGGCTTGCAAGCCGCTTTTGAGGCTGCATTTCCCATCGTTTCGCACAACGGCTATGTCGAGATGAAGTTTCTCGAGTACAACTTGGCCAAACCAGGCTTTGATGTGCGCGAATGCCAAACCCGTGGGTTGACCTTTGGCTCCGCAGTGCGGGCCCGCGTGCAACTCATCATTTACGACCGTGAGTCGTCTACTTCTTCCAACAAAGTAGTCAAAGAAGTTAAAGAGCAAGAGGTCTACATGGGTGAAGTGCCCTTGATGACCGAAAAGGGCTCGTTCATCATCAATGGTACCGAGCGCGTGATCGTGTCTCAGTTGCACCGCTCCCCTGGCGTGTTCTTTGAGCACGACAAGGGTAAAACCCACAGCTCCGGCAAGTTGCTGTTTTCTGCCCGCATCATCCCTTACCGCGGTTCGTGGTTGGACTTTGAATTCGACCCCAAAGACCTGCTGTACTTCCGTGTGGACCGTCGCCGCAAGATGCCGGTCACCATTCTGCT
>CAMAXR010000113.1 GCA_945862195.1 Hylemonella gracilis
ACTGTCAAACGGGTGGTGGCTTGGTGCTCGCCCAACTGGGCCTGGAAGGCCTGCGCTTGTCTTATAAATTCTGGCGACTCCATTGAGCCGACCAACAGGTTCACGGGGATTCGAAATTGATGGGCATGCCGAATCGGGCTGAGGTTTTCTATGACCGCTGGGGTGAACTTCACATACAGGTTGCGCGATGACAAGCTGACGGGCTCGAGGTCGTACATGCCACTACAAGCCGTCAAAGAACGCAGTGTGTCGCAGCTCGCAAACCTCACCGCCAAGCAAGCGGCCAAATGCGCGCCGGACGAGTGACCACACAAATGCACTTCGGTTTGCAATGGGTGCAACGCTTTCAAGACCCGCTCAAATGCTGCGGACAGTTGGTTGACCAAGACCTGCAAGTCACCCCCCACATCTTGAACCGCGCTGAAGTCCGGGATGACCACATCAAAACCCGCTTGCGTCAACCACTCCACCCAAAACGCAAAGTCTTTGGCCTCGCCACTGCGCCACGCGCCGCCGTGAACGAAAAACAGCACAGGCGCGCCCTCTTTTTGGCAGGGGTACCAGTCCAACATTTCAATGGGTTCAGTGCCGTAAGCGATACGCTGACGGTGCTTAATACCCGCTTGCGCTTGGTGGCCTGCGGCCGTCAGGCGCGCCATCACCTCTTGCATGTTGGGCGCGTGGTGACGCTGGTCGTAAGCCCAATCCAGCTGCTCTCGTGTCAGTGCCCGCCAACCCTGGGTCATTCCAGTTTCACCCCGGAAGCCTTGAGGGTTGAATTGCGGCTGGCACTTTCGCGGGCGATGTAGCGCTTAAATTCCTCAGGGCCTACGCCCACAAAGTCGTAAGACTTGCCTTCCACCTCGCGCTGCCTAAAGTCGGCATCACTGATGACGGACATCACATCGCGGTGGATTTTTTGCACGGTTGCGGCGGGCGTGTGGGACGGCACAAACAGGCCCACCCACACATTGGCGTCCACCTCTGGGTAGCCCAACTCGGTCATGGTGGGCACCTGCGGGTAGGCCGCCGCTCTTGTTTTGCCGCCATAGGCAATGGCTTTAATGCGTTTGCTGGCCAAGTGGGGCCGCGCCGACACAATGCCCGACCACGTCATGGGCACTTCATTGCTCACCACCGCCATCACCGCTTGCGGAATGCCGCGGTAAGGAATATGAACCATAAAAGTGCCCGTTTTTTGTTTGAGCATTTCAGTAGCCAGTTGTGGCTGGCTGCCCGGCCCATAAGAGGCGTAAGAAAGTGAGCCCGGTTTGCGCCTTGCCAGTGCTATCAACTCGGTCAGGTTGTTGGCGGGCAGATCCGCGTTGACCACCAGCATCTGGCTAAAGCTCACCAAATGGGTCACGGGGATGAAGTCCCGATCCAGGTCGTAGGGCAATTTGCTGTAGAGGTGCGGGTTGATGGTGAAGGTGGCGTCCGTTGTAAACAGCAAGGTGTGCTGATCGTTGGCACGGGCCACAAGCTCGGTGCCGAGCAAAGTGTTGGCCCCGGGTCGGTTGTCCACCGTCACCGCTTGTTGCCACTTGTCTTGAAGTTTTTGCGCCAGCGCGCGCGCCATCACGTCCACGCCACCGCCCGCCGGGTATGGCACCACCAATTTCACTGCACGGGTGGGCCATTCTTGCGCCCATGCAAGGGTGGCACTCAAGCTCCAGACCGCAAACACAGCCGCAACACCAGCAGCAACCCAAGTCGCTGCCGGACTTAAGCTTCTAAATAATAAGGCGCGCGAGGGATGTTTTAAAGTGCAAGGGTGATTCAATTCAAGCCTCCTGTTTTGCCCGAGACGGCGTTGGTTCGCGTTCCCTCAGCGGCGCGTCATCGCTACCTCGGGGACCGTCTATCGTATCGTGCCGCGGGCCCCGTGGGCGCACCCGCCATCGTGCTGCTGCATGGTATTGGCGCGCATTCGGCCTACTTTCGCTGGGCTATTGACAGCCTGAGCACAAACCACCGTGTGGTGGCTTGGAATGCCCCCGGATACTGGCTGAGCGACAACTTGGTAACCCGTACCCCCAGTGATGTGGACTACGCACAGGCCGTGGCTGATTTGCTGGATGCCCTGGGTCTGGGCCGGGTGGCGCTGGCGGGCAACTCATTTGGGTCTGCTGTGGCGCAAGCCTTTGCCATTCATTTTCCGGATCGAGTCCGCCATTTGGTGCTGACTGGCACCGGTGTGGGCCAAAAAAATCTGTCGCCTGATCGGCGTCACACGTTTGAGGCCCGACTGCAAAAAGCCCAACAGGGCAGCTACCAATATGGTGACGGGGGCGTTGACCACATGGTGGGGGCGGCCACCTCCCAAGAGGTGCGGGCCATGCTGGTGGAAATGAGCCGTGGCATTCAAGCCGAGGGGCTGGCTCGTGCGGTGGCGTTTCGCTTGAGCAAGTTCTTTAGTCCGGACCAAGCTCACCACATGAGCATGCCCGTGCTCATGCTGCAAGGTAGCGAAGACCGCATCAACCCGCGCGAAGAAAACGCCGACTTGCTGCTGCCCCAACTCAGCCAAGGACGTTTGGATGTTTTGGCTGGTGTGGGGCATTTGCCTGAGGCGGAGGTGCCCGACCTCTACGCCCAAAAGGTCGCTGAATTTTTATCCGCTTGACTTCAAAATGTTGTCCATGTTGAGTGGCAACTTTCTGACCCGAATACCCAGCGCGTTGTAAACCGCATTGCCAATGGCCGCTGCAGTAGGGCCTTGTGTGGCTTCTCCGGCGCCCACCGAGGGTTCGTTGGGCTGATGGATCAGGGCCACCGTCACCACGGGAGACTCCGAGAACTTCAAAATGGGGTAATCCTCCCAACTACTGGTAGTCAAGGCTTCGTTGGTGAACATCAGCTCTTCTTTAAGCGTCCAACTGCAGCTTTGCACGGCGCCGCCCTCGAGCTGGCTTTTGACGCCGTCGGGGTTGATGACCAAGCCCACATCGGCGGCCACAGAGATGTCGGTCACCCTAACGCTGGTGCCCGCCAAAATGCGCACCGCCACCGCGCACCAGGCGCCTGTGTTTTTATAGCGGGCATAGGCAAACCCCCGGCCCACGCCTTCTTCGTCCTGCGAGTGGTCGTGCCACCAAGGGGCTTGCTCCACCGCCTTTTGAATCACGGCTCGGGCTCGGGTATCGCTGAGGTGTTTTAGCCTGAAGGCCACGGGGTCTTGTTGGGTAGACAGCGCCAACTCGTCCATAAAGCTCTCGATGGCCCACACGTTGGCGTAGCCCCCCAACGCCCGAATGGCGGAGGTTCGGATGGGCATTTCCAGCAATCGGTTGTAAACCACTTTGTAGTTGGGCAGGTCGTACAAGGGAATAGCGTTTCTGTCGCCGCCCCCGCCCGCGGACATGGGCGGATCTAAAGACACCGGTGTCTCAAAAGGGTTGGCAAGTTCTGCCGCCGCCACAAATGACAGGCTTCCCGGTGCAGACCGCCCCGGGCGGGCGGTGTACCCGTTGGACCAAATGGTGTGGGTCCAGTTGTCAATGTGGCCTTCTTCGCTCAGGTCGGCTTCCAGCTTGACCAAGTGCGCCGAGCCAGAAGGCCCGCAACGCAACTCATCGGCGCGCGACCATAACAAACGGATGGGGCGCCCTTTGGCAAGCCTGGCCAGCAAGGCCGCGTCAAAGGCCACGTCGTCTGCGGGGTTGTGCCCGTAGCACCCAGCGCCTTCTACGTGGTGAATCAGCACTTCGGGCGCCCCCCCGTTAGGAAACTCACGCTTCAAGTACACCTCAATGTCCGACTTGAGGTTGTAAATGCCTTGGCTGTGCGACCAAATTTCGAGCTTTTGGTCTGTCCATTGCGCCAGCGCACAAGATGGGCCAATGGAGGCGTGCGAAATATACGGGCGCTGGTACCAGGCCTCTACATGGGTAGCGCTGGGCTTGAGGGGCTCCTTTGCCACCACCTCATCCACGATGCGCTGCTCGCTGGGTGTGGTGGTTAAAAAAGTGTGCAAGTCCGCCGCATTGGGCAAGGTGGCAGGCAGTTGCCAAGTCACCAGTTTTTGCAAGAGCGCCAGGGCCAAGACAGCTTGGTCCTCGCGCTGGGCCAGCACGCCCGTAAACGAGCCGTCTCGCAAAATTTCCACATCCGGAAACTTTTTGTAAAAGCTCGCCTCATCGACGCTCACAATGCGGCCCGAGCGGTTGGGGGCGCGCAAAATCCGGCAGTGCTGCAGGTCAGGAAGGTCCATATCCTGAATAAAGCTCGGACCCCCAAACAATTTTTTGGCCAAGTCGATTCGGGGAACCGCCGTGCCCACCAAGCGGTGCTGGGATTGGGGTTTTGCGGGGGCATCTTGCAACACAGGCTCGAGCGCCTGATCGTCTAAATGCAAATCCCAGTAGGTCATGGGCTGGCTGGTTTGCGCTGAACTAAAAACGCCCGCTTGAACCGTGACCGATTCAGGGGCCACACCACGAGCGGCACAAAACCGCGCCACCGCCACGGCCCTTAGGGTGGCGCAGGCCATTCGAACCGCCCCGCCACAGTGTTCTATTGAAAAGCTGCCCGACGTTACCCCTTCATCGGGGCTGTCTTGGGTGTTGATGGGCGCATGCACGATTTGATCCAGCGCCACGTCCAGTTCATCTGCCGCAATTTGAGCCAGTGCCGTAGAAATGCCTTGTCCAAAATCCACCTTGCCCACAATAAGGGTCACCTTGTGGGGCTGGCTGAAATGAAGCCACTGCCCAAGGTTTGGGTTTTTATCCAGGCTGTTTTTAACAAAGCCTCGCGCCAACATCACGGTGCTCATACAGTTTTGACCTTCTTAACAGCGGCCATCACGGCCTTGATGACACGGGGCTGGCTTCCGCAGCGGCACAGGTGTGCATCTAAAGCGGCGCGCACATCGTCTTCGTTCACCGCACGGCCACTGTCCACCAGCGCCACCGCGCTCATCAAAATGCCACTGAGGCAAAAGCCGCATTGCCCCGGCTGTTCTTCAAGCAACGCGGCTTGAACCGGATGAGGGTGCTCCAAAGTGCCCACACCTTCAGGCGTGGTGACGTGTTTGCCGGCCAGCGCCTCCAAAGGCAAGTTGCAGCTGGTGGTGGGCACGCCATCTATCAGTACTGTGCAAGACCCACAATGCCCCTCGCCGCAACCCATGCGAACGCCTTTTAGGTTCAGCTCATTTCGCAAGGCAAAAATCGCCATGCCGTTGGCGGGGTAGCCGCTGCTGCGCTTTGCCCCGTTGATCATCAGATCCATTTCAAATCCTCAACTCTGTAGGTGCGAAATGATATGCGCAGTACATCCGATGGGAGCCACGGCCGCCATAATGATTCTTCTTACCATTTTGAGACCAATTTAGGAGGCTGAGATGAAGCGTCAATTTTTAGCAGTTGTGGGGGTCGCGGCCACATGGGCAGTGATGTTGTGGTGTCCAGCCCACGCCCAGACCTACCCCAACAAGCCCATTAAAGCCATTGTGCCGTTTGCAGCAGGCAGTGCCACCGACCAAATTGGACGGGCTTTTGCGGCCAAGATGTCCGAAACCCTAGGCCAGCCCATCGTGGTGGAAAACCGCGCGGGGGTGAACGGCATGCTGGGCGCCGACGCAGTAGCCAAAGCGCCCGCCGATGGCTACACCCTGCTCATTGGCACCAACAGCACCAA
>CAMAXR010000114.1 GCA_945862195.1 Hylemonella gracilis
GTACACCTCAACCAGTCTGAAATTACTTCAGTTTGATTTCTTTGTATTCCACGTGCTTGCGAGCCTTAGGGTCAAACTTCATGATCAACATTTTTTCGGGCATGGTTGTTTTGTTTTTGCTGGTCGTATAGAAATGACCTGTGCCCGCTGTGGATTCCAGCTTGATTTTTTCGCGTCCGCCTTTGGTAGCCATGTGTTAACTCCTTAATGGGTAATTCAGGCTTGACCACGTGCGCGCAAATCTGCGAGCACAGAGTCGATGCCGTTTTTGTCGATCAAGCGCAGAGCCGCGCTGGACACGCGAAGGCGCACCCAACGGTTCTCAGTTTCCACCCAAAAACGGCGGTATTGCAGATTCGGAAGGAATCGGCGCTTGGTTTTGTTGTTGGCGTGAGAAACGTTGTTCCCCACCATCGGGCCTTTGCCCGTGACTTCACATACGCGTGCCATGAAAAATTTCCAATAAACAGCGGTCACACCGTGAGCGCTTCACCTCGCCATAGGGTGGCGGTAGCCCTAAATTTCTTAACTGAACCCATTCCATTCATGAGCGGAATTCAGCAAAGCTACGGATTATATGCCAATAAGGTTCATTCTTGCTCTAAAAAGCGCTGTGCATCCAAAGCGGCCATGCAGCCCGTGCCTGCGCTGGTAATGGCTTGGCGGTACACATGGTCTTGCACGTCGCCCGCCGCAAACACTCCTGGCACCGAGGTTTGGGTAGCAAAACCCTTGTGGCCGCCTTGCGTGACGATGTAGCCGTTTTCCATTTCAAGCTGGCCCTGAAAAATCTCAGTGTTGGGCGCGTGACCAATGGCAATAAAGCAGCCTTGCAGCATCAGGTCTTGCGTGCTGCCGTCTACCGTGCTTTTAAGGCGCACACCTGTCACACCGGTGCTGTCGCCCAAAACTTCATCGAGCACTTGGAAGGTTTTGAGTTCAATTTTGCCGGCAGCCACCTTGTCCATCACCTTGTCTACCAAAATGGGTTCGGCTTTGAACTTGTCTCGGCGGTGAATCAAATACACCTTGCTGGCGATATTGGAGAGGTAAAGCGCTTCTTCCACAGCAGTGTTGCCACCACCCACCACGCAGCACACCTGGTCGCGGTAGAAAAAACCGTCGCAGGTGGCGCAACCCGAAACGCCACGGCCCATAAAGGCTTGCTCTGACGGCAAACCCAAGTACTTGGCAGAAGCACCTGTAGCCAAAATCAGGGCGTCGCAGGTGTACACACCGCTGTCGCCATGCAGGGTAAAGGGGCGCTGGCTCAAGTTCACTTGGTTGATATGGTCAAACAGCACCTCGGTTTTAAAGCGCTCGGCATGGGCCAAAAAACGTTGCATGAGGTCGGGGCCCTGTACGCCGTCCACATCGGCGGGCCAGTTGTCTACTTCGGTGGTGGTCATCAATTGCCCGCCTTGCGCCATGCCGGTAATGAGCACGGGGTTGAGGTTGGCGCGAGCTGCGTAGAGGGCGGCGGTGTAACCGGCAGGGCCTGAGCCCAGAATCAAAACTTTGGCGTGGCGAGTGGTGGGCGTGTTGGAAGACATGGTGTTGAACTCGTGAATAGAACCTTAGATTTTACGGACCGAACCCCAAAGTGCCGTGGTGGGCTTGCGTTAAGCTTGCAAACAAGATGGCATTTTCAATCGATACGCTTACCTCTGCGGCCCGTGGCGCGGGTGCACATACGTCAACTCCAAAGTCCATTCGTAACGCAGCAGCTGAACCGCCCAAGTCGCTTTTGGCTCGTTATGCCCAAGAATTGTTTTTGCTGGCGGGTTTAGTGGCGCTGGTGTTTTGGACCTTGTCCCTAGGCACTTATGCCTTGCAGGATGCCGCATGGTCCACCTCGGGTGATGGCGGCCGCACTCTGAATAAAGGCGGCGTGTTGGGTGCTTGGCTGGCCGATTTAAGTTATTACCTCTTGGGCTTTTCCGTTTGGTGGGTCTTGGCTGCGGGCTTGCGGGCCTGGTTGGCCACATTGGCCGCCTGGCTCAGAAGTGGAGGTGATGAAGCCTATGTGCCACCCGAACCGACTGGCAGCCGTTGGGTCAAATTTGTAGGCTTGGGCTTGTTACTTGCGGCCAGCGCCTGTTTGGAGTGGGTGCGTTTTTACAGTTGGGAGTCCCATTTGCCAGGCCACAGCGGCGGCGTTTTGGGTTACTTTCTGGGGCCTTGGAGCGTGATGGGCCTAGGCTACACAGGCTCTGCGCTCGTGTGTATTGGCTTGGTGTTGGTCAGCACTGCCTTGGTGTTTGGTTTTTCTTGGGCACAAGTGGCCGAATACATGGGGGCGTCCTTGGAAGCGTGGTGGGACCGACTGCGAGCCAAGCGCGAAATGGCAGAAGACTTGGCGCTGGGCCAACGTGCGGCGCGCGAACGCGAAGAAGTGGTGGTGGAGCGGGTCGATGTGTTGGACTTTCCGCCTATTCTTTTAGAGCCTGCCCCCCTCGCCGTGCCCCAGAGCGAGCGCGTGGTCAAAGAACGGCAAAAACCCTTGTTTGCCGACATGCCCGACACCAAATTGCCCCAAGTGGATTTGCTGGACGGTGCCCTGACCCGGCAAGAAGGTGTGTCCCCCGAAACGCTGGAGATGACCAGCCGCATGATTGAAAAGCGCCTCAACGACTTTGGCGTGGAGGTTCGGGTGGTGATGGCGCAGCCCGGCCCCGTAGTGACGCGCTACGAAATTGAACCCGCCACAGGCGTGAAAGGCTCCCAAATTGTGGGTCTGGCCAAAGACTTGGCGCGCTCACTCAGTTTGGTGTCTATCAGGGTGGTCGAAACCATACCCGGCAAAACCACCATGGCCTTGGAGTTGCCCAATGCCAAGCGGCAAACCATCAAGCTGTCCGAAATTTTGGGCTCCAACATTTACAACGAAGCCAAGTCCATGCTCACCATGGGCTTGGGCAAAGACATTGTGGGCAACCCTGTGGTGGCGGACTTGGCCAAAATGCCCCATGTGCTGGTGGCAGGCACTACGGGATCGGGCAAGTCGGTGGGCATCAACGCCATGATTTTGAGCCTGCTGTACAAGGCCGAAGCCAGCGATGTGCGCTTGCTGATGATTGACCCCAAGATGCTTGAAATGTCGGTTTACGAAGGTATACCGCACCTGTTGGCCCCCGTGGTCACCGACATGAAGCAAGCCGCGCACGGTTTGAATTGGTGCGTGGCTGAAATGGAGCGCCGCTACAAGCTCATGAGCAAGCTGGGCGTGCGCAACCTGAGCGGCTACAACCACAAAATAGACGAAGCCAAGGCCCGTGGCGAGTTTTTGTACAACCCCTTTAGCCTCACGCCTGACAGCCCCGAGCCCTTGCAGCGCCTGCCGCACATTGTGGTGGTGATCGACGAACTGGCCGACCTGATGATGGTGGTGGGCAAAAAAATAGAAGAGCTCATTGCCCGCTTGGCGCAAAAAGCCCGTGCGGCGGGCATTCACCTTATTTTGGCGACCCAGCGCCCCAGTGTGGATGTGATCACTGGGCTCATTAAGGCCAACATACCCACCCGTATTGCGTTTCAAGTGAGCAGCAAAATCGACAGCCGCACCATCTTGGACCAAATGGGCGCCGAAGCCTTGCTAGGCATGGGCGATATGCTCTACATGGCCAGCGGCACCGGCTTGCCAGTGCGCGTACACGGTGCTTTTGTGAGCGACGACGAAGTCCACCGCGTGGTGAGCTACCTCAAAACCCAAGGTGAACCCGACTACATCGACGGCGTGTTGGAAGGTGGCACCGTGGAAGGTGAGAACGGCTATGCAGAAGGCGCGGGCGGCGGCGACTCTGAAAAAGACCCCATGTACGACCAAGCGGTGGAAGTGGTGCTGAAAAACCGCAAGGCCAGCATCTCGCTGGTGCAGCGCCACCTCAAAATTGGCTACAACCGCGCCGCCCGCTTGGTGGAAGACATGGAAAAAGCTGGTTTGGTCAGCAGCATGAGCACCAATGGTCAGCGTGACATCTTGGTGCCCAACCGGGATGAATAACCACGGCACGCAAACGAGATGAGTCATTGCATCCGCCAATGGATATCCGCTTTGGGACTGATGGCCAGCATGTTTTGGGCCATGCCGTCTTTAGCCAACGGACTAGAAGCCTTGGAGCAATTTTTAAAAACCAGTCGCAGTGGCAGGGCCGAATTTACCCAGGTGGTCACCAACCCTGGCAAAGCCGATCAGCCCGCCCGCAGCAAAACGTCAACCGGCAGTTTTGCGTTTGTGCGTCCCCAGCTGTTTCGGTTTGACTACCAAAAACCTTTTGTGCAGCACATCGTGGCCGATGGCCAAACGCTGTGGCTTTACGACCCCGACTTGGCGCAAGCCACCGCGAGACCTCAGGCCCAAGCACTGGGCAGCACCCCAGCCGCATGGTTGACCTCAGGCCAAGACCTCAGCGCCATGCAAAAAGACTTTCAGTTTCAGGCTCAACCTGAGGCCCAAGGCTTGCAATGGGTGCTGGCCCTACCAAAGGCGCGCGATGCCGCCTTGCAGTCGGTTCGCATCGGCCTGCGCCAAGAAGCACAGGGCGTGGTGCTGGCAGTACTTGAAATTTCAGATGCATTCGGTCAGCGCTCAGTGCTGAGCTTTGATCGTTTTGAGGCCAACCCCGCAGGCTTGGGGGCGGGGCAGTTCAAGTTTGTGCCGCCCAAAGGCGTGGACATCGTCCGCCCTTAATGCCCTAACGCCCCTAACGGCCATGGCGACCCCGCATCTCCCTTTAGCCGAGCGCCTCCGCCCGAGCAGCCTAAACGACGTGATTGGCCAGCAGCAGGTGCTGGGCCCGGGCAAGGCGCTGCGTGTGGCGTTTGAATCCGGCCAGCCGCACAGCTGTATTTTGTGGGGCCCACCCGGCGTAGGCAAAACCACCCTTGCCCGCTTGATGGCGCAAGCCTTTGACGCGCAGTTTTTAACCATCAGCGCTGTGCTCGGTGGCGTGAAAGACATTCGCGAGGCGGTGGAACGGGCCACATCCGCTCTACCTAAGCGCACCTTGGTGTTTGTAGACGAGGTGCACCGCTTCAACAAAAGCCAACAAGATGCCTTTTTGCCCCACGTGGAGTCTGGCCTGTTCACCTTTATTGGCGCCACCACCGAAAACCCTTCGTTTGAGGTCAATTCAGCGCTGCTTTCCAGAGCCGCGGTGTATGTGTTGCAGCCTTTAACCGAGGCAGACTTAGGGCACATCATCCTCAAGGCCCAAGGCATGGGTGCGGTGCCTCAGCTCACCCCAGCCGCCGCAGAGCGGTTGGTGGCTTATGCCGATGGCGATGCCCGGCGTTTGCTCAACACCCTAGAAACCTTGGCGGTGGCCGCTGCCCAGCAGGCCCGTGCCGAGGTCGATGACGACTGGCTGTTGCAAGTGCTGGGCGAGCGCATGCGCCGCTTTGACAAGGGGGGCGAGCAGTTTTACGACACCATCAGCGCGCTGCACAAGTCTGTGCGCGGCTCAGACCCTGATGCCGCCTTGTACTGGTTGGTGCGCATGCTCGACGGGGGTGTGGACCCACGCTACTTGGCACGGCGCATGGTGCGCATGGCCTGGGAAGACATTGGCCTGGCCGACCCGCGCGCTATGCAGTTGGCCAACGAGGCCGCGCAG
>CAMAXR010000115.1 GCA_945862195.1 Hylemonella gracilis
GATCAAGTCATTGAAGCACTACAAGAAGCCATCGATGTTGCTGAGCATTTTAAGATTCATGTTGAAGTGGTTCACTTTAAGTGTTCCGGCATGGACAATTGGGGTAAAGCGGGTCAAGCTTTAGAGATGATCAAACAATCCCAAAGCAAAGGTGCATCTATTCACTGCGATGTTTACCCCTACACGGCTGGAAGTAACCCTTTAAAGAACCTCATGCCGCAATGGGTTCAAGATGGGGGCGTGGGCGATATGCTCAGTCGCTTGAGTCAGCCCGAAGTTAGAGCACGCATCAAAACTGAGATAGACAGGGATGGTTTAAACAACTGGGGGCGCATTCCCTCATGGAAAAGTATTCAAATTTCCATCAGCCCCAACCTTCCTGAGTATGCGGGTACTGACATTGAGGAAATTGCTTCTGCTTGGTCAATGGATCCAGTGGATACCGTTTGTGAGTATTTGGTTCGTGACAAAGGCGCCACTCGGGTTTTTGTACATGCAATATCCGAAACAGATATTGATGAAATTATCAAATCTTCCACATCTCTGATTGGTTCTGACGGAAATTGTGTTTGCAAAACTGGCATTACAGGCCAAGGAGTTCCACACCCAAGATTTTACGGAACCTTCCCGCGTATTTTGAGTCGATATGTGAGAGAAAAAAAGCTTATGGACTTAGAAGAGGCCATTCATAAAATGACTGGCGCCACTGCAGCTGCGCTCAAATTAAATCAACGCGGGCTTTTAAAAACTGAGTTTTATGCAGATATTGTGATTTTTGACCCCAATGATTTCGATGATCTGTCAACATACAAAGACCCACACCAATACCCAAGCGGCACCAGAACTATGGTTTTTGTGAATGGCGAATGCGTTATCAACCAATCAACCCACAACAAGGCGCTGCCGGGTAAAGTGCTGATTCGAGACTCAACCGGCTTGGTAAGTTAAATTTTAATTTTTTGACAGTTCTTTACATAGTTTGAAATCTCACCCGTACTCTTTAATGAATAGTTTTCTATGAATCACATTCATATTCACATGCTTTTCTGATCTGCATTTTTTTAAGAGCACCTAGGGGAAACACGCTAGCGCACATAGCTAACTGGTCCAACAATAGGTTGATTACTTGATCTTTAATGAGCTATTCACCCGAGGTGGTCCTATGGTGGTTTTAACAATAACGGGTTTTAGATGGGTCTCTGTGCTCTTCACACTTTGTGCACTATGCGTGCAGACGGCTAGCTGGGCTCAGCCTACTGACTTTCCCAATCGCCCCATCACCATTGTGGTGCCGTTTCCACCGGGGGGCACGGCTGACATGCTGCCTAGGCTGGTAGCAGAAAAGCTGCCCGAGTTGCTTGGCCAACCCGTGGTGGTCACCAACAGGCCGGGGGCGGCGGGCATGCTTGGGGCTGAGTTTGTGTCTCGGGCCAGCCCTGATGGTTATACGCTTTTGGTGGTGCCGCCTCACTTTTTTATCAGTGATTTGCTTTACAAAATTTCGTTTGAACCCACCAAGTTCATGCCTGTGAGTATTTTGGCTTCATACCCGAATGTGCTTTTAGGCAGCAACAAGTTGCCTGCTCAAGACATTGCACAGCTTTTGACCTTTGCACGCAGCAACCCGAAGCCTTTGAATATTGCATCTGCTGGCAGTGGCACCAGCCAACACCTGACCGCTGAGCTTTTGAAGGAGATGGCCAAGGTGGACATGATGCATGTGCCCTACAAAGGTTCTTCCCCTGCCATGAATGACCTGATTGCCGGGCATGTGGACTTGATGTTTGACAACTTGATTGCAGCCACGCCCTACATTCAGTCAGGAAAACTCAGGTTGCTGGCGGTGGGTTCTTCGAGCCGCAGCAAATTGTTTCCCAACACTCCTGCGATTCATGAGGTGCTCCCGGGTTTTGAGTCAGTCACCTGGATGGGAGTTGTTGCACCGCCTGGTACGCCTGCGGCAGTGGTTGAAAAACTCAGTCAAGCCATTTCAGCGGCCATGAAGACACCCAAAATCCGCAAGCAAATTGAGGACTTGCAAGCCGAGCCATTGGGTTCAACTTCAACCGCAATGGCGGACACCATACGTAAAGATGGGCTGCGATGGTCTCAATTGATTCGCTCTGCTAAGATTACCGTGGATTAGTTTTTGGGCTGCTTCAGCGGGGCTTTGTAGCAAAGCCCGAAGCTATAATTTGAGTCTGTAATTTCTTACACACAGACACTGAGGACCCTATGAGCGAAAACAGCCACGAAGAAGCACACACAGGCCCTATCAAGACCCCTGAACAACTGCTTTGGTACTCCCTTGTGGCTTTTGTTTTGCCGGTGTTCGTCATCATTGGTTTGGTTTATTACGTTACTTCTAATAACAAAACCGCACCAGGTTCCAACATGGAGCAGTCTGTGGTTCAGCGTATTCAAAAGGTAGGTGTAGTTGAGGTTCGTGATGCCAACCGCCCTTTAAAGTCAGGTGCTGAGGTCTACCAAGCTCAGTGCGCAGCTTGTCACAACGCAGGCGCTGCTGGCGCTCCTAAATATGCAGATGCTGCCGCTTGGGCGCCTCGTATCAAAACGGGTTTTGAGTCTTTGTGGAACTCTTCTCTCAAGGGCAAAGGGGCTATGGCTGCCCAGAGCGGCGGTGACCATTCAGATATTGAAATTGGCCGAGCTGTTGTCCACCTAACCAATTCAGCTGGCGGTAAATTTGCCGAGCCTAAGGCACCCACCCCCTAAACCAATCTCCGGTTTGCCTCCACACATCATTTAACGGGTGGTGTCCCGATGGAAACCCCACGTGACCACCTGTTCTTGGCTGAAACACCGTTACGTTTGAGCTGAGCTGCGAAGCTACAGGCAAACTTTGTGCGGGGATAAATGGGTCGTTTTGCGAATTGATAACGAGTGCTGGTATTTTGATGTGTTTCAATACTTGGCTTGCAGATGCGCTTTTCCAATAGTGTTCTGTATTTTTAAAGCCATGCAACGGTGCTGTGAATTCGTTGTCAAATTCATATAGTGTGGTAGCTGACATCACCTTGTTCAAGTCAAACAGCTTGGGATATTGATGGTACTTTAACAACGCCTTTTGTTTCATGGTTTTAAGAAACATGGCGGTATAGACATAGCGGTTAAAGCCTGTGCCCAAATGCTGACCGCTCTGCCACAAGTCTAATGGGGCAGAAATGCTGGCAATTGCATGCACTTTATGTTGTGCGGCTTGCCCCAAATCACCCGCCCACTTCATTAAGGCATTGCCCCCTAAGGATATACCCACCGCAACCACGGGTCCTGAGTGCTTCAATCGTATTTGACTCAGCATCCAATCGATTTCTGTCACATCGCCAGAGTGGTAGGCGCGTGGTGCCTGGTTGATGGTGCCACTGCACCCTCTGAAGTGCGGCACCGCATACGACCAACCGTTTGCCTTTGCCACATGGGCAAACGATAGGGCGTAGTGCCCCTGTGACGACCCCTCTAGACCATGGAACAGCACCAGCAAGGGGTGTTCTTTTGGGTTGGTGCTGGCGTAAAGCCAATCTATGTCTACAAAATCATCATCAGGTGTAGTCAAGCGTTGACGGGTGTACCGCACCGGCGGCACCTTATGCAGCCTTGATATTCGCGAGGGCCAAATGGTTTGCAGGTGACCACCGGGCAGCCATAACGGTGCTTTGTAATGCATGTTGATTGGGCTGCTTGTGGGTATGTGGTGTATAAAAAAAGCCCCTAGCTTGTGGCAAGGGGCTCTGTGCTTGATAGGCAAGGTGTGCCCATCAATTTAATGGGATTATTTCTTTTGGCGGAACTTGCGTAAGGCTGCAATTTGCGCAGCCATGACGGCCAATTCGGACTGAGCCTTAGCGAGGTCCAAGTCGCTTTTAGCGTTTTTAAGCGCTTCTTCGGCCGCGAGTTTGGCTTCATTGGCTTTTTCTTCGTCCAGATCTTTGCCACGAACTGCGGTGTCAGAAAGCACGGTCACGCAGTTGGGTTGAACTTCAAGCAGGCCGCCAGCCACAAACACAAACTCTTCACTGCCATCGGCCATTTCTATGCGAACTGAGCCTGGGCGAATGCGCGTGATGAGGGGGGTGTGCCTGGGAAAAATGCCCAGTTCACCCGCCTCGCCTGGCAAAGCTACAAAACGCGCCTCGCCAGAGAAGATACTTTCCTCAGCGCTGACCACATCAACATGGATGGTGTTCATTTAGGTTCCGTTCGCCTGTGGATTAAATCTTTTTGGCTTTTTCGAAGGCTTCGTCGATGGTGCCCACCATGTAGAACGCCTGCTCGGGCAGGTGGTCGCACTCGCCAGCGGCAATCATTTTAAAACCGCGAATGGTTTCGCTCAAAGAAACGTACTTACCAGGTGCGCCGGTAAACACTTCGGCCACGTGGAAGGGCTGAGACAAAAAGCGCTGGATCTTACGTGCACGCGCCACGGTGAGTTTGTCTTCAGGAGCCAACTCGTCCATGCCCAAAATCGCAATGATGTCGCGAAGCTCTTTGTAACGCTGCAAAGTACCCTGAACCGCACGGGCTACGTTGTAATGCTCTTCACCCACCACTTGGGGGTCGAGCTGACGGCTGGTGGAATCTAAAGGGTCCACAGCTGGGTAAATACCCAAGGCAGCAATGTCACGAGACAACACCACGGTGGAGTCCAAGTGGGCAAAGGTGGTGGCGGGGGATGGATCGGTCAGGTCGTCCGCAGGCACATAGACGGCTTGAATAGAAGTAATTGAGCCCACTTTGGTAGAGGTAATACGCTCTTGCAAGCGGCCCATTTCTTCAGCCAATGTAGGCTGGTAGCCCACAGCTGAAGGCATACGACCCAACAGGGCGGACACTTCGGTACCGGCCAAGGTATAGCGGTAAATGTTGTCCACAAAGAACAGCACATCGCGACCTTCGTCGCGGAAAGATTCGGCAATGGTCAAGCCAGTCAGGGCCACGCGCAAGCGGTTGCCTGGGGGCTCGTTCATCTGACCGTACACCATAGAGACTTTGGATTCAGGCAAGTTCTCAAGGTTCACCACGCCGGAATCAGCCATCTCGTGATAGAAGTCGTTACCCTCACGAGTGCGCTCGCCCACACCTGCAAACACCGACAAGCCTGAGTGGGCTTTAGCGATATTGTTGATAAGTTCCATCATGTTCACGGTTTTACCTACACCGGCACCACCAAACAAGCCCACCTTACCGCCCTTGGCGAAGGGGCACACCAAGTCAATCACCTTGATGCCGGTTTCCAGCAATTCAGTTGAAGGAGCCAGTTCGTCATAAGCAGGAGCTTTGCGGTGAATAGTGGCGGTGTGCTCCTGGCTCACGGGGCCACGTTCGTCAATAGGGTTGCCTAACACGTCCATGATGCGGCCCAAAGTGGCCTTGCCTACAGGCACGGTAATAGCTGCACCGGT
>CAMAXR010000116.1 GCA_945862195.1 Hylemonella gracilis
ATGCGCGTGACCGATGCCGAAACCATGGAGGTGGTGGAATGGGTATTGGGTGGCGAAGTTCAGCAAGATATTGTGGGTTTGATCAACCAAGCGGGCGGTAAAGCGGTGGGATTAACCGGCCGCGATGGCGGCATGATCCATGCCCGCAAGCTCAAAATGGTGGACAACCAAGACCCCAGCAAAGAGTTAGATGTGGGGCAGGTGGGAGACATTGAGTCCATTGACCCTTCTGTCGTGCGCGCCTTGCAGGACGACCAATTCATTCCCGTCATCAGCCCGATTGGTTTTGGCGAACACAACGAGAGCTACAACATCAACGCCGATGTGGTGGCTGGCAAACTGGCCAGTGTGCTCAAAGCCGAAAAGCTGCTGTTGCTGACCAACACCACCGGTGTTTTGGACAAATCTGGCACCTTGTTGACCGACTTAACGGCCCAACGCATTGACGAGCTGTTTGCCGACGGCACCATTTCTGGCGGCATGTTGCCCAAAATCAGCGGCGCATTGGATGCCGCCAAAAGCGGCGTGAATGCGGTGCACATCATTGACGGGCGGGTGCCCCATGTGTTGCTGCTGGAAATTCTGACCGAGCAAGCCTTTGGCACCATGATTCGGTCGCAGTAACTCGGACATCCGTGCTAAGTGCAGACTGGGCATCTGTAAGTGCCCACACCATGGGGGCTGTGCGAGAATTCAACAAACAACCAGCCGAGACCTCATGACCGACGCCCCCGCCAGCATGACGCCCCCCCCAGATTCAGACTCCACCAGCGAAGATGGAGATGCCCAAGAAGGCGCCACCAAAGTCCGCAAGCGCCCCAAGCCCGGTGAGCGGCGCATTCAAATTTTGCAGGCCTTAGCCACCATGTTGGAGCAACCCGGGTCTGAGCGCATCACCACCGCGGCATTGGCGGCCAAGCTGGAGGTGAGCGAGGCGGCGCTGTACCGCCACTTTGCGAGCAAAGCGCAAATGTTTGAGGGGTTGATTGACTTTATTGAGCAGTCGGTGTTGAGCTTGGCGCAGCAAATTGTGGAGCGCGATTCCGCTGACCCCAAGGCGCAAATTGGCAAGGTTGTGGCCATGATGCTGCAGTTTGCCGAGAAAAACCCAGGTATGACCCGCGTGATGGTGGGCGACGCCTTGGTGTTTGAACATGAGCGGTTACAAACCCGCATGAACCAGTTTTTTGACAAGATGGAATCCACCCTCAAGCAAAGCTTGCGCAACCAAGCCCAAGCCAGCGGCTCGGCCACACCCAGTGTGGATGCGCAGGTTCAGGCCTCGGTGCTGACGGCCTTTGTGGTGGGGCGCTTGCAGCGTTTTGCCCGGTCTGGCTTTCGCCGTATGCCCACTGAACAGCTGGAATTGAGTTTGGCTCGCCTGATTTGAGACCAGATGCCCCCCGACACGGCGCCCATCAACCGTCTGTCCAACCCTCCTTAGCCCCTAACCGTTCCGACTGGGCCACCCTAAACCGGCTGCTGCCCTACCTGCTGCCCTACAAATGGCGGGTGTTGGCCGCTCTGACCTTTATGGTCGCAGCCAAAGTGTCCAATGTGGGCGTGCCGCTGCTGCTTAAAGAGCTGGTGGATGCTTTGGCTCTCCCCCTGGGCGATCCGCGCGCCCTAGCGGTGGTGCCCTTGGGCTTGTTGCTGGCCTACGGCTTATTGCGCTTGTCCACCTCTTTGTTCACCGAGCTGCGCGAACTGGTGTTTGCCAAGGCCACCCAGGGCGCTGCGCGCACCATTGCCCTGCAAACCTTTGAACACCTGCATGCCCTAAGCCTGCGCTTTCATTTGGAGCGGCAAACCGGCGGCATGACCCGCGACATCGAGCGCGGCGTGCGCGGCATCGAATCCTTGATTTCGTATTCCCTCTACAGCATCGTACCCACGCTCATTGAGGTGTTGATGGTCTTGACCATCTTGGCCGTGAAGTTTGACCCGTGGTTTGCGTGGATCACCCTGTCGGCCTTGGGGGTGTACATCTTGTTCACCGTGAGCGTCACCGAGTGGCGCACCCAGTTTCGGCGCGAAGCCAATGAATTTGATTCCGCTGCGCATACCCGCGCCATCGACTCGTTGCTGAATTATGAAACGGTCAAATACTTCAATAACGAGGCTTTTGAAGCTCGCCGTTACGACGAAAGCCTGGACCGCCTGCGCAAAGCGCGCCTCAAGTCTCAAACCACACTCAGCGTGCTCAACACCGGACAGCAGCTCATCATTGCGGTGGGGTTGGTGGCCATGCTTTGGCGCGCCACCGAAGGCGTGGTGTCGGGCCACATGACCCTGGGCGACTTGGTCATGATCAACGCCTTCATGATCCAGCTCTACATTCCGCTCAATTTTCTGGGTGTGCTGTACCGAGAAATCAAGCAAAGCCTCACCGACCTGGACAAAATGTTCACACTGATGGAGCGCGAACGCGAGGTCGCCGACGCCCCCAATGCCACCGCCTTGGCCTATGACCCCTCCAGCGCTGCGGTGGATGTGCGGTTTGACCATGTCAGTTTTGGCTATGACGCTGGCCGCCTGTTGTTACACGACATCAGCTTTTACATTCCTGCCGGCCAAACCGTGGCCGTGGTGGGGCCGTCTGGGGCGGGCAAATCCACCTTGGCCCGTTTGCTCTACCGGTTTTACGATGTGAGTGGCGGCAGCATTGCAATGGCGGGGCAAGACATTCGCAAGGTCACCCAAGCCAGCTTGCGCCAAGCCATAGGCATCGTGCCGCAAGACACCGTGCTGTTCAACGACACCGTGGCTTACAACATTGCGTACGGCCGGCCAGGCAGCTCACCCCAAGAGGTGCAAGAAGCGGCGCGCGCTGCGCATATTCACGACTTTATAAATGCCGTTCCCAAAGGCTACGAGACCATGGTGGGCGAGCGGGGCCTCAAACTCTCGGGCGGCGAAAAGCAGCGCGTGGCCATCGCCCGCACCCTGCTCAAAAACCCGCCGGTCATGATTTTTGATGAGGCCACCTCGGCGCTCGATTCCGCCAATGAACGCGCCATTCAGGCGGAGTTAGAAGCTATTGCCCACAACAAAACGACCTTGGTGATTGCCCACCGGCTCTCCACCGTGGTGCATGCTCACGAGATATTGGTGATGAACGCCGGCCGAATTGAAGAGCGCGGCACCCACGCCCAGCTGCTGGCCTTGGGCGGCACCTATGCCGGCATGTGGGCCTTGCAGCAACAATCGGAACAAGAATAAATTCAAGCCCCAACTCAGCCTAAAACCAGATCAAAACCAGCCCCATATGGACACCTTAACTCTGATTCGGCCCGACGACTGGCACGTGCATGTTCGCGATGGCGCCGCTTTACACACCGTGGTGCCGCACACGGCGCGCCAGTTTGCCCGCGCGCTCATCATGCCCAACCTCAAGCCGCCGGTGACGACCGCGCAAGGCGCGTTGGAGTACAAGGCGCGTATTTTGGCGGCGGTGCCTGCCGGGCTGGCATTTGAGCCGCTTATGTCGCTGTACCTGACCAACCATTTGCCCCCAGAAGAAATCGCCCGTGCGGCTGATGCCGGCGTGGTGGCTTGCAAGCTTTACCCCGCGGGAGCCACCACCCACAGCGATGCGGGGGTGACGAAAATCCGCAACATTTACCCCACCCTAGAAGCCATGCAACGCCACGGGCTTCTGCTCTTGGTGCACGGCGAGGTCACCTCGCCCGAGGTCGATTTGTTTGACCGTGAGGCCGTGTTTATTGAGGAACAGCTGATTCCCCTGCGCCGTGATTTTCCGGAACTCAAAATCGTGATGGAGCACATCACCACCCAAGAAGCCGCGCAGTATGTGACGCAAGCTGGGCGGCATACGGCCGCCACCATCACCGCGCACCACCTTCTTTACAACCGCAATGCCATTTTTACGGGCGGTATTCGCCCCCACTATTACTGTTTGCCGGTTTTGAAGCGCGAGGTGCACCGCCAAGCCTTGGTGCAAGCCGCCACCAGCGGCAGCCCGCAATTTTTTTTGGGTACTGACAGTGCCCCCCACCCCGCACACTTAAAAGAACACGCCAGTGGCTGCGCCGGTTGCTACACCGCCCATGCGGCTTTAGAGATGTATGCCGAGGTTTTTGACGCCGCAGGCGCTTTACACCGGCTCGAAGACTTTGCCAGCTTCCACGGCCCCGATTTTTACGGCCTACCGCGTAATACCAGCACCATTACCCTCAAGCGCGAAAGCTGGACGCCGCCGCTCAGCTTTCCTCTGGGTGAAGCCGAGCTCAAACCCCTGCGCTCGGGCGAAGCGTTGCCGTGGTCCATGGCATAGATTGGTCGGCCCCTTGGCTGGCGCCTTATCAAGCCTTGGGTCAAAAAGTAGAGGGCAGCGTCTTGCAGGGCGGTTTTGCGGTGCACGAGGCCCTCAACCGTGCCCAAAACGAACAAGGCCACCCGGCGCCGGTGCGTTTTGTGCCGCAGTTGGACTTGCCATCGGGCGTGGCCTACGAGCAGTTTATTTTTGACACAGCCTGCGTGCCCACCCGTGACGGCGCTCACGACTTTTTCAATGGCCTATGTTGGCTGCTTTTCCCCAAGCTCAAGCAGCGCCTGAACCACTTGCAGGCCCAGGCTTTGGCCGTGCAGCCCAGCACCTTAACCCGAGGGCCGGTGCGCGACGCGCTTACTTTGGTGGATGAAAACGCCGCGTGGCTGAAGGCGCCGCAAGTGCTTTGGGCTGCTTTGCTGGCTAAAGACTGGGGACGGGTGTGGGAGCTCTGGCACCAGAATCAGGCGGAGGTGGGCTTGTGGTTGTTTGGCCACGCCTTGCTGGAAAAACTGGAGGTACCACGCAAGCCCATCACCGCGCACGTGATTTGGATTCCGCCAGAAGCTCCCATGTCTTGGGGCGCTGCCGGACCGACCAGCACGGCAGACTTTGCGGCCAGCGACCACTGGTGCGCTCACTTGTTAAGTGCCGAATGGCTCGCAGCCAAGCCGTTTGCCCACTTGCCAGTATTGGGTGTGCCCGGCTGGTGGCCCGCTAATGCCGACCCCGGTTTTTACAACGACCCCGAGGTGTTTCGTCCACTTCGCGCCCATGCAGGCCCCTGAACCCCAAACTGGCACAGTTTGTGGGGGTATGGCGTGCAAAGTTGGAATTTAAGACCCCAGTCCTTACCATCTGAGCATCATTCCTAAAGGAGCCTTTGATGAAACGCATTCTCTTGTTTGTGCTGACCAATCTGGCCATTGTGCTGGTGCTGGGCGTGGTGTCTTCGCTGCTCGGAGTGGACAAGTTTTTAACTGCCAACGGCCTGAATTTGGGCGCCCTCTTGGGGTTTGCCTTGGTCATGGGGTTTGGCGGATCTTTTATTTCGCTTCTTATCAGCAAGCCCATTGCCAAATGGAGCGCTGGGGTGCAGTTGATTGGGCA
>CAMAXR010000117.1 GCA_945862195.1 Hylemonella gracilis
CCAGCATAAAAAAGGGCTCCCTCAGGAGCCCTTTGTGCCGTTTGCAAACCGCTTATTTGGTTTTGCCGGGGTCTTTCATGTCTTTGATGACATCAAACTCCACGTTGTGCAGCTGGCCGTCTTTGCGCTCCACTTTGCGAAGGTACATGTTGTGTACCACGTCGCGGGTTTGCGCATCAATAAACATGGGGCCGCGTGGGCTTTCAAAAATTTGGCCTTTCATGGCATCTAACAAGGCATCGCCACCGCCTTGGCCTTTAGAGGCGCGCAACGCTTCATAAATCACGCGCATGCCGTCGTAGCCACCCATGGCCATGAAGTTGGGGCGCATGCCCTTATTGGCTTTTTCAAAGGCGGTTACAAACTTTTTGTTGGTGGGAGACTGGTGGTAAGCCGAGTAGTGGTGCGCAGTGACCACACCCAAAGCGCCATCGCCCATGCCGTTCAATTGGTCGTCATCGGTCAGGTCACCCGTACCAATGAGTTTGATGCCAGCCTTGTCCAAGCCGCGCTCCAAAAACTGCTTCATGACGGCAGCACCTGCACCTGAGGGCACAAACACAAACAAGGCGTCAGGCTTAGTTTCGCGCACTTTTTGCAAGAAGGGGGCAAAGTCGGGGTTGCGCAAGGGCACGCGCATGCTTTCAACCACTTCGCCACCATTGAAGGCCAAGCGGTCTTTGAAGAATTTTTCAGCGTCAAAGCCTGGGCCGTAGTCGCTGACTAAGGTCACCACTTTTTTGATACCGTTTTTAGGTGCCCAGTCGGCCATAGACACCGCAGCCTGAGGAATGGTGAAGCTGGTCCGGATGATGTAGGGCGAAGCTTGGGTGATGCTGGAAGTGGCAGCCGCCATGACCACCAAAGGCGTTTTAGATTGGGTGGCAATGGGCGCAGCAGCCAAGGCGGCAGGCGTGACACCAAAACCAGCCATGACGTTGATTTTGTCTTTAACCACCAGCTCTTGCGCAATGCGCTTGGTCACATCAGGAGTGGCGGCATCGTCGCGCACGATGAGTTCAATTTTTTTGCCTGCCACGGTGTCGCCGTGCTGCGCCATGTAAAGGCGTGCCGCGGCTTCAATTTGAATACCGGTGGTGGACTGAGGGCCCGTGAGCGGAATGATCAGGCCAATTTTGAATTTGTTGTCTTGGGCGGCGGCACCCAAAGATGCCAAAGACAAAACAGCGGCCGCGACGAAGGTGACAGAAAGTAAGGTGCGTTTTTTCATAAATGATCTCCAGTCATTAAAAGGCGATAGGTAATGTAGTTTGGGGTGACGATGTTAAAGCTTGATTTTGAACAAAGTTTGCGCATTGGTTTGAAAGAATTTCCGCTTGGTTGCAAGAGTCATGTCCATGTTATCCAGGATATTGACCTCGTCTACCTCGTGTTGGTAAGGGTAATCCATGGCATACATGACGCGGTCTTCGCCCATAAAGTTTTGGGTGAACTTGATGGCGGGCTCCCACGCCACGCCGCTGTTGGTGGCATAAAAGTTCTGCTGCAGGTATTCGCTGGGTTTTTTGTTCAGCGGTTTTAGACTCTCATAGCGGTTCGCGCGTGAGGTGGCGCGGTGCATGTAGTCCAAGCGGTAGGCCCAGAAGGGCAGGGCCTCGCCCATGTGCCCCAAAATAATTTGCAGCTTGGGAAAATGGTCAAACACCCCAGCGGTAATGAGCCGCAGCGCACTCAAGCTGGTGTCCACACCAAATCCAAACACCGCACCGTCCAAGCCCGCTTCAAAAAACGGTTGGATCATGGCGTCGGGAGGGCTGCAGGGGTGCAGGTAGATGGGTTGGTCATGCGCTTCAGCGGCGGCAAAGATGTCCCAAAACTTGCGGTCTGACAAATATTCGCCGTGGGTGTGGGAATTGACGATGACGCCGCGCATGTCTAGTTGGGTGGCGCCTCGCTGAATTTCTTTGGCGGCCTCCGCTGGGTTTTGCGGTGCAATGGCCGTTAAGCCCACAAAGCGGGTGGGGTGCTTTTGAATGGCGTCACGCAAAAAGTCGTTGGCATGGCGCGCATAGCTCACGGCGGTGGGCTCATCAAACACTTGCACGCCTGGAGAGGTGAGCGACAGCACCTGAATGTCAATGCCCGCAGCATCCATATGCGCCAGACGCTCTGCACCCATCTCTTGGTTGTACTTAAGAATGTGTTGCACACGCGGCGCAGGGTTGTTGAAGTGAAAGCCCCACAAGCTGCTGAAGCCTTTGTCTGCTTTGCCTTCTTCTAGAACCTTTTTGTACATGCCAAAAAGCTCAGGCGGCGCAAATGCTTCTTCGGTGGCAATGCGCAGGTAATCGGCTTTAACAGGGTGTGCAGGGTTGGCTTGGGGTGCTGGAACGGCGACGGGTGCGGTGTGGGATGTGTTCATGACAAGTGTTGTGAATGGTTTTGACGTGGTTGTACGTGGTTTTAATTTGTTTTGAAAGATTGGCTGAGTGCACTGGAGGCGTTGGCCAGCAAGGCCACGTCAACGCCCACTGCAGTAAACACCGTGCCCCATTGAATGAATTGTTGGGCCAAGGCTGCATCGCCCGTCAAGATGCCCGACGGCTTGCCACAGGCCTTAAGGCGGCTGAGGGCACGTTCAATTTTTTTCACTACTTCAGGGTGACCGGGTTGGCCCAAGTAACCCATGCTGGCGGCCAAGTCGCCCGGGCCAATGAACACACCGTCAATGCCATCAACCAACGCAATGGCTTCGAGCTGGTCCAAGGCTTCTAGGGTTTCAATTTGTACCAGCAAGCAGAGCTCTTCTTCGCAGCGCTGGGCATAGTTTTTAATGCGTCCAAAGCGCGAGGCCCGAGTCAGTGCGGAAACCCCACGGACGCCCCCAGCGGGGTAGCGCACGCTGCGCACCGCAGATTCGGCTTCTTGTGCGTTTTGTATATAGGGCAGCAGCAGGGTTTGAGCGCCAATATCCAAATAGCGTTTGATAAGCACTGGGTCGTTCCAAGCGGGGCGCACCACAGCAGAAACGGGGTAGGGCGCTACCGATTGAAGTTGCGCCATAACGCCCAACACATCGCTGGGCGAGTGCTCGGTGTCGATCAGCAGCCAATCAAAGCCGGAGCCCGCCAGCATTTCCAGTCCATAGGGGCTGGACAAGGTGCACCACAGGCCAATTTGTTGTTGGCCGTTTTGAATCGCGCGTTTGAAGTGGTTGATTGGCAGTTCCACGGACAAATCCTTCATCAAGAAAAGGAAACGCCAATGGAGCCCAAGGGGCCAAAGTCCGCATGAATCACGTCGCCTGCCGCAATGTTGACGGGCCTTGTGAAAGAGCCCGCCAGCAAAATATGACCCGCTTGCATCACGGTGCCGTGCAAAGCCAACTTGTTGGCCAACCAAACAATGCCGTTGGCCGGATGGCCCATGATGGCTGCAGACATACCGGACTCTTCAATCACGCCGTTTTTAGACAACGTGGCGCCTAGCCAACGCAAGTCCACATCCATAGGCTTGACTACACGTCCCCCCGTCACCATGGCGGCAGCTGCGGCGTTGTCGGCAATGGTGTCGGTGATGGCGCGCGGCACCTCGGTGCGATAGTCAATGATTTCCAGCGCTGGGGTGATGTAAGCGGTGGCGTCCAGCACGTCATAGATGGTAATTTTGGGTCCCCCAGCACTGCCGCCCAAGGGTTTGCCCAACACAAATGCCAGTTCTACTTCCAGGCGCGGCGCATGAAAGCGCGATGCCGCAATGCGGGCGCCGTCGGGGTACAACATGTCGTCCAGCAGCACGCCGTAATCGGGCTCGGTCATTTTGGAGGCCATTTGCATGGCGCGGCTGGTCAGGCCAATTTTGTTGCCCACCACGCGAGCACCCGCCTTCACGCGGCCTTCTGCCCACAACTGCTGAATGGCATAGGCGTCTTCAATTTGCATCTCAGGCCAAGTTTTGCTGACCTGCTGGATAGGTTGACGCTTGATTTCGGCTTGCAGCAAAGCATCTGCAGCCTGCTGGCGCTGTGCTTGAGTGATCATGTGTCTCCTAAATAATTCGGCGCGATTATCAATTCAGTTCACAGACTAACCATCCGCCAGCTGAGGAGAGTTCAGCTGGCGGATGGTTTTTCTCTCGGTTTTTTATCTCAGTGATTACCGCGCGGCAGCTCTGTGGTAGCTGGTATCTATATAGCTTTCAATCGGTTGCATTTTTTTCTGTGGCTTGCCGTATTTTTCTCGCAACTGAACTGCTGTGCGCACGCCGGCAACGTCAATGGCGGCGTCCCGGGTGAAGCCGTTTTTGGGGTCCAGCAAGATGCCGTAACTGGTTTCAGCACTTTGGCGGGTGGCTCCCTTGACGTTCTTCATAAAAATTTCTAAAGCGGCCTCTTTGTTTTTGGGGTCGTACAGCCAATCCAGGGCGCTGCGGTAGCCACGTATGTAACCCACCATGGCTGTTTGGTTTTGTTCGGCCCAGTTTTTGCGCACACCAGCCACCAGCCCCTGATAGCTGCCTAAAGCTGCTGATGCATCGACCAACACATTGATGCCCTTTTCTTTAGCCAGCACGTCAAAAGGTGCAATCAACATGGTGGCCGAGTGCTTGCCGGCCACCAAGTCGTTGTAGCGTTGCAGCACGCCGCCAGCCGATACGGTTTTGTAATCGCGGTCGAGCTTCAGACCATTGCGCTCCAGCACTTCAAGCAGCACAAAGGCGTAGCCTGTGGTCAGAGCGTCGACCGACAAGGTGGTGCCCCTGAGGTCGTTAAAGCTTTTCACATTCGGTTGAGCGCCGATTCGCAAAAAGCCGTTGTCGGCGCCCATCACGGCAATCAGGTTGCTGCCATCAATTGGCACGGCGCCTTGCCCTTCCCGGTAGGCCAGCAGGTTGTCTACAGCCGTCATGGCAATTTCAAATTGACCATTGATCAAGCCGGTGAGCTGCTCACGGGAGTTGGGGGTGTCGATGGTTTTAACCACGACGCCGTGGCGTGCAAAGTACCCTTTTTCTTGTCCGGCCCATATCGGCCAGTTAAACCCACCCGGAAAAATGTTGACCCGAAGTTCTTGGGGTGCTACGTTGGCCGAAGGCGGGGTGTTGAGGTGGCCGCAGGCCGCCAGCAGGCTGGCAAATACTAAAGAAAAGACGATTTTGAGAGCTTTCATGTGAGGTCCTTGCGATTGGAAAAAACCGTTACAAACTTGCAAGCCGCACTATTGCACCTCAATGACAACCTCTGTCCCAGTGAAAACCCTTGTGAACAGTTGATGGCCATAAAAAAACCCGCCACAGGGGCGGGTTTGGGGCGAGTACACCTCAACCAGTCTGAAATTACTTCAGTTTGATTTCTTTGTATTCCACGTGCTTGCGAGCCTTGGGGTCAAACTTCATGATCAACATTTTTTCGGGCATGGTTTTTTTGTTTTTGC
>CAMAXR010000118.1 GCA_945862195.1 Hylemonella gracilis
TCTCGGGCATGGGCCTCTGACTCTTGGTCGGAGTGTTCAAGCACCACGCACCAGGGAGACGACTCCCAAAACGGCACGCGCTGTTGGGGAAAGTGCTTGACCACCAAGCTCAGTGCAAATTGACCCATGACCTCAAACCCCGTAAGGCCTGCGTTTAAGTGTTGGTGCGCCAAACCCAACAAATCCACAGCTTGTTCCATAGAGGGCACGGCCGCGTAAGCGGTGAGCTGGGCTTTGGGCATGGGGTAGAGCTTCATGGTGGCAGCGGTGATCACGCCCAGCGTGCCTTCTGAGCCAATAAACAAGTGCCGCAGGTCGTAGCCGGTGTTGTCTTTGCGCAAACCGGTTAAGCCGCTCCAAATGTCGCCTTGCGCGGTCACCACCTCCAGGCCTAGGCAGAGCTCGCGGGTATTGCCAAACCTGACCACCTGCGTGCCGCCGGCGTTGGTGCCCAAGTTGCCACCGATGGTGCAGCTGCCTTCAGAAGCTAGGCTCAAAGGAAACAAAAATCCTTCTGCTTCACAGGCTTCCTGAATGGTTTGCAGCACGCAACCCGCATCTAGGGTGATGGTGAGGTTGCCTGCATCTATGTTGCGGATTTGGTTCATGCGCGTTAGGCTCAGCACCACTTGTTGGCCACTGGCGTCAGGGGTGGAGCCCACCACCATGCCGGTATTACCGCCTTGAGGCACCATGCTGACCTGTGCCGCTGCGCAGGCTTTGACCACAGCCGCCACTTCAGAGGTGTTGGCAGGGCGCACCACGGCTAAGGCCTTGCCGCGCTCGCGCTTTCGCCAGTCCAATTCCCAGGCGGTCAAGTCCCCTTCGGTCAGCACATTGGCCGGGCCACAAATCTGTCGGAGTTGTTCAACTAAATGGTGATGAGAAGTCATACGGTTCCTTGTGCCATCCGTTGACGCTGCCTAACATGCAGGGTGCAGGCCGCAAACAGCAAGAGACATAAAGCCACTTCAAGTGCTGCACATGCAGCGCTAGGCCAAGGGTCGCTGTAGGCGCGTACCGCGCCTTCGGTGAAATACAACCACACCACCAGGCTGACCCAACGGAAGGTGTACATACGGTGTTTTAAAAAGCCCACCAGTGGAAGACACAGGGGCAAGACTTTAAGGGCCATCCAAGAGCCGCCAGGACGCAAGGGAGCTAACCACAGTTCCCACGCCAAGCCCAACACGATCAAGCCCAACAAGCTCAGAACCGCTAAAAATCGTATGCGTCTCACTTGGGTGTCTATGGAATCCATCGGGTGGCATCATAGCGACATGAACGATGACCACACATTGCAGCCGCAAAACCGCCGTGTATTGGGTAAATTGGCGGCTGATGTAGCCCGCTTTCCTTGGAAAACTACGGCACTCACGTTAAGTGAACGGTTTCGTGAGGACCGTTTGGGCCTGACGGCCAGCAGCTTGACCTTCACCACCACCATCGCGTTGGTACCCTTGATGACCGTGGCTTTGGCGGTATTAACAGCTTTACCCATGTTTGCCACCATGCAAGAGGTGCTGCAGCGCTGGCTTATAGACAGCCTGATTCCATACAACATCTCTAAACAGGTGCTGGGCTACTTAACCCAGTTTGCGGGCAAAGCGGGTCAGTTGGGGTGGGCTGGTTTTACGGTGTTGTTTTTAACGGCTTTGAGCTTGGTGCTGACCATTGACCGCACGCTCAATAACATTTGGCGTGTGCGCCGACCCAGGCCCTGGGGGCAACGCCTGCTGGTGTACTGGACGGCCATCACACTAGGCCCTTTGTTGTTGGGGGCCAGCCTCACCATCACGTCGTATTTGCTGTCCGAGTCTAGGGGAGTCGTGGCGGTCATGCCGGGTGGTTTAAGGCTGCTGTTGGATGCCTTGGAGTTTTTAATGGTGGCTGCGGCCATGGCGGCCACTTATCAGTATGTACCCAACGCACCTGTGAAATGGACCCATTCATGGTTAGGTGGTTTGGCTGCCGCTGCGGGCATTGAGCTGGCTAAGGTGTTGCTTGGCCTTTACTTGATACTTGTGCCCACGTTTTCCGCGGTGTACGGGGCGTTTGCTACCGTGCCCATTTTGTTGATTTGGATTTATATGGTCTGGGTCATTGTGCTGCTGGGCGCTGTAGTGGCGGCTTATTTGCCGAGCCTGTTGGCCGGTGTGACCCGGCCAGGCGGTACTGCGGGTTGGGAGTTTGCCTTGGCTTTAGAAGTGCTTGAGCAACTCAAGCAAGCCGCCCCCAGCCGTCGGGGCTTGACCATCACTGAGCTGGCCGAAGTGCTGAGCGTCAACCCCGTTCAGCTGGAGGATGTGCTGGAGCAGTTGCAAGCGATGGATTGGATCGGTCGATTGGATGAGTCCGAAGGGCGCTATGTGATGTTGGTGAACCCAGAACTCACGCCCATTACCCCTCTTGCAGATGCTTTGTTGCTTCATCCCGATCCAAGAACCGCATTGATGTCCATCAGAGGCATGCACAGGTCTTCTTTATTGAGCGAAGTGTTGATCTGAGCTCATAATACATACGGTTTATCTGATAAAAACAGGCATGGTCATGCAGTGGCCGGACACTTGAGGAGCAACATCATGAAAGTCAGTGACATCCTTCGCGTCAAAGGCAACACCTTGTTTACGGTGAAGCCCGACCAGCTATTGGCTGAGGCGGTGGCCATCATGGCTGAAAAAGACATTGGTTCTTTGGTGGTCATGGAGCATGGCGACCTGGTGGGCATGTTGACCTTTCGCGAGGTGATTCTGCAAATCCAAAAAAATGGCGGTCAAGTGGGCACCACACTCGTGCGCACCGCCATGGACGACCATCCCCTAACCTGCACCACACAAACCGACCTGGACGAAGTGCGCCGCATGATGCTCGAGCGCCACGCTCGTTACATGCCGGTCATTGAAAGCCGCATGCTGATGGGCGTGATCAGCTTTTACGATGTGGCCAAAGCTGTGGTGGACAGCCAAAACTTTGAAAACAAAATGCTCAAGGCATACATACGCGATTGGCCAGAAGAGACCAATGACTCCTCGGCCAACGGATAAGCCCTAAGTTACGGGGGATAATTGCCACCCATGAGCGGCAATACTTTCGGACATCTTTTTGCAGTTACCAACTTTGGTGAATCACACGGCCCCTCCATTGGCTGCGTCATAGACGGTTGCCCCCCAGGGCTGGCCTTGAGTGCATCTGACATTCAGCCCGACTTGGACCGCCGCCGTCCGGGCACCTCCAAGTACGTCACCCAGCGCAATGAACTCGATGCAGTGCAAATTGTCTCGGGCGTTTACGAGGGGCACACCACCGGCACCCCCATTTGCCTGCTGATCGCCAATACCGACCAGCGCAGTAAAGACTACGGCAACATCCTGCAAACCTTTCGGCCCGGCCATGCGGACTACACCTATTGGCACAAATACGGCATTCGCGACCCTAGAGGCGGGGGCAGGTCCTCGGCACGCTTGACTGCACCCATGGTGGCAGCTGGGGCGGTGGCCAAAAAGTGGATGCGGCAAACCTACGGCACAGAGTTTCGCGGCTGCATGACCCAAATTGGCGATCAAGCCATTGCGTTTGAATCTTGGGAACACGTCAACCAAAACCCATTTTTTGCACCCTGTGCCAATGTGTCTTACCTAGAGACCTACATGGAAGACTTGCGCAAGTCGGGTGACTCTTGTGGGGCGCGTTTGCGTGTCACAGCAAGTCACATGCCGGTGGGCTTGGGGCAACCATTGTTTGACAAGCTGGACGCTGACATTGCGTACGCCATGATGGGCATCAACGCCGTCAAGGGCGTTGAAATCGGCGCAGGTTTTGAGAGCGTGGCCCACCGCGGCAGTATGCATGGCGATGGCTTGTCGCCGCAGGGCTTTATGTCCAATCGTGCAGGTGGGGTGCTGGGAGGCATTTCTACCGGACAAGATTTGGAAGTGTCTATAGCCATCAAGCCCACCAGCTCTATTTTGGTGCCGCGCGAATCAATTGACGTGCAGGGCAACCGCACTGAAGTCATCACCAAAGGCCGTCACGACCCCTGCGTGGGCTTGCGCGCCACGCCCATAGCCGAGGCCATGTTGGCTTTGGTGGTGATGGAGCATGCCTTGCACCATCGCGCCCAATGCGGCGATGTGCAGTTGACGCGCGGCAGTCACGGCCCCATTGCGGCCAGCGCTTGACCTCTGTCGTGTCTGATCGGCGTCATGTGTTGGTGCCGTTTGCGGCGCTTTCTGCCACTTATTTTGCGCACATTGGTTTTTTCAATCCTTACCTGCCTTTATGGCTTAAGGACAGCGGCTTTAGCCTTTTGGCCATTGGCATGCTCACCGCCATTCAATCGGCCACACGCATCTTTGCCCCCTACGCTTGGGGCGCTTTAAGCGACCACACGGGCGAGCGCGTCAAGTGGTTGCGATTGGGAGCCACGGTAGCGTTGCTGGCCTCTTTTGGCCTTTGGATACCGGGAAGTTTTGCCTGGGTGGCTTTGGTGTTGGTGGTGATGTTCACCCACACCAGCGGCATGATGCCCATTAGCGAAGCAGCCATGGCGCACTTGGTCAGCCGAGACGGGGAATTTGACGCCAAGCGCTACGGCCGAGTTCGCCTTTGGGGCTCTTTGGGGTTTTTTATCACCGTGATGTTGGCCGGTGTGTGGTTTGAATACTTTGGTATCCAGCACTTTCCGGCATGGACCGTGGTCACCTTGGCCGCCGTGGTGGCTTGTGCTTGGGCACTCCCCAACTTAAAAGAAGAGGCGGATGCCTCGTCAGCTTATACAAGCAAGCGCCTTGTGTGGCCGGTGCTCAAGCAACCTTTGGTGCAATGGTTGTTTGCCAGCGTGTTTTTTCATGTGTTGGCGCATATGGCGGTTTACTTTTTCTTGTCGCTGTACTTGGACGCCCTAGGCTACAGCAAGACTGTCATTGGTTTACTGTGGGGAGCTTCGGTTTTGGTGGAAATTGTCTGGTTCTTTACCCAGAGCCGCTGGTTGCCGTGGTTGCCCTTAAGTTCTTGGTTGTGCGTGGCTGCGTTGTTGACCTTTATACGTATGGGGTGCACCGCTGCTGGAGCGGACTATTGGCCCGCGCTGTTGCTGGCGCAGTTGCTGCATGCGGTCACGTTTGCCGCCCACCACTCAGTATGCATTCATTTGATATCGCAACACTTCCCAGCAGCCTTAAGGGGCCGCGGTCAGGCCCTCTACAGCCTCATTGCTTATGGATTAACTGGAGTGGTGGGCGGTTTGGCAGGCGGCGCCTTGATTGAGCATTGGGGCCTTGCAAGCATTTTTTGGGGTGCGATGGGCAGTGCCATGGTGGCTACTTGGTGCGCTTATAAGTTG
>CAMAXR010000119.1 GCA_945862195.1 Hylemonella gracilis
TGGTCTTGCCACACCACTGAGGGGTATGAAAACTCATCCGCTGAGCCGCCCTTGACAAGGGTCAAGGCTTCTTGCCACTGCAAACCGTCGGCTGACACACTCAAATCCAGCTCATTGCGGCCTACAGCCTGAGGGTTGTGCACCAGCACATGTGGCGTGGCTGAAAGCGACAAACCAGCCAGAGAGTTGTCGGCATGTTTCAGGGTGAGCTCGGGCAAATCGACCCAGCTGCGGCCGGCATCTTGCGTTTGGCTGGCGTGGACAAGGCCATCGCGGCTGCTGTCGCGCATCAGGGCCAGCCACTGCGTGGGGCTTTGCATGAGCAACGTAGGCTGCAGCACTTCCCTCCCTTGCGACATGCGATCCATGCCTCTAAACCCCCCATGTGCATCAAACCGCAAGGCCACTGGGTATTTGCTGGACAACTCAAAGTACACCGGCAGCACCATGCCGCCATCGGCCAAGGGCAAGGGCATGGCACGCACTAGGTGGCTGATGTTCCAACCCCAAGCCAAGGGCAACACCCGTAGGGGTTCAAACTCCACCTCGTTTAACAACTCTCTAGCCACTGGCGCTTTGCTTTGCAAATGCAGCACGCGGCCAGCGGCCCAGCCGCCTAAGCCCGTGGCTACCACAAACAAGTGCACGCGTCCGGCAGCGTCGCGCCACGGTACGGGGTTGCCAATACGGCGTTTGGCAAACCCAAGTGCAGCGCCGGTGGACTCGCGGTTGACCACCCAACGGGTGGGCGTCCAGGCTTGGCTGGCGCGGTCAAAGGCCGAAGCCGCCACCCGCACATCGGGTGCACTCTCGCGGGTACCGGCAAACCAAAATGCCCAAAGTGCCTGCGAATGGGTGCCGGGCATGGGCAACAAATTGCTGGCGTGCGCCGCGGGGGTGTTGTCGGGCATGGGGATCAAGCCCGAGGCTTCTAAGCTGAAGTGCTGCGCTGCTTGTGCAGGGCGATCAGCCCAAACACCTTGGGCAACAGGCAGCGGTTGGGGCCGCCCATGGATATCCACAGCCAGCAATGCAGCCACGAGGACAAAGCCCAAGACGCCCACATAGCCCAAGCCTGACACCGCACGGAACCACCGATTCAAATTTGCACTCCCCAATCAACCCATGAAATAACTGATGAATGAACCGCTGAGCAGCGGCACTCAAGTTTAGAGCTAGAACATTTGGGGTCTCAAAAACCTTGATTCACACTCCTTGGTGCTCGCTGTCTTCCCTTGCCACCAGCACTTACACTCAAAGGTTATATGAATTTTTTACGACAAGTTTTGCACATTGCCCGCTACGAACTGGGCTTTGTATTCAGGTTTCCCAAAATGCTGATCGCCAGCTTAGCGGTCACGCTCATTCCTGCGCTCTTCACTATTTTGTACCTCTCCAGCGTGTGGGACCCTGCCGCCAATTCGCGCGCGCTGCCGGTGGGCTTGGTGAATTTGGACCTAGACGTGACCTACCGCAACGATGTATTCAATATGGGGCGCGATGTGGTGGCCGAGCTGAAACAGCGCGAGCAATTTGGATTTATTGAGCTGGCCGACGAAGCCACTGCACGTGACCAAGTGCGCCGTGGGCAGCTGGCTTTTGCACTCATCATTCCGTCCGATTTCAGCTCCAACGCGCTGCCAGGCGCTGCACCCGGCGCGGGAAAATTGACGGTGTTCACATCGGCCGGTAACAGCTACGAGAGCGCCAGCTTGGCGCGTCAGTTTGACCGGGAGCTGTCCCAGCAAGTCAATGAAAAGCTCAACGAGCGCCGTTGGGCCTTGGTGCTGACGGAGGCCTCGGGCTCACAAGACCGGCTCACACAACTTCGCACAGGCATGGAACGGCTGCGTGATGGGGCGCTGGATCTGAGTGCGGGCGGTCAGGTCAATGCCAAAGCGACCGCAGATGTGCAGCTGGGCAGCCAAAAGCTGCAACAAGGCGTGGACCAATCGGTCGAGGGCTTTAAAAAATTGGGCGATGCCGTTCGCAATATGGAAGCGCAGCTCCCCCCCGTGGACGACCTGCGCAGCCTCAACCGTGGCGCAGCTGCCCTTGCGCAGGGCCATAACGACTTTCAAAAGAGCCTGACCCAACTTCGGCAAGGCCAGCAACAGTTGTTAAACGGCGTGGCGGGCTATAAAAATGAGGCCGCCGCTAGCTTTATGACACCAACGCGCTTGACCGATGGCCTTGAAGAACTGGCCACGGGCATGACCCAGTTCGACCAAGGTTTGGTCGCATCGCTGGAGGCCCATCAAAAACTCAGCCAAGGGGCCACGCAGGTTTCAAGCGGGGTGACCACCTTGGTGTTTGGCATACGCGACTACCGGACCGGTATGCGTAGCCTGGTCTCGCGCCTGCCGGACGACACGATGTTGGAACAGCTGTCACATGGCGCACACGATGTTTCAAAAGGCAGCGAGCGCCTGCACCAAGGCGCCGAAGCCTTGTGGGCGGGTCAAAAAAGACTGGCCTTGGGCATGGAGTTGCTGGTGGGCGCCCTACCGGAATCCACCATGACGCCTTTAGGCGAAAGCCCTCGCGGACTGGCGCACTCCGTAGATTTGGTGTTGGAAATTGAAGCGCCCGTTCTCAACCACGGCAGCGGTTTTGCGCCCAACATCATCCCGGCTGCGTTGTGGCTTGGGGCGGGTATTGCGGCGTTCTTGATCCATGTGCGGTTGCAGCCGCGCCAAGCACAGGTGTTTCACCCTGTGGCTCAGCTGATGGGCAAAGTCACTTTTCCGGCCCTGATTGTGTTGGTTCAAGCGGCTTTGGTGCTGATCACCGTGGTCTGGGTGCTGGGCATTCCGGTGGTGCATTTGGGTGGCTTGAGCTTGATGCTGGCCCTTTCGGCCCTGAGCTTCATGCTGATCGTGATTGGGTTGGTACGCGCTATTGGAGATGCGGGCAAGGCCTTGTCTATGGTGCTGCTCACCCTGCAAACCTCGGCCTCTGGCGGGCTGCTGCCCGTGGAGCTGAGCGGCAGCTTGTACGAGTGGGTCAGCCCTTGGTTGCCCATGACTTGGGTGGTCAAGGGCATTAAAGCCAGCATGTTTGGCGCTTTCAACCACGAATGGGGCACCCCCCTACTTTTGATTTGCGCCTGCGGCGCATTGGCCTTGGTGGTGTCGGCCTACATTGGGCGCTGGCGGTATATGGAAGCCTCTTCCGTGCGCAGGCCCGCCATTAATTTCTAGCCACTTGAGCACTCAGCTCTTGAAAAACACCTAAAGTGCCTTAAGATTAGCACTCGCAGGAGATGAGTGCTAACACTTTGTAGCAGTCCATCCCCGCGTTACGAAGTTAATGAGCACCAACTTTGGTGCTATGTTTTTTAAACAGTTGTTTCTTATTGAAGGAGAGTCTGATGAAACTGCGCCCTCTGGCCGACCGCGTGATTGTGAAACGCGTGGAAAACGAAACCAAAACCGCCTCTGGCATCGTCATTCCTGACAGCGCGGCTGAAAAGCCCGATCAAGGTGAAGTGCTGGCTGTAGGTCCTGGCAAAAAGAATGACAAAGGCGAACTGATTGCCATGAACGTGAAAGTGGGCGACCGCGTCTTGTTCGGCAAATACTCTGGCCAAACCGTCAAGGTGGATGGCGATGAGTTGCTGGTGATGAAAGAGGACGACCTCTTTGCCGTGGTTGAAAAGTAATTTGTATTTATTGAACTGAATTTGGAGAAGATCAAATGGCAGCAAAAGACGTAATTTTTGGTGGTGATGCACGCGCCCGTATGGTGGAAGGCGTGAACATTTTGGCCAACGCGGTCAAAGTGACCCTAGGCCCTAAAGGCCGCAATGTGGTGCTCGAGCGCTCTTTCGGCGCCCCCACCGTGACCAAGGACGGTGTGTCCGTGGCCAAGGAAATTGAGCTCAAAGACAAGCTCCAAAACATGGGCGCACAAATGGTGAAAGAAGTGGCTTCCAAAACCAGCGACAACGCTGGCGACGGCACCACTACTGCCACCGTGTTGGCTCAAGCCATCGTGCGCGAAGGCATGAAGTACGTGGCCGCAGGCATGAACCCTATGGACTTGAAGCGCGGCATCGACAAAGCTGTCACCGCTTTGGTGGAGCAGCTCAAAAAGGCCACCAAGCCCACCACCACTTCCAAAGAAATTGCTCAGGTGGGTTCTATCTCTGCCAACAGCGACAGCTCTATTGGCGACATCATCGCCAAGGCTATGGACAAAGTGGGCAAAGAAGGCGTGATCACTGTGGAAGACGGCAAGAGCTTGGACAACGAGCTCGACATCGTGGAAGGTATGCAGTTTGACCGCGGCTACCTGAGCCCTTACTTCATCAACAACCCTGAGAAGCAAGCCGCCATTTTGGACAACCCCTTCGTGTTGTTGTTTGACAAAAAAATCAGCAACATTCGCGACCTGTTGCCCACACTGGAAGCCGTGGCCAAAGCTGGACGTCCTTTGCTGATCATTGCTGAAGACGTCGAAGGCGAAGCCTTGGCAACTTTGGTGGTCAACACCATTCGTGGCATCTTGAAGGTTGTGGCCGTGAAGGCGCCAGGCTTTGGCGACCGTCGCAAAGCCATGTTGGAAGACATTGCCATCTTGACCGGCGGCAAAGTGATTGCCGAAGAAGTGGGCTTGACCCTCGAAAAAGTGCAGCTGACCGACCTGGGCCAAGCCAAGCGCATCGAAGTGGCCAAAGAAAACACCATCATCATCGACGGCAACGGCGCTGCTGCTGACATTGAAGCCCGCGTCAAGCAAATCCGCGTGCAAATCGAAGAAGCCACCAGCGACTACGACCGTGAAAAGCTGCAAGAGCGCGTGGCCAAGTTGGCTGGCGGTGTGGCCGTGATCAAGGTGGGTGCTGCTACCGAAGTGGAAATGAAAGAAAAGAAAGCCCGCGTAGAAGACGCTCTGCACGCTACCCGTGCTGCAGTCGAAGAAGGCATTGTGGCGGGTGGTGGCGTGGCCTTGCTGCGCGCACGCCAAGCGGCAGGCGACATCAAAGGCGACAACGCTGATCAAGATGCCGGCGTGAAGCTGGTGCTCAAGGCCATTGAAGCGCCTCTGCGCGAAATCGTGTTCAACGCCGGTGGCGAAGCCTCTGTGGTGGTGAATGCTGTGTTGGCCGGCAAAGGCAACTACGGCTTCAACGCTGCCAACGACACCTACGGCGACATGATCGAAATGGGTATTTTGGACCCCACCAAGGTGACACGCACTGCATTGCAAAACGCAGCGTCTGTGGCCAGCCTCATGTTGACCACTGAGTGCATGGTGGCCGAGTCTCCTAAAGACGACGC
>CAMAXR010000120.1 GCA_945862195.1 Hylemonella gracilis
AGCGCAACTGTGTTGCTGCCCCCCACCCGCTCTTTGGTGCGGGCCAAGCGCGCCTTGGCAGGCCTGCCCGGCGGCGGCGGCACACCGGTAGCCTTGGGCTTGCAAGCAGCCTTGCAAACGGCACAAAACTTGAAGCGTCAAGGCTCCACGCCCCTGTTGGTGGTGTTGAGCGATGGTCGCGCCAACGTCACACTTAAAGGGGTGGGTGGGCGCCCTCAGGCGCAGGCAGACGCCTTGCAAGCCGCAGGCCAATGGCGTGCTCAGGGCTGGAGCGCTTTGTGGATCGACACAGCCGTTCAGCCGGAGGCCAAAGCTCAGCAGCTTGCGGCCACCATGGGGGCCACCTACTTTCCCATGCCCCATGTGCAAGCCCAGCGTATGGCCAACGTGGTGGGAGACTTGATGCAGCTCAAAGCCTGAAGTTGTAGGTTGCCGCTATGTGGTCTTCCCTATACCCTCCCATGAACTGGGACGCCTACAAAGCGCAGTGGCCGCATGCCGCGCACAGCCAGTTTGTGAGCACCCCGGGGCTGCGCTGGCATGTTCAGGTCATGGGGCAAGGCCCCGTCATGCTCTTGCTGCATGGCACCGGAGCGTCCACCCACACGTGGCGGCGCATGCTACCGGTGTTGGCGCAGCAATTTACGGTGGTGTGCCCCGACTTGCCGGGTCACGCCTTCACCACACCACACCAAAGCCTGAGCTTGTCTTTGCCCAATATGTCGGGCTTTGTAGACCAACTGCTGCACGCCCTCCACCTTAAGCCCAGCGTGGTGGTGGGGCATTCAGCCGGTGCCGCGCTGGGCGCGCATTGGGTGTTGCAACACAGCCGCGCGGTGGCGCACACCGCCCTAGTGGCGCTCAACCCCGCTTGGCTGGCTTTGCCCGGACTGGCGTATTGGCTGTTTCCGCCTGCGGCCAAACTCATGGCGCTCAACCCCGCCAGCGGATTTTTAACTTCTAAGTTTTGGGCCACGCCTGAAAAAGTAGAGCGCCTGATTGCCTCCACCGGCTCACGCCTGAGCGCGCAAGACCTCAGCTACTACGGCAGCTTGCTGGCGTCTTCCACCCACATCAATGGCGTGCTGAGCATGATGTCCAGCTGGAACGTGCAGGCACTAGAGGAGCGCTTGCAGCAGCTCAAGGGCCCGGTGCTGATGTGCATTGGCAGCAACGACCAAACGGTAAGCCCCTCTCAGGCCCACCAAACCGCCCTGCTGCTGCCGCACGCGCAGACGCATTTTTTTGAGGGCTTAGGCCATTTGGCCCATGAAGAAGATCCGCAGCAGACCTGTGAGGTCATGCTGACATGGCTGGCCACAACCCAGCGAACTAAAACGGGCCGTTCAGAGTGATGTTGGCCTGATTCAAAAAACCCGCGGTAGTGACCCATGCCAAATAGGGCACCAACAACACGGCGGCCAAGCGGCTGTGGCGCCAAGTGACCACCATCATGACCACAATGGAAGCCCATAAAAAGTAAAGCTCCACCAAAGACCAATCGGGGCGATGCTGCACAAAAAACAACCAACTCCACAACACATTGAGGCCCAGGTTGATCAAAAAGGCCGCCAACACAACCAGCCTTTCGCTCAGCAAGGGGGCATGACGCCAGGCCAACCAGCCGCTCAAAGCGCCCAAGGTGAATATGGTGCTCCAAATCACGCCAAAAGCCGCATCTGGCGGCTTCCAATCGGGTTGTTTTAAGGCCTGATACCAAGGCCCAAGGTCGGTCAGGGCGCCACCCAGACCTGCAGTGGCGAAGCTGATCAAAAAAGCAACAAAAAGAATCAGTGCATCTTTTTTAAAACTCATGTACGTGCGAGGCCACACAAGTGGGCCAAATCCTTGAAGAAAATGCGCACATGCCGCATAGGTTCAGAACGAACCAGCTCTTTGTTCATGTACGAATCGAACGTCAATTTTTGCACGTCTTTGTCTTCACAGATTTTCACAAACCGCTCGCGGCGGCGATCGTTTTGGTACCAAAAATACTGCATGATGCCTAGTACCCAAAACACCTTGCCATGCAGTTTTAAGAACCGCTTGCGCGCCATCTTTAAGCAAGCGCCGTTGCCGCTGAGCAGGGCATCATCCACCGCCTCGGCAACCATACGGCCGCAGGCCATGGCGTAATAAATGCCTTCGCCTGATGCAGGGGCCACCACACCAGCAGCATCACCAGCCACCACCACATCTTTGCCGTTGTCCCATTTAGGCAAGGGTTTAAGTGGAATGGGCGCGCCTTCGCGGCGCAAGGTTTTAACTTGGTCTAACCCGGTTTGAGAGCGCAACATGCCCACCGCAGAGCGCAGTGAAAACCCCTTGTCGGCGCTGCCTGTGCCCACGCTCATGGTGCGGCCATGGGGAAACACCCAGCCATAAAAGTCGGGCGACAAATGCCCTTGGTAAAACACATCACAGCGCTCGGGGTCGTGGGCGGCATGGGTGGGCGCCTCAATGATTTCGTGGTACGCAAACACATACTTGGTTTTTTCGGCCCCCTCAATCATTTGCCGTGCCACGCTGGAGCGGGCTCCATCGGCACCAATGATCATGCGGGCGCGTATTCTGCGCAGGGCGCCTAAACCTTGTTTGTTGACTTCATTGAAATGCACCACCGCCACGCCATCGTCGTCGCGGGTGATTTTTTGAAAGTCGCCACGGCAACGGTGCGCGCCGTTTGCGCTTGCACGCTCTCTAAGCCATTCATCAAATTCATCACGGTCCACCATGCCTACAAACCCATTTTCAATAGGAATGTCGACACGGTTGTCTTTGGGCGACACCATACGTGCGCAACGCGCTTTGGCCACCAGCAAGTGATCAGGGATTTCAAAGTCTTTGATGAGCCTAGGGGGTATGGCGCCACCGCAAGGCTTGGTGCGCCCTTGTCGATCTAGCAACAACACCGAGTGGCCTTGTCGTGCCAAGTCGTCGGCGGCAGTGGCCCCGCAGGGGCCGCCGCCAACCACGATCACATCGTATTCGTCTGACATCATTGCTGAGCTCCTTGGTAGGTGTTGTATAAAGAATCTTGGGCTGTAGAGGGCCCGGTTGAAGCCGGTCCGTCAAGCCGAAACACAAGCACGGCCACTGCGGCCGATAAGGCAAACATGAGCGCCTCTAGGCCAAAAACGGTGGCGTAAGCCAAGCTGGGGGATGCAATGAGCCAGCGCGCCAAGTCGCTGGCCGCTGTGCCCAGCACCCCGCCCAACCCAAAGGCAATGGCTTGCGATGCACCCCACAAGCCCATACGGGTGCCCTCGCGCCCGCCCTTGCCTTTACCGGCAAGCCGCATCATGGTGGCAATGGCCGCAATAGAAAACGCGCCATTGGCCACGCCCAACACAAACACGTTGGCCTCCAGTGGCCAGCTCTGGCCTTGCAAACCGCCTAGTGACAACCCAGACATGGCCACGGCAGATATCAAGCAGCCCCACACCATCCAGCTGGGCACGGAACCCAAACGGCCTTTCGCCCAGGCACTGCCCGCAATGGCCACCCAAATCATGCCCGCCAACACGCCGCTGTGGTGCAAGCCCGAAAGCTGAGTGGTGGCCCCTGGCGACATGCCAAATACCGACCCGGCAAAGGGCTCCAAAATCAAATCTTGCGAGCTGTAAGCCAGCATGGACAAAAACACAAAAATCGTGAAGGTTCGGGCTTGCGGCTCCGACCACACCTCTTTGAGCACCTGCTTAAAGCGCTGGCCCGAAGGCTGAGCTTGAACCGCACTGGACGAATTGGGCGAACTGCTTGAAGTGGGCAAGGCCACCGGCCCTTCAAGCCCCCACAGGCTTAGGGCCGCCACCAACACCACCGTGCAGGCTAAGCCCGTGGTGACTTGAATCAGCACCCACGGGGTGTAAGGGTCTATGAGTTTGCCCACCGTAACGGCGGTAACGGCAAAACCCACAATCATCATCATCCACACCAAAGTTGCGGCGGGCGCCCTCATGTGGTCGGGCACCCGCTTGGCCATCAGGGCCAAGAGCGAGGTGCCGCAGGCGCTCACACCCAAGCCAATCAGGCAGAAGGCCACGAAGGCCAAGGCCATGCCCGCCCACAGTTCAGAAGCCATCCAAACCGTGGCCATAGAGGCCAAAATGCCACCCAATGCCAACACCAGCACGCCACCCAACATCCAAGGGGTGGAGCGGCGTCCTTCATCGGCCCCAAAGCCCAAGCGTGGACGCACCATTTGCACACCATAGTGCCAACCCACCAACAGGCCCGGAAGCAGCGCGGGTAGTGCCAACTCCACCACCATGATGCGGTTGAGTGTGGACGTGGTGACCACCACCACAGCGCCTAAACAGGCTTGCACCAAGCCCAATCGCACGATGTGCATCCAGCCAAAGGGCGTCATGGTGTGCATTTAGCCTCCCACCTGCGCCAAACTAAGAGACCGCAAAGCCCAAGCGCTCACCATCATTCCGGCCACAAACAGGGGCACGCCAAAGGCGCTGACCGACAGGGCTTTCTCAACTGGCTGTTGGACAAATTTGGCCATGAGCGGGAGCTGCGCAGCGCTTAACAACACCACCGCCAGCGCGTGATCAGGCGCGCCCCAATAGGCCAAAAGCACCGCCACACCCCACTGGGCCAGCAACATAAAAGCACACGCCACTTGCGCCGCACGCTCCACTCCCAATTGAACGGGCAAAGACCGTACGCCCATCTGGCGGTCGCCCTGCACCGCCTTGAAGTCGTTCAGGGTCATGATGCCGTGCGCACCGGCGCTGTAGAGCAAAGCCAGCCACAGGGATTTTTCGTCGGGCAAGGCCCCGCCCAGCATCAAGGCCGAGCCGGTCACCCACGCCAAGCCCTCATAACTGAGCGCACAGGCGGTATTGCCCAACCACCCATTGCTTTTGAATCTAAAAGGCGGCGCGCTGTAGGCCCAAGCCAACAAAAGCCCTAAGCCGCAGGCCCAAAAGCCCCAAGTGCCCAGCCCAAGCGCCCAGAGCAAGGACAAGCCGGTCCAAATCAAGGCGATCCATAAACCCCACTGGCCTGGCATACGCCCGGACGGAATGGGTCGGTTGGGTTCATTGATGGCATCTACATGTCGGTCAAACCAGTCGTTGACCGCTTGGCTGCTGGCGCAGACCAAGGGCCCAGACAACACCAATCCCGCAAAAATCAGGAGCACATGGTCCGAAAAGCTCTGGCCTGAAGCCACCACACCGCAAGCCAAAGCCCACAT
>CAMAXR010000121.1 GCA_945862195.1 Hylemonella gracilis
ACAAACTGAGTGGAAATTTGCAAGTCCTGCAAACGCTGCAAATAGTCTTGACCATCATTGCCCAAAGTGGCCATGGGCAAGGGGTGGCCTCCTATCACCTTGAGTGCATAAGCAATATTGCCGGCGCAACCGCCAAAATCTCGGCGCAAAGTGGGCACCAAAAAAGACACATTCAAAATGTGCAGTTGATCGGGAAGGATTTGCTCTTGAAAGCGCCCCTCAAAGTTCATGATGGTGTCGAAGGCTAGGGATCCGCAAATCAGTGTGGTCATAACAAGTTCTAGAGTTAAAAAAAATTAGGGGTAAAAAGCCAGCACCCGATAGCCCGCCACGCTAGACGTGGCTACCCTAGGTCCAGGTGCGTCGGCCGCTGGCTGCAACTGCACTGACACGTCCACTTGCACGGTGTGCTCAGGCATAAAGCGGCCCGAAGGCCAACCCAGATCAGCCGGTGCCATGACTTTGCGCAGCACCACTTGGTCGAGCGCGTCGGTCAGAGTGAGCTCTAGTGAGGGGGCCGCCAACTCATAGGTTGAAGTATTTTTAAGGGTCAGACTCAACCGAAAATCGCCTGCAGCAGTTCGACTAAAGGATGAACCTTCAATCACCACCGCATCGGCATCGCGGTAGGGTCGGATCTCGCAACCCACCCATACGCACACCTTTTGAATGTGGGCAGCCCACGTGGATTTTTGGGCTACCAAGCCGTCTCGCTTATGGAGCACATACTGCAAACCGCCCGCCCCCACCAAAACGAAAACCAACAGCACCCAACCTAAGATTCGAAGCCATCCCCGTGCACCTTGGGTAGAAGAGCCATCGTCAAGTGAGTAAGCGTTGTCAGAATCGTCTGCAGCAGGAAAGCTGTAAGCATCCAACATCGGCGAGGCGCTGAAGTCTAAGGCCGGCATTTGGGGAGGTGGAAAATAGGGCTTGGCTTCAAACACTTCGCGGCATTGCCCGCAACGGCCCCAGCCCTCAGACGCAAGCAACAGCTCTGGGGTGACCCTGAACAAGGTTTTGCAGGCAGGGCATTGGGTGATGATGCTCATTGCATGTCATTGTAGGAGCGCGGTCATGAGGATCCAACCGTCTTCGGAGTCGGTGACTTCCAGAGCACCGGCTCGCGCGCCGGCATGTCCTTGCTGCAAGCAAGCGGCATAAGCCGCCTTGAGCTCATCGGCCTGACGCTCTAGAATTCCGGCCAATACCAAGTACCCTTCCACCGCCACATGCGACACCAGCAAAGGTGCCAACACCTTAAGGGGAGAAGCCAAAATATTGGCCAGCACCACGTTGTAAGTGCCTTGTGCTTGTTGGGGCAAACCCGCATTGATCTGAACCTGATTGGCTTGAGCATTCAAGCGCGTGGCCTGCACCGCGGCTTCGTCTATATCCACCGCATCAATAGAAACGGCCCCCATCTTGGAGGCCCCAATGGCCAAGATGCCAGAACCGCAACCGTAGTCCAACACCCGCAAGCCCGACAAGTTTTGGCCCGCGAGCCAACGCAGGCACATGCGGGTGGTGGGGTGGGTGCCGGTTCCAAAAGCCAAGCCGGGGTCCAAACGGATGATGGTGCGCGCCTCTTGAGGCGGCTCATGCCAGCTGGGCACCACCCAAAAACTCGGCGTGATAGCCACCGGCTCAAACTGCGACTGGGTCAAACGCACCCAGTCTTGGTCGGGTAATTCGGACACCCCCAAAATTATCGAGCTCGCAAAAAAATCTTGCGGCGTGAGTAAAGACGACGCTTCCTGTGCTGCGGCTTCCTCTAAAAACAAAGCCACGATGCGCGAACGCTGCCAACCCTCTTGTGGCGGCGGCATGCCCGGCTCACCAAACAAAGCTTGCTCTGCAGGCGTGTGCGCGTCGGCATCTTCCACGCTCACACTCACGGCATCCAATGCCTCCAAGGCATCGCTGATGGTTTCCACCTCATCTTGCGGACACAGCAGTTTGAGCTCAAACATTGGTGGGCTTATAGGACGCGCTGATTTTCAGCGCGTGCGACGCGCCATCCACTCTTCAAGGTAGTGGATGTTGGTGCCACCCGCCATAAATTTGGCATCGGCCATCAATTCGCGGTGCAACGGAATATTGGTCAGAATGCCCTCAACCAAAGTTTCAGCCAAAGCCGTGCGCATGCGTGCCAGGGCTTGTTCGCGGGTGTCGCCATGCACAATGATTTTGCCGACCATGGAGTCGTAATTGGGCGGCACAAAATAATTGGTGTACACATGCGAATCCACCCGAACGCCCGGCCCGCCTGGAGCGTGCCACATGGTGATGCGGCCTGGCGAGGGTGTGAACTTGTAGGGGTCTTCCGCATTCAGTCGACACTCAATGGCATGGCCATGGATTTCAATATCACGTTGAATAAAGGGCAACTTTTCGCCAGCAGCCACCATGATTTGGGTTTTGACAATGTCAATGCCCGTGACCATTTCGGTGACAGGGTGCTCGACCTGCACCCGCGTGTTCATTTCAATAAAGTAAAACTCGCCGTTTTCGTACAAAAACTCAAAGGTGCCCGCGCCGCGGTAGCCCATTTTTTTGCACGCTGCCACGCAACGCTCGCCCACTTTTTCGATGAGCTTGCGCGAAATGCCTTGGGCGGGCGCTTCTTCAATGATTTTTTGGTGGCGGCGCTGCATAGAACAGTCGCGCTCGCCTAAGTACACGGCGTTTCTAAACTTGTCAGCCAATACCTGAATTTCGATGTGCCGCGGGTTTTGCAGAAACTTTTCCATGTACACCGCAGGGTTACCGAATGCAGCGCCCGCCTCGGCCTTGGTCATTTGCACCGCGTTGACCAAAGCCGCCTCGGTATGCACCACCCGCATGCCTCGTCCTCCGCCGCCGCCAGCGGCTTTGATGATGACCGGGTAGCCAATGGTTTTGGCAATGCGGCGTATTTGAGCGGGGTCATCGGGAAGCTCGCCCTCTGAGCCGGGCACGCAAGGCACACCGGCACGAATCATGGCTTGCTTGGCCGACACCTTGTCGCCCATCATGCGAATGGCTTCAGGCGTGGGACCAATGAACTGGAAGCCGCTTTGCTCCACCCGCTCGGCAAAATCCGCGTTTTCGCTCAAAAACCCATAGCCGGGGTGTATGGCTTCGGCATCGGTCACCTCGGCGGCCGAAATAATGGCAGGCATATTGAGGTAACTCAGTGCAGAGGGCGCGGGACCAATGCAGACCGCCTCTTCGGCTAACTTGACGTATTTAGCTTCTCGATCGGCCTCGGAATACACCATCACCGCCTGAACACCCAACTCGCGGCACGCGCGCTGAATGCGCAAGGCAATCTCGCCCCGGTTCGCAACCAGAATTTTCTTAAACATGCTCAGAAAACCTTTATTCGATCACAAACAAAGGTTGGCCATACTCCACAGCCTGGCCGTTTTCACCCAAAATTTGCGTCACGGTCCCGGCCTTATCCGAGTCAATTTCATTCAAAATTTTCATGGCTTCCACAATGCACAGGGTATCGCCCTCGTTCACCACGGAACCCACCTCAACAAAGGCCTTGCTGCCGGGAGAGGCCGAACGGTAAAACGTCCCCACCATGGGCGACTTGACGGTATGGCCTGAACTGGCTGCCGCTTCCAAAGCACCAGAGCCGGGGTTGGCTCCTTGAGCTTGTGAACTGACTTGGCCAGCTTGTCCAGCGTTAGCGATTGAGTTGCCTGCGCTTGAGTTGCCTGGAGCCGACGGGTGAACAAGGGTATTTCCACCCGTTGACTCAGAATAGCCCGCACCAGAACCCAAGCTTGCCCCAGGGTTGGACAAGTAAGCGTGACCCGATGGGGCAGATCCCTTGACGATCCGCACCTTACCTTCGGCTTCGGTGATCTCCAATTCGGTCACATTGGAGTCAGAAACCAAATCAATCAGGGTTTTAAGTTTGCGCAAATCCATACAGCTTCCCGTCATTTACAAACAAAATAGGCTCAGATCACTCCAAATCCAAGCAATTGCAGCTTTGACGATGAGGCCAGAGCGTGCCAGAGGATTCTAACCAAACGGACCCGCTTATAAAAGCTGGCTCCACTGGGCCAAGTCTGGCTCGTGCAGTCGACCGACTTTGCGCTGCAAAAGTTGGCCTTGTGCGCCTAAAAGCAGGGTAAAAGGCAAGCCTTGGGCGGTGTTGCCCAGCTGCTGGGTCAAGCTTATTCCCTGTGCGCCACTGAGGGCCACCGGAAAACTCAGGGGCTGACGGCGCAAAAACTGCCGTACAGGCTCCACCTGATCCACCGCCAAAGCCAACACTTGACAACCATTAGACCCTTGTTGCTTGTAAAAAGACTCAATTAAAGGAAGTTCTTGAATACAAGGCGGGCACCAAGTGGCCCAAAAGTTGATCAACAAGGGGCGACCTTGAAAACGCTTCATGGGCAAAGACTCCCCGTCGGGTTGCTCAAAACTTAGGCTCCACAAGGCTTGCGTTTCCGCGGTACCCCTATGACTGGCCACATCGCCCCAACCACTTTGCCGCCAGGCCCAAGTCAAGCCCGCCAAGCCAGCGGTAAGGCCCACTGTGTACATCCACACCCGTCGGGTGGTTATGGGCTTATGAGAAGGTTCCGTCATTCGTTCACCTCGTTTAGAGCCACCAGGGCTCGTACGGCAGCTGCATCGCCTCTAGGTTTTCGACCCTGTGGGTCTTTGAGCAAAGCGCCGCGAATATCGTCAGCATCATGAACCATCAGGTGCACACCCACCGTATCGCGCAGCTCTGGGCAGGGCACCGAGCAACTCAAGGCTTCGACCGGCTCGTGGCGAAACCCGTTCACAGTACTCGGCTCGTAGGAAATGCCCAAATCAATCAGGGCAATTTCAGCAGACTTGGAGTCGTCACAAAACAACTGCAAGTAAATATCAGAGCGTCTGGTGGCCGTGCCATGCCAGACCGCTCCGCTCAGGTGGGGTCGAAACCTATGTAAGCGCTCCATCCACTGCAATGCCAAACGACGCAACGCCTGCAGCTCCAAGGGTTGGGTGTCGGCACAAAATAAGTCGATGTAGTCACGCACTTGCGCTTCAACTTCATCATTACCCGGCAAAGGCGTGCGGGGGGAAAGCCCCAGCTGCTTGACCGCCCTGCGTTTGGCAGGGCCGTATTCCAAGCCCTCATCCACAATCAGCTGCGCCGCGGCGGCCGCCACACTGTGC
>CAMAXR010000122.1 GCA_945862195.1 Hylemonella gracilis
AAGCCTAAGATTGTAGTTGAAATTTCCTAAGCTTTTAGGACCCCTTGGCCAATTTTTCAATGACCCAACCTGCGGCCACCATACCAAAGGTTGCGGTCACGGTCACCATAGAGCCATAACCACTGCAGTTCAAGGAGCCATCGCCTTGAACTGCATCCGAAGCATCACGATTTGCATCCGCTTGTTTCACCGCCTCACGGCTAAACACACAGGTGACCCCCATAGACTTACCGCCAGATGGGGCCGAATGGTCTTTGCGCAGCTTATTGCGCATGACTGCAAGTAAGGGGTCGTGTGTGACTTGGCTTAAGTCAGCCATATCCACTTGCTGCGCTTGCACTTTTCCGCCTGCAGCGCCCACGCACACAAAGGGAAGTTGCTGCGTTCTTGCCCAAGCGGCCATTGCTGTTTTGGCTTTGATTTGATCGCACGCGTCCACCACTGCATGAGTGTTGGCTGGCAAAAGAGCTTGCCAGTTGTGAGGTTCTACAAATTGCTCAACAGTATGCACCAGACATTCAGGGTGAATTTGAGCAATGCGCTCTTTCATGGCCAAGACCTTGGCTTGACCCACGGTTTGACTCAGTGCCTGAATTTGGCGGTTGATGTTGGACTCCGACACATGGTCCAAGTCAATCAGGGTGAGTTGCCCCACTCCACTGCGTGCCAGCGCCTCTGCCGCCCAAGAGCCCACACCCCCTAAGCCCACCACCACTACATGAGCTGAACGAATGCAACTCGCTGCGGGGCCCCACAAACGCTCCAGACCCCCAAAGCGTCTGTCCAAATCAAAGTCTGAAGTCACGGGCTTTAGGCTGCTGACTCGATGCGCCAGTACTGATAAACCAAGGCGGACTTGGCGCCCAAAACCACAAACAGCAACACCACAAAACTGGCAAGGTTTAGGGTAGAAACACCTGAGATACCTTGCCCAATGGTGCACCCCATGGCCGTGACGCCCCCAATGCCCATAAACACCGCCCCCCAGAGGTGGTTGAACACGTCTTCAACACCACCAAAACCTTCCCAACGAAATGTGTGGGTTCTCCAGGCCACAAGAGCAGCGCCCAAAACCACGCCAGCAGCAGACACCACTCCTACTGTTAACACCTTTGATTGATCGCTATAAAACATGAGCCAATCCAGCGCATAGGCTGTGGGTGCTACAAAGCTCAAGGATTCTGCACGTCCGGAGTTGGTAGCTACAAAGGCAGATTGCAAAGTTTCGGGGTGTTCAGCCAAAAACCCCACGTAACCCGTGACCCACCACATGGCAACCACTAAGGAGCCCACACCTAAACCCGCTAATAGATTATTGAACGTCCACATCGTCCGCTGAGCCAAGGCCCCAATAGCTAAAGCCAGGCCCAATGCAAGACCAAGGCCTACGGTCCAAGTTTTAATTGCAGTGCCACTAAGCCACGCAGCGATGTGGGGCAAATTGCTGAGGGTGGGTAACTCCCAAAATACTTGGTCTACAGTGGAAACTCGCCAGACCGCGGGCAGACCCTTGAGGGTGGCAAATGCTGCAATGCCCATAAACACAGCGACCACCAAAGACTTTAAGTTGCCAGCCCCAATACGCACTAAGGTTTTGCCAGCACAACCTGAAGCCAGCACCATGCCCCATCCAAACATAAAGCCCCCCAAGGCCGCAGACAAGGGTATGAACTTGTTGGTGGCGAACAGGGTTTGAGTGGGATCCACTATTCCAAGACCTACCAAGCTTGCAAAACCCAGCATTGCAACACCCATGGCTAAGACCCACTGCCTTAAACGGCTGGTGTCGCCAATATTGAACCAGTCTCCAAGGGCACCCATGGTGCAAAAATGCGTGCGCTGAGAGAGTGCGCCAAAAAAGAGAGAGCACAAAAAAGAAAGGGCCAACACCCAGGTGTTAAGCCCTATCGATTCGTCCATAGACTTATCACTTCAAACGAGATAAACGCTCTTTAGCAGCAGAGGCCGCCTCAGACTGGGGGTAGGCTTGCATGAGGTCCTCTAAAGTTTTGCGGGCTGCCTTCATGTCTTTGAGCTCAATTTGGCAATTGGCAATAGACAACACCGCCTCAGGGGCGCGTGGACTGTTGGGCATCAATGCAATCAAGCTGCGAAAGTTTTGAACAGCTTCTTTGTAATCCTTGGTTGCATATCGCGAATTGCCCTGCCAAAAATGTGCAGCGGGCGCATAACCACTTTGGGGGTAGCGCTTCAAAAAGTCGCCAAAAGCATTTGATGCAGATGGAAAGTCGCCGTTTCGAAAGATGACTAACGCAGCTTCAAAGTCACGCTTTTCAGCTTGGTCTACAGAAAACTCGCGTCCATCAACGGTAACTTTGAGCGGCTCAAGTTTGCGAAATCGATCTTCCAAACCCTGTGCTGCATCTTTTTGCTGGCGCTGCACCTCAGACACGTTCCGCGTGAGTTGCTCTTGACTGCCTTGTATGCGTGCCAATTCAGCGCGCAAGGTTTCAATTTGATTTTGCAAATCGATAAGGCTGCGCCTAAGCTGGGCGTTGTCATCTGAAAGACGCTTGGCATCGTCTTCTTGCTTGCGCTGGAGCTCAATGCGCTGGGCTTCGACCTTTTGGCGCATATCTAATATGGCACGACGTGCCTCGTCATCAGAAAAGAGCGCGGAGTGAGACGGTGCAGACAGCAAAGCGCTGCTAAGAGCAACCAAAACCCACCCGCTTTTCATAGAAAAAACCTGTTGACGCATCAACGGTAAGTCAGTTCAGTGCGACGGTTTTTGGCAAAAGCAGATTCATCGGTACCCATGGCTGCAGGCTTTTCTTTGCCAAAGCTCACAGCTTCTAACTGGCTGTCTGCAACGCCCAACAAGGTCAAAGCTTTTCGCACCGCTTCAGCACGCTTCTGGCCCAAAGCCAAGTTGTATTCGCGTCCACCGCGCTCGTCGGTATGGCCTTCTAAGTTAACCCTGCGACGTGCATCTGCCTTGAGGTGCTTGGAATGAGCCTCTAAAACAGACTGAAACTCAGGTTTGATGACGTAGCTGTCGTAATCAAAATAAACCACTTTGGCCACGCCAGCAGGGCCAGCAGCAGGCAACTGGTTGGCGGTCAAGTTCACGGGGGCTACGGCGCTTCTGGACTCCATGGCAGGGGCAAGTGCAGGTGCCATAGGCATTGCGCCCTTGCGGTCTTCAACAGGCACATCCTCAAGTTTGACGGAAGAACCACATCCAGCCACCAGGATCACCACACCCAAGGCCAGCAAAAGTTTTTTGAAATACATGTCTTAGCTCCGTTAGTTAAATAAAAGAATCGTTAGCTTAGAAAAATTAGCGCTGAAAAGGCCCCCAAGCGGGCTCCCTGATATCACCACTTTGACCTGTAAGCCGAGCCTTGATTCTGCCATCAACAGTTGACGTCATGAGGGCTTCTGTGTTTTGTTGGCGTGTGGCATAGACCAACATACGACCATTCGGTGCGAAACTGGGGCGCTCATCGGCACTTGTGTCCGTGATAGCGGTGACCGTGCCAGTAGAAAGGTCCATGGTGTGCAATTTAAAAGCACCCCCAATGCGAGACACATACGCCAGCCAACGACCATCCGGACTAAGGGTGGGCGAAATGTTGTAGGTGCCACTGAAGGTGACGCGATCTGCCGCGCCTCCGGTGGTAGACATACGGTAAATCTGAGGGCTGCCGCCTCGATCACTCACAAAATAAACGAAGCGACCGTCAGCAGAGAACACAGGCTCCGTGTCTATGCTAGAAGACTGAGACATGCGTTTGGGCTCGCCACCTTGGGCGTCGATCAAATAAATCTGTGAAGCTCCATCTCGTGTGAGGGTTACAGCCAAAGACTTACCGTCTGAAGACCAAGCAGGGGCGCTGTTGGAGCCCTTAAAGTTGGCCACCAATCTGCGCTTGCCAGTGGAAATTTCGTGAACGTAAATCACGGGCTTGCGAGATTCAAACGACACATAGGCCAACTGGCCGCCACTTGGGGACCAAGCAGGCGAAATGATGGGCTCTGCACTGCTGAGGGCAGATTGTGCGTTTTCGCCATCAGAGTCGGCCACCCACAGATTGAACTTGCTACCCGACTTTGTGACGTAAGCAATTCGGGTAGAAAAAACGCTCTTATCGCCAGAGAGCTTTTCGTAGATGTAATCTGAAATGCGGTGGGCCACCAAACGCAGATCACTGGCTGGAATGGCAAAACTTTGCCCACCTAAATCTTGTCCACGCACCACATCCCAAAGGCGAAATCGCACGTCATACCGACCATCCGCCAAACGGCTGATGCTTCCAGATGCTAAAGAATCGGAGCCTTTTTGACGCCATGCGGAAAAGTCGGGCCTGGAGTTTTCGTCTAAGCCTGAACCTGAGGCATCTATCAAGCGGAACTGTCCACTTCGCTCCAAATCCGCCTGAACAATAGCTCCAATGTGTTGGGGCGCAACATCGTCACCTTTGAAAGGGGCCACTGCAATCGGCAATTGGGTTAAGCCAACGCCTGACACCTCCACACGAAACTGGGCATTCGCGCCAAGGCTGATCAAAGCAATCCAAAAGTACAAAAATTGTTTCAACATGAGAGCATTATCCGTAAATATCTATCCCAACTTGGTGATGACCGCATCATTTTGATGCATCGTTTGAGCATAGCCTCGGTCAGAGGCGATTTGGCCTAACTTCATTCGATTGCGAACCTTTTGAGCATTGACTGATTCTTGATGTCGTTGGGCCTCTTGGTGCCAGAGGTGATACACCTCGGTGGCACCAAAACCATTTTTTCGCTGAACACCCGCATGGTGCAAGCGCAAGACAAAGTCGGCGTCTTCGTGGCCCCAACCTTTAAACGATTCATCAAAACCATCCACACGCTCAAAATCTTGACGATGCAAGCCCATATTGCAGCTGCGGATGCCTTTCCATCTGAAACGGCTTTGCAGACGGTAAGCGCTGTTTGGAAGCCGCAGCAAGTGGGTCAATTTGTTGATGTCGCCTTGTAACCGCTTTTGCAGCCAGTAAGTCCAAGACCTGCCGCTCAAAGAAATGTTTGCGTTTTGGGATGTGTTTGATAACCCCTTCAACACTTCAGACGTAAAGGCCGGGCTTAACAAGACCCTACTGCCGTTGACCAGACAGTTGCTTTGGGCCA
>CAMAXR010000123.1 GCA_945862195.1 Hylemonella gracilis
CTTTGTAGCCACTGAGGTGCTGGCCAAGCACGATGAAAACTACATGCCCCCCGAAGCCATGCAAGCTATAGAAAAAGCTCAAAAAGACAAGGCCATGAAAGAACAGGCCCTCAAGCAAAACACACCAGGTACCCAACCATGACCGCTGAGCTCGGGAGTTTTTGTCTGGTCTTGGCGCTGTGCGTCACGCTGCTGCAAGGGGTTGTTCCGCTTGTAGGCGCACAAACCGGTCGCACGGCTTGGATGTCGCTGGCTCGCCCTGCGGCCACAGTGTCGTTTGCACTTTTGTTATTGGCATTTGGATTGTTGTCTTGGTGCTTTTACGACAACGACTTTTCAGTGCTGTACGTGGCCCAAAACTCCAATACCTTGTTGCCTTTGCAATTCAGGCTGGCGGCAGTGTGGGGCGGCCACGAGGGGTCTTTGCTCTTGTGGGTGTTCATGCTCACCGGTTGGACCTTTGCCATTTCGGTGCTTTCTAAACAGCTGGACTTGGCCATGGCAAGCCGTGTGTTGGCGGTACTGGGGCTGATCACCGCCAGCCTCTTGCTCTTTGTGTTGTGCACCTCCAACCCTTTCGAACGCTTGTTGCCCGCTGCTGAAAACGGGCGCGACCTCAACCCCCTGCTGCAAGACCCGGGTTTGATCATCCACCCCCCCATGCTGTACATGGGCTATGTGGGGTTTTCTGTGGCGTTTGCACTGGCCATCGCTTCGCTTATATCGGGGCAGCTGGACGCGGCATGGGTGCGGTGGTCGCGCCCATGGACAGCCATTGCGTGGGTATTTTTAACCTTGGGCATTGCGCTGGGTTCCTCTTGGGCCTATTACGAATTGGGTTGGGGCGGTTGGTGGTTTTGGGACCCCGTTGAAAACGCGTCCCTGTTGCCCTGGCTGGTGGGCACTGCACTGATGCATTCGCTGGCTGTGACCGAAAAGCGTGGCGCCTTCAAAAGCTGGACGGTGTTGCTCGCTATTGCGGCCTTTTCGCTGTCCTTGCTGGGTACTTTTTTGGTGCGCTCCGGTGTGCTCACCTCGGTACACGCTTTTGCCACCGACCCGACCCGAGGCGTATTTATATTGATGCTCATCACCTTGGTCGTGGGCAGTTCTTTAGCTCTATATGCATGGCGTGCTTCCGAGGTGCGTGCCAGTGGCAGTTTTGCGCTGATGTCGCGCGAAACCCTGATGTTGATAGGCAATGTGTCTTTGGTGGTGGCTGCGGCCACCGTGCTGCTGGGCACCTTGTACCCACTGCTGCTTGACGCCTTGGGTTTGGGCAAAATTTCAGTGGGCCCCCCATATTTCAATGCGGTGTTTGTGCCCATCATGGCGCCGGTCATGCTGCTTATGGCCGTTGCCCCTTGGGCCAACTGGAAACACAACCAACCCGCCGATTTGGCCCGCAAGCTGAAGTGGGCAGCGCCTGCGGCGGTGTTGGCAGCCATTGCGGTGCCTTACCTCATGGGTAACTTTTACAACTTGACCGCCTTGGGCGTCTTTTTTGCAGCGTGGATTGCAGCCTCCAGCCTGATTCAAATTGTCAAACGCGTGCAGTCTGGTTGGCCACCCTTGGCTTATTGGGGCATGCAGCTGGGGCACATGGGCATTGCGGTCTTTATTTTGGGCGTGACCCTGGTGAGCAGTTACCAGCAAGAGCAAGACGTGCGCATGGAGCCCGAAGACACCACCCGCATCGGGCGCTACGAATTTTTGTTTAAGGGTGTGCAAGCCGTGGAGGGCCCCAACTACAAAGCCATGCGCGGCCACTTTGAAGTGCGCGCCGATGGCGGCGCCCCTATCACGCTCTACCCTGAAAAGCGCAACTACCTCTCCAGCACCATGCCCATGACAGAGGCGGCTATTGACTCTGGCTTTACCCGCGATTTGTATGTGTCTTTAGGTGAGCCCTTAGAAGGTTCCGCTTGGGCGGTTCGGGTGTACTTCAAACCCTTTGTAGACTGGATTTGGGGCGGCTGTTTGCTTATGTCCTTAGGCGGCCTGCTTTCAGTGGCCGACCGCCGCTACCGCAAGCGCACTCCGGGGCAGGTTAAAAGCACTGCATGAAGGCCAAGTACCTCATACCTTTGGCGGTGTTTTTGGTGCTGGTGGGCTTTTTGGCCGCTGGCCTGAAGCTGAACCCGCGCGAGGTGCCCTCCCCACTTATTGGGCAGCCTGCGCCTGCATTTACGGCACCTTATTTACTTGAGACCTCCCAATCTAATGGTGCTCAGAACGGGGCTCAAGGCGCACCCACTTTTACCCCCCAAGAACTGCGCGGCAAGGTCTGGGTGATGAATGTGTGGGCATCCTGGTGCGCGCCCTGCCGTGAAGAACACCCCCTGCTGATGGCGTTGCAACGCCAAAATGTGGCTCCCCTTGTAGGTTTGAATTACAAAGATCAGGCAGCCCAAGCCTTGAGCTTGCTGGAGCGTTTTGGCAACCCCTACAGCGTCTCCATTACCGACAAGGATGGCCGCATTGGTATTGATTACGGCGTTTACGGCGTGCCTGAAACATACGTGGTGGACAAACAAGGTGTGATTCGGCTGAAACACACCGGCGCCCTGACCGCAAATGACTTGCAGCGCAAGCTGCTGCCGCTGATTGCGGAGCTGAACAAATCATGATGTGCACTTTGCAGCTGACGGTTTGGCGCAAACTGGCATTGAGCATGATGCTTTGCCTGGCCTTTGGAGCCGTGTTTTTACAGACAGCCCCGTCATGGGCCAAAGAGGCTGAACCGCTGGCGCAAGACCCGGCCATGGAAGCCCGCCTGAACCGTCTGGCTGAAGAACTGCGTTGCTTGGTCTGCCAAAACGAATCGCTGGCCGGTTCGCGCTCCGACTTGGCTCTAGACTTGCGGCGCGAAATTCGAACGCTGATGCGCCAAGGCCAAACCGACGAGCAAATTTTGGCGTTTATGGTGGGTCGCTACGGCGACTTTGTGTTGTACAACCCTCCGGTCAAGTCCACCACCTGGCTGCTTTGGGCTGGGCCCTTTGTGCTCATGCTGATAGGTTTAGGGGTTCTGGTGTTGGTTCTCAGGCGCCGCGGCATGGCCCCCAGCTCGGCAGGCAGCGCCAGCCCTCCTAAGTTCAATGCCGAAGAACAAGCGCGCTTGCAAGCACTTCTTTCCAAACCCACTCCAAACCCACCGCAACCATGACGGCATTTGTTTTATGCGCTTTGGCCATCCTGATCGCCTCTTTGGCTTGGTTGGTACGCCCTTTGATTTGGGCCCGCCCCGTGGATGCGCCATCCAGGCAAAGCCTCAATACCGGCATTTACCAAGAAGAGCTGGCCAAGCTGGAGCAGGATGTGAAGGCTGGGCTAATTGAAACCAGCGCCTTTCAAGAAGCCCAAAACGAGTTGATGGCCAGGTACCTGCAAGACACGCAAACCGCGCCTGCGGGAGCCGCTTTAACGGCTGGCGGATCCTCTGCGGCATCACAAGCGGTTACAGAGCGCCCTGCCCGCGGCACCTTGTGGGCGTTGATGGTACTTTTGCCTTTATGCGCTATTGGCCTGTACACGGTGCTGGGTCAGCCTATGGCACTGGTGTTTAACCCTAGTTTAAATTCAGGCCCTTCCTCTGCTACCCCCCAAATCAGCGCGGCAGAAATTGAGCAAATGGTCAGCCGCTTGGCAGACAAAGTGGCGCAAGACCCGTCCAACCTAGAGGGCTTGGCCATGCTGGTGCGCTCCTACAAGGCTTTGGGGCGCATGCAAGAGGCCGAGCGCGCTTACGACCGCTCTGCCCTGCACCTTCAAAACAATGCCGCCATGTTGTCTGACTACGCCGACGTGGCCGCCGCCAACGCACAAGGTGCGTTCACCGGCAAACCGCAACAACTGATCGACCAAGCTTTGCGCCTAGACCCCAACGACCTGATGGGCCTGTGGCTGGCAGGTACTGCCGCCTTTGATGCCAAGCAGTACCCCAAAGCCCTGGCCCATTGGGAGCGGCTTTTTAAACTGCTGCCGCCTCAAAGCGAAGACGCCAAGGTGATCGGCCAGGCCATTGACAGGGTGAAGTTGCAAATGGGGCGGTCGCCCTAAGCACTCTCACTTTCTTTTAGTGTGTTCGTTCTCTCCAAAATACTGAGCTTCATCACCCAGCCCTTGGCTTGGGTGGCTTTGGCCTTAGGGCTAGGTGTGGTTCTGCAAACTTTTTGGCCCAAACAATGGGCCCAACTGGGGCGACGGCTGTGCTGGATCGCTTTAGGTGTGCTCCTGCTTCAGGGTTGGCAGCCGCTCCCTCAGTTCGGCATACGCCAGTTGGAAAGCCGCTACCCCGTGCCGCAAGACTTGGACTTATCTGGTTTTGAGGGGATTGTGGTTCTGGGTGGTGCCTTAGAGGCGGCCTATCTGTGGCAGGCGCCAGACTTAAATGGTCGGCCGCAAGCTCAGCTCAATAGTGCTGCTGAACGCATGACCGCCCCCATTGGCTTGCTCAAATCACATCCCCATTTAAAGCTCATCTTCACCGGTGGCTCGGGCGAGATGCTGGGGTCGAGCCTTTCGGAAGCCCAGCGCGCCCAGATTTTTTACCAAGACATGGGCCTGATGGATCTGCCCCAAGCGGACCAGAGGCTTTATTTTGAAGCGGCCTCTCGCAACACTTATGAAAACGCCGTGTTATCGGCAAAGTTGCCAAACGTCGACGTTTCTAAACCTTGGTTGCTGGTGACTTCGGCTTTTCACATGCCGCGGTCTATGGCCGTTTTTCAAAAAGCGGGGTGGAACGTCACGCCCTATGCGGTTGATTTTCGGGCGGGAGCACAGACGCCTTGGACCACTTACTCACTACAAGGTGGGGCTACAGACTGGGGAATCCTGCTCCACGAATGGATCGGCACCCTGTATTACGCTTTAACCCACAAAAGTTAAGTGCCCTCTGGCAACGGTGACGCAATCACCTTGTCGATGCGCCGTCCGTCTAAGTCCACCACTTCAAACATCCAGCCTGAAGAGGTAATACGCTCGCCGGTGTGGGGCAAGTGTCCTGCTACAGACAGCAACATGCCGGCCAGGGTGTTGTAGCGGCCGCGTT
>CAMAXR010000124.1 GCA_945862195.1 Hylemonella gracilis
GCTGCTAATAACCCTACAGGTCCTGCGCCCGAAATAATGACTTGAGCATCGCCATGGGCTACTTGTGGCATGAATTTAAATCTTCTTAAAAGGTTAGCTGAAGACAAATTCTATGCATACGCCACCAATTCCGCATTGGTGCAAACCATTGTAAGTGAGGAGAATTTATGCTTCAAAGACCCAAGTCGCTCAAACTAGGGTGATCGTCTGGGCGGCGACCCAAAGGCCAATGAAACTTGCAGTCGGCTTGGGCAATAGGCAAATCGTTGATGCTGGCAAAACGCCGCATCATGAGACCCTGTTCATTGAACTCCCAGTTTTCATTGCCGTAGCTCCTAAACCAATGGCCTGAGTCGTCATGCCACTCATAAGCAAAACGAACGGCAATACGGTTGTCGGTAAAGGCCCAGAGTTCTTTGATCAGGCGGTAGTCCAACTCACGCGCCCACTTACGAGTCAGAAAAACTTTTACTTCTTCCCGCCCGACCGGAAACTCTGACCTGTTGCGCCAACGTGTATCGTGGGTGTACACCCCCACCACACGCGCGGGGTCACGTGAGTTCCATGCATCCTCGGCCATACGAACTTTTTGTGCCGCGGTGTCAGCTGTAAACGGGGGAAAAGGTGGGCGGCTCTCCGCTGCAGTTGTGTTCATGTTCAATCAGTACTGCTTATAGGGCAAAAACTTGCCTGAAAGCACCACGTTGACCCGGTCTCCCTTGGGGTCGGGCTGGCGAACAATATCCATGCTGAAGTCAATGGCGCTCATGATGCCGTCACCAAACTCTTCATGAATGAGCTCTTTGATAGTGGTGCCATACACACTGACAATTTCATACCAACGATAAATGAGTGGGTCGGTGGGAACTTGGCTGGGCAAGGAGCCTTTGTAAGGCACCACTTGCAACCACTTGATTTCTTCGGCATTTAACTCAAACACCTCCCCAAGCACTTTGGCTTGCACAGCATCAAAGGTCATTTGGCCAAGGCAACCGGCGGTCACCCACTCTTTGCTAAGCCCCACTTTTTGGGCAATGTCTTCCCATTTGAGCCCTTTGGAAACTTTGGTGGAAATGATTTTTTCAGTGACGTCGTTGCGGTTCATGAGTTCTCCATTAAAAAAATTGAAGTTGATAAATGAAATTGATCAGTGCGCTAAAGCACGGGTAACCAAAAAATCCACGATGTGATTGCGTAAGTCGTAATAGCCCAGCAAATGGTGCAAGCCCGATCGAGTGCGGCTGCGCGGCAAGGGGTTGGCCACCACTTCGGCAATACCTCCGGGGGTGTAGACGCCTGCGGACTCGCTGCCGTTGCTCATGAGCAAAATGCGGTCGGCCAACAAAATGGCTTCGTCCACATCGTGGGTGATCATGAACACGGTTTGCTGCGTTTGCCGCACGATGCCCATGAGCTCGTCTTGAATGGTGCCCCGTGTTAAAGCGTCCAGTGCGCCAAAAGGCTCGTCCAGCAACAACATCTTGGGCTGAATGGCAAAAGCGCGCGCAATGCCCACCCGCTGCTTCATGCCGCCAGACAGTTGGCTAGGCTTTTTGTCAATGGCGTGCGACAAACCCACCATGGCCACGAACTTTTCTACCTGCACTTTAAGCTCTTGTGAGCTGGCATCTGGCCAACGGGAGCGCACGGCAAAGGCAATGTTTTGACGCACGGTCAGCCATGGCATAAGGGCGTGCCCCTGAAACACGACACCCCGCTCTAGGCTTGGTCCAGCCACTTCGCGCCCATCCATAAACACATGGCCGCTGGTGGCTTGATCTAAGCCCGCTAACACATTCAAGATGGTGGTTTTTCCGCAGCCTGAATGCCCAATGATGCACACAAACTCCCCTTTGTCTAAGGTGAACGACACACCAGAGAACACAGGTTTTAAGGGGTTGTAGGCCTTGCTGAGTTTCTCAATACGCAAAAAGCCCTGACCTGCTTGACCACCTAGGCCCGTTTGAACTGTATGTGCTGCGGACATAGAGCGCACTTGAAGTTCACTCCACATAGGTCACCCCTTTTTGCAGCTGCGCAAACATGAGGTCTAGACACATCCCAACCACACCAATCAACAAAATGGCAAAGATCACATTGGTCAGAGAAAGGTTGTTCCACTCATTCCAAACAAAGTAGCCAATGCCCGTACCTCCGACCAGCATTTCGGCCGCCACAATCACCAACCAAGCAATGCCCATGCTGATGCGCATGCCCGTCAGAATGGTGGGCGCAGCGGCTGGCAAGATCACCAAAAAGGCTTTTCGCAAAGGGCTCACCTCCAGGGTGGCGGCCACATTGAGCCAGTCCCGCTTGACCGATGCCACACCAAATGCGGTGTTGACCAACATCGGCCAAACCGAGCAAATGAAGATGACAAAGATGCCCGAAATGGAGGAGTCTTTAATGGTGTAAAGCGCCAACGGCATCCAAGCCAAGGGACTGATGGGCTTAAGTACCTGAATAAAAGGGTCTAAAGCGCGGCGCAACAATGGCGACATGCCAATGACAAACCCCATTGGAATAGCCACCAAACAAGCCAATCCAAAACCTAAAGCCACACGAGTCAAAGAGTGCGCCAACTGAATGGCAATACCTTTGTCGTTGGGTCCTTTGTCGTAAAACGGGTCTGACACATGGCCCCATACCGTGCTGCCCATTTGGGCTAAGGTTGGAAACCCAGAGCTCTTTGCTGGCGTGCCCACGTCTTTGCCCATCATCTTGGCGTATTCGATTTGTTCGGGCGTCATACCGGCTGTGGAATTCACCACAGCCGAGGAAGCTGTGGCCACATACCAAATTGCCAATACCAACAAAAAGATCAACGCCGACAGCAGGCCTGCCCTAATGTTGAGCGATCGCACAGAGTTCATGTCAGGCCGCCTTTCGGATGGCAAAGCTCTTGGCGTATTCGGCAGCCTTGGCGGGGTCGAACTCTCGGTTCATGACCTTGAACTTTGGATAGGCACCATCGGGTACTTTTTGGTCTAAAGACTTCATGTGCTTTTTGGCGTCGGTCAGCAAAAACACCTTCTCGGCAATTTGCTTGTAGTCCACATCGCCCTTGATGTAGCCCCAACGTTGCATTTGGGTAAGCATCCACACCGCCATGCTTTGCCAAGGCATAGGGTCAAAGTCCGCACGATCGGGCACATTTCGAATGCCCCCAAGTCCATCGGCAAACTTGCCCGTTAGAACTTGATTCAACACCACTTCAGGCTGGTTCAAGTACTGCGCAGGCGCAATGACCTTGGCAATGAGTTCGCGGTTTTCTGGCTTGCGTGCCATGGCAGCCGCGGTAAGTATTGACCTGTAAAGCGCAGCAAAAGTGTTGGGGTTCTTTTGAATGAACTCGGTGCTGGTACCAAACGCGCAGCAGGGGTGTCCATTCCAAATGTCTTTGGTCAGCAAATGGATAAAGCCCACTTCCTCAAAAACGGCGCGCTGGTTGAAGGGGTCCGGGCCTAAAAAGCCATCGATATTGCCTGCGCGTAAGTTGGCCACCATTTCTGCAGGAGGCACCACACGAATTTGCACATCGGTATCGGGGTTGATTCCGGCTTCAGCCAAGTAGTAGCGCAACAAAAAATTGTGCATGCTGAACTCAAACGGAATGGCAAATTTAAAGCCCTTCCAGTTTTTGGGGTCGCGGTTGTCTTTGTGCTTAAGCGACAAGGTAATGGCTTGGCCATTGACGTTCTGAATGGTGGCCACATTCATGGGGGTGGCATTAGAGCCTAGGCCCAAGGAAATCGCTAAGGGCATAGGGCTTAAAAAGTGCGTGGCGTCGTACTCTTTATTGATCATCTTGTCGCGAATCAGGGCCCAACCTGCGGTTTTAGTGACCTCTACATTTAAGCCCTGCTGGCGGTAAAAGCCCAAAGGATGCGCCATGATAAGTGGAGTGGCACAAGTGATTGGAATAAAACCAATCTTGAGGTCTTTTTTCTCTAACGCGTTTTTATCTTGCGCCATGGCTTGCAAACTGGCTATTGGCAACACGCTAGAAATAGCGGCCATTGCGGTGCCCTTGCCCACTGCTTTCAAAAAACGCCTTCTAACCGCGTCTTGAGGAAAGATGGCCTTGATTAAGGTGGCCTCAACAAACTGGTTGCTGTAGGCCTCAAAGTCCAGCCCTTGGCTGCGTTGCCGCAACTCTGCAGCAGCAACCTCAGCGGTGGCTTCGGCCTGATGCTCAGTGACGGTATGGTCTCGGCCACAGCTGCACTTAAGCAGCAAAGGCCGGTCGGCTTCGTAGGGGTCAAAATATGTAGTCATGTAGGCACCTATGAGTTAAGGACCTACAGGTATCTGCAATCTCCGTGCCAGCTTATGAATGGTGCAAGCGACGCCTCATGCACCAATTTGGTTGATTTGCTCTAAAGAGGAGCTGTCTTGGTGCAGCCCCCTATGCATCATCAAGTCTGTTCTTAACTGGCCCGCTCTTGCGCCATGTTGCGCAAAGCCTCCTCAAAAGCTTCGGCGGGCTGCCCGCCTGAAATCAGGTACTTGCGGTTGACCACCACAGCAGGCACTGAACGTATGCCTGCGCGTTGCCACTCTTGCTGGCTGGATCGAACCTCTAAGGCGTATTGATCACTCTCCAGAACCTCTTGCGCCTTATCTGCGTCCAAGCCAGCTGCGCTGGCGGCTTGCACCAAAACCGCCGAGTCACTCACCTTTTCAGCACGGCCATGGTAGGCCTTGAGCAGTTCCATTTTGAGCGCATATTGGGCTTCAAGGCTCAAGGTGCCTGCCCAGTGAATCAACCTGTGCGCATCAAACGTGTTCCAAATGCGGCCACGACCTTCGGGCTTGAATTCAAAACCCGCCGCCGCACCGCGATGGCGAATGGTGTCGCGGCTTTGGGCTTGTTGCTCTGGGGTGGATCCGTATTTTTGGGTGAGGTGCTCGGTCATGTCTTGACCCTCTGGCCCCATGTGCGGGTTGAGCTCAAAGGGTTGGAAATGAATTTCGGCCTGAATGTCAGGACTCAAGCGCTTGAGCGCCACATCTAAAGATGCCAAACCCACGGCGCACCAGGGGCAGGCAAT
>CAMAXR010000125.1 GCA_945862195.1 Hylemonella gracilis
GCGGTTTGTGCCAGACACTTTTGCAGCGTGGCGGCAAAGTTTTCAAGGATAAAAATGGCCTTGGCACCCGAGTCTTGAAGCTGGTGCGCAAGCTCGCTGGGGGTGTAGAGCGGGTTCACGTTCACCACCACCAAACCTGCCCGCAAAATGGCCGCCACCGCCATGGGGTACTGCGGCACATTGGGCATCATGATGGCCACGCGGTCTCCCGCGTTCAGGCCCAAGCTTTGCAAATAAGCCCCCAAAGCACGGCTGTGCCGCTCGGTGTCGGCAAAACTGAAGGGCTGGCCCAAAAAGCTGTAAGCGATTTTGTCGGCATGGGCCTCAAAAGCCTCATCCAGCAAGTCCACCAAAGAGCCGTAAGGCAGAGGCGGCAACTCAGAAGGCACGCCCTCTGGGTAACTTTGCAGCCAAGCGCACTCGGTCATGGCAAAAAACCCTCTCAGGCTCCCTATCAAGCTCTTAGGGCGCCCAACACCTCGTCCAGCATCTTTTTGGCGTCGCCAAAAAGCATGCGGTTGTTGTCTTTGTAAAACAGCGGGTTGTCCACGCCCGCATAGCCCGAGGCCATGGAGCGCTTCATCACGATGGAGGTTTTGGCCTTCCAGACTTCCAGCACCGGCATACCGGCAATGGGGCTGGTGGGGTCGTCTTGGGCGGCCGGGTTCACGATGTCGTTGGCGCCAATCACTATGGCCACATCGGTGTCGGGAAAGTCTTCGTTGATCTCATCCATCTCCAGCACGATGTCGTAGGGCACTTTGGCCTCGGCCAGCAGCACGTTCATGTGGCCGGGCATGCGGCCGGCCACGGGGTGAATGGCAAAGCGCACATTAACGCCCTTGTCGCGCAGGGTTTTGGTAATGTCGTTCACCGTGTGCTGGGCCTGCGCCACCGCCATGCCGTAGCCCGGCACGATCACCACGCTCTTGGCCTCGCGAAGCAGCTCTGCAGTGTCGGCAGCACTCACGGCCACCACCTCGCCTTGCGGCTCAGCCGCTGCTCCTGCGCCCGCACTTTTGGCCGGTGCGCCGCCTCCAAACCCGCCCGCAATCACGCTGATGAAGTTGCGGTTCATGGCGTTGCACATGATGTAAGACAAAATGGCGCCAGAAGACCCCACCAGCGCACCGGTGACGATAAGCAAGTCGTTACCCAGCATGAAGCCGGTGGCCGCGGCGGCCCAGCCCGAATAGCTGTTGAGCATGGACACCACCACCGGCATGTCTGCGCCGCCAATGGCCATGACCATGTGTACACCAAACAGCAGGGCAATCAAGGTCATCACGATCAGCGGCACCAAGCCGTCGGCCACGGTTTCGGCCATTACAAATTCGCGGCCGTAAGCGATGACCACCAGCAGGGCCAGCAGGTTGAGCCAATGCCGTGCGGGCAGCAGGAGCGGTTTGCCGCCAATCTTGCCGTTGAGCTTGCCAAACGCAACGAGCGAGCCCGAAAACGTGACCGCGCCAATCAGAATGCCAATGTAAATTTCCACTTCGTGGATCACCTTTTCGGCCCCCTGAAACCGAACCGACGTGTCCACATAACTGGCGTAGCCCACCAAGCAAGCTGCCAATCCCACCAGGCTGTGCATAAGGGCCACCAACTCGGGCATTTGGGTCATCTTGACCACTTTGGCGGCATACAAACCTATGCCGCCACCCAAGACCAAAGCGCCCACCACCCACGCCATGCCGGACGCACTGACGCGCGGGCCCAGTACCGTGGCCAACACGGCCAGCGCCATACCCAACATGCCAAACAGGTTGCCCCGGCGAGAAGATTCTGGGTTGGACAAGCCTCCCAGACTCATGATGAACAAAATCGCAGCACCCAAGTAGGCCACGGTGGCCATACTCTGGGACATGATCGCTTGAGACATGATCGACTTTCCTTCTTGTGCGGTGGGGCTTATTTGCGGAACATGGCCAGCATGCGGCGCGTGACGGCAAAGCCGCCAAACATATTGACTGCGGTGAGCACAATGCCAGCAAAAGCCAGCCAGCGGATCAGCTCATCGGGGCGGCCTCCCGCGCCTGCTTCAGGCGGCGCAATCTGCACCAGCGCGCCAATGGCAATGATGCTAGAGATGGCGTTTGTCACGCTCATGAGCGGTGTGTGCAGCGCGGGGGTGACGTTCCACACCACCATGTAGCCAATAAAGCACGCCAACACAAACACCGTCAGGTGGCCTAAAAATGCCGCTGGCGCAAAAGCGCCAATAAACCACAAGCCCAGTGCCGCCACTGCAAATACCAAAGCCAGCGTTTTGGCGGGCATGGGGGCGCTGCTGCCGTGCCCGTGGCCGGTTTTTTTGTCCACCACGGCGGCAGCGACGGGTTTGGCTGCAGGAACAACGGCTGGCTTGAGCGGCGGGGCGGGCCAGGTGATGGCGCCGTCTTTCACAACCGTCAGGCCACGGATGGCATCGTCTTCCATATTGACGTGGATCACCCCGTCTTTGGTTTTGCACAGCTCTTCGGTCAGGCGCAGCAGGTTGGTGGCGTAGAGGGTTGAAGACTGCTTGGCCAGGCGCGAAGGCAGGTCGGTGTAACCAATGATGGTCACGCCGTGCTTGACCACCGCTTGGCCCGGTTCGGTGAGTTCGCAGTTACCGCCCTGCTCAGCGGCCATGTCCACAATCACGCTTCCGGGCTTCATGGACTGCACCATCTCGGCCGTGATGAGTTTGGGCGCGGGCTTGCCCGGAATCAAGGCGGTGGTGATGATGATGTCCACCTCACGCGCTTGCTGGGCGTACATGGCTCGCTGCGCGGCCTGAAAACCTTCGGACATGACCTTGGCATAGCCGCCGCCGCCCGAGCCTTCCTCTTCAAAGTCCACCTTCACAAATTCGCCGCCCAGGGACACCACCTGATCGGCCACCTCGGCGCGGGTGTCGTTGGCCCGCACAATGGCGCCCAAACTCGCAGCCGTGCCTATGGCGGCCAAACCGGCCACACCGGCACCGGCAATAAACACCCTGGCGGGCGGCACCTTGCCCGCAGCCGTAATCTGACCATTAAAAAACCGGCCAAAAGCGTTGGCCGCTTCAATCACAGCGCGGTAGCCGCTCACCCCTGCAGTAGAGGTCAACGCGTCCATTTTTTGGGCACGCGAGAGGGTGCGCGGCAGGCAGTCAATGGCCAGCACAGTGGCTTTTTTGGCAGCCAGCTGCTGCATCAGCTCCGGGTGCTGGGCAGGCCACACAAAGCCAATCAGGGCCGAGCCCTCGCGCATCAGGGCCACTTCTTCTGGGCTGGGGGGGCGCACTTTGAACACCAAGTCTGCACCCGACCAAAGGGCCGCAGCGCTGCTGACAATGTCTGCGCCGGCAGCGCGATAGGACTCGTCGCTAAAGTTGGCTCCCTCGCCCGCGCCTGCTTGCACGGACACTTTAAAACCCAACTTCACCAGCTTTTCCACCACCTCGGGCACCGTGGCCACACGCTTTTCGCCCGGAAAAGCTTCTAGTGGCACGCCGATGCGTTGCGCCAGTTGATCTGCGTCAGCTTGCATACACCCGTCTCCTGAATACGAACATGACAGCTTAACTGAGAAATTTCTGAGCCGCCGGCTCCATAATCATTGCCCATGGACAACCGATGGAAACCCAGCGCCACCGTGGCGGCGATCATTGAACACCAAGGCCGCTATTTGCTGATTGAAGAGCACAGCCCCGAGGGTTTGCGCCTGAACAACCCGGCGGGGCACTTGGACCCCGGCGAATCGCTTACTCATGCCTGCGCCCGCGAGGCGCTGGAAGAAACCGCTCACCACTTCACCCCCACCTATTTGATAGGCGTGTACATGTCGCGCATGCAAAGGGAGCTGCCCGGCGGGGTGTTGGAAGACTTTACTTACCTGCGCTTTGCCTTTGGCGGCGAGTTGGGCATCGCGGTGCCCGGCCAAGCGCTTGACACCGGCATAGAGCGCACGCTGTGGATGACGCCCGACGAAATTCGAGCCAGCCAAGACCGGCACCGCAGCCCCCTGCTGCTGCGCTGCATGGAAGACCACCAGAGAGGTCAACGGTTCGCCATGGACATGCTCTACACCGACGCCTCGGTGCAGGGCTTAGGGCCCTTGCGGAGCTAGCCCACTAGGTTAATCCGCGCCCAGCTTCAAGCGGGTGGGTAAACGCTTTTCTATAGACCACTTGAGCAAAGCCGCCCCGCGAAACACGCCGTGGGCAAACTTGCTGTAGGGCAGCGTGACAAAAAACGCCATCACCACGCCCAAGTGAACCGCCAACCAAAACGGCATCCATGCCGAACCTGTTGCCAGCCACAAGGCCAAGCCGGTGGTGCTGATGAAAAACAGCAGCGCAATAAAGCCCAAATCCATAGGTTTTTGGGCGGCGTCGCCGTGCATCGGGTGGCGGCGCAGGTTCAGCACCCACAGGCCCAAGGTGCCCACCACCAGGCTCACGCCCCCCACCACACCCAGCAATTTAGGGGCGCTGAGCAGGGGGTAAGGCGCGGACCAACCCAGCACATAGTGGTAGAGCGTGGCCACGCTGGTGGCGGCAAAGCACAACATAAAGCCGTAAAACGTAGCGTGGTGGAAAGCGCGCCGCCACAGGGTCCAAGCGTCGTCCTCGTTGTTGCAGCCTGCGCCGTGGCCGCCGTCTAGATAGCGCAGGCGCAAGGCGTCTTGTGTGGCCTCTAGGGCGGCAGCGGGTTGGGTGGCCGCCACTTTTGTGACGACATCTGGACCCGCTCCCGCTTCGTGCAGGGGCGACACCTCGCGCCAAAACTTGCGCACCCCCATGGCCAAAGCCAAAACCCCAAACACAAACACCGGCGCAAACAAGCTCACCAGTAAGTTGTGCGGAAACACGCTGTAGAAATTGTCTTGAGCAGGCGCGTTCCACAAGCTGCCCTTTAAAGCCACAGCCAACAGCAAAAACAGGGCGCTCATAGCGGCCACTGCCAAAGACAAGGTCAGGCCGTTGCGGGCATACAAAGCTCCCAGCGGGGCGGGCCAAGCGTAATCGGCGTAGGTTTTCACGCGCAACTTGGC
>CAMAXR010000126.1 GCA_945862195.1 Hylemonella gracilis
GTGGTGCTGGGTGTGATTTTGTTTGGTATCACCACCGCCACCGAGTCCGCTGCCGTGGGTGCGGCGGGTGCCTTTTTAATGGCATGGAGCGCTGGCACCCTCAACTTGGAGCGCATCAAAGAGGCCGTGTTTTTAACGGCCAAAACCACGTCCATGGTGTGTTGGTTGTTTGTGGGTTCAGCCTTGTTCTCGGCGGTGTTTGCCATATTGGGCGGGCAGCGTTTGGTGGAGGAATGGGTGTTGTCCATGAACCTCACGCCCATTCAGTTTTTACTGTTGTCCCAGGCCATTATTTTTGTGCTGGGTTGGCCGCTGGAGTGGACGGAAATCATTGTGATTTTTGTGCCCATCTTTTTGCCATTGCTGCAGCACTTTCAGATCGATCCACTATTGTGGGGTGTGTTGGTGTTTGTGAACTTGCAAGCGGCCTTCTTGTCGCCGCCGGTAGCCATGTCGGCCTTTTATCTAAAAGGGGTTTCGCCGCCGCACGTCACCATCAATCAAATTTTCGCGGGCATGATGCCGTACATGTTGATCGTGATTCTGTGTATGGTGCTCATGTACATCTGGCCTCAGCTCACTTTGTGGCTGCCCAATTATTTGTACGGTGGTTGAGTCACAGGAGGGCGTTCAGCGCGCCCAAGTGGCAGCCAGCTTGGCGCGTGAAATTCAACAATTGCGCGCAGCTGCGGTGATGCTGCAAGAGGGTAAGCCTGAAAAAGCCCGTGCGGCTCAGGCCTGTTTGGATTTGGCGCTACAACGCGAGGCCAAGTTGACTGCGCAGGAGCGGGAGTTTTTAGCTCAAGCCAACCAAGGGGACATCTTCATCGATCACGGGGCACTGATACTGCAAGCCCAAATCAAGGCGCAGTAACCAACACCAAGGTTTTACTGAATGTGCTCTTGAGCAGCGTCAAAATCTTGGTCAAGCTCCAGTTCAATTTCCTGATCGATGTCTTCGTAGGGGTTCTTGCCCTTGGCATACGGAATCAGGGGTTTGTCCAAGGGACGCAAGACGCGGCGCTTGAGGCTGCGTAAGGTGGTGGACTGCTCCATCGCTTGGAGCACGTTTTCTGGCTCCATCATGAGGCTGAAGGGGTTGAGCGAAATAAGATCGTTTTGCATGGTTTATCCTCGATATGCATCCAAAGTGGACGTGATCAACTTTAGGCCTCGCTCTCAATAAGTGAAGTCGGCACTTGGCGCTACTTCTTGTAGGAAGTTGTCTGACAAGCCGTCTCTTTTTAAGAAGCACTAAGCTTGGGGCATGTCAGATGCACCCCATCCCTTTGAGAGTCTTACCCCAGATGTGGTGATGGACGCCCTAGCCAGCGTGGGCTTATGGGGTGACGGCCGATTGCAGGCGCTGAGTTCTTATGAAAACCGTGTCTACCAGGTCCACTTGGACAATGGGCCTGCGGTAGTCGCCAAGTTTTACCGCCCCGAGCGCTGGACCCCTTCTCAAATACTGGAAGAACACACCTTTGCACAACAGTTGATCGAGGCCGAAGTGCCGGTGGTGGGGCCTATGCACTTGCCTGAAGGCATGCCGCAAGCTCAGGCAAAGGGTCGTGGTGGGTCATCCACTCTGAACCAGTTTGGCGGGTTTACGTTTTCTGTCAGCCCTTGGCGCGGTGGTCGTCCGCCAGAATTAGAGCAGCCAGAAGTACTGGAATGGATTGGGCGGTTTTTGGCCCGAATACATGTGGTGGGCGAGCAGCAGGCCTTTGCGCACCGCCCCAGTTTGAACGTGGAGACTTTTGCACTGGCTTCCCGCGAGCTTCTATTAACGCAAGAGCTGATTCCGCTGGACGTGCAGGCCCAATGGGAGCGCGCCTTTCAAGAAGCTTTGGAGGTGTTGACCAGCTTCCAAGCCCTTCAGGCGCCTGAGAGTGAAAACCCAGATGATGACCCCATTGCGTTCATTCGAGTGCACGGCGACTGCCATGCGGGCAATATTTTGTGGACGCCCACCGATGTGCCTGCCGCCCAAGGACCCGGTCCCCATTTTGTAGACCTGGATGATGCGCGCATGGCGCCGGCCATTCAAGACTTGTGGATGTTGCTCAGCGGCGACCGTGCGCAGCGCACCTTTCAGATGAGTTGCTTGTTAGATGGCTACGAGCAGTTTCGCCGATTTGACCGGCGGGAGCTGGCTTTGGTGGAGCCTTTGCGCACGCTAAGGCTCATCCATTACAGCGCCTGGTTGGCGCAGCGTTGGAGCGACCCCACCTTCCCCATCAACTTTCCTTGGTTTGGAGGCAGTGATTACTGGAAGGGTCAGATCCAAATGCTGCAAGACCAATGCGAGGCCATGCAAGACCCCGCATTGACGGTGTAGCCCTTAAACCAATAGCGCGTTGACGCGTTTGACGTAAGCGGCAGGGTCTTCGGGCAAACCGCCTTCGGCCAATAACGCTTGGTCAAACAAAATATGCGCCAGGTCATGAAAGTGCACCGAACCGTCCAGCCGCTTGACCAGTGCGTGTTCGGGGTTCACTTCCAACACGGGTTTGGTTTCGGGCGCTTTTTGGCCCGCTTGCTTGAGCATGCGCGAGAGCTGCAGGCTCATGCCGCCGTCTTGCACCACCAAGCAGGCGGGAGAATCCACCAGGCGGCTGGTCACGCGCACGTCTTCTGCCTTGTCTTTGAGGGCTTCTTTGAGCTTGGCCAATACAGGCTTGAAGGTTTCGGCGGCTTCTTCGGTGGCTTTTTTCTCGGCTTCGTCCTGCAACTTGCCCAAATCCACAGCACCTTTTGCCACGCTTTGCAGGGCAGTGCCCTCAAATTCATTCAAAAAGCCCAGAGCCCATTCGTCGACCCGGTCGGTCATGAGCAGTACTTCGATGCCCTTTTTACGGAAAACTTCAAGCTGCGGGCTGTTTTTGGCGGCCGCCAAGCTGTCAGCGGTGATGTAGTAAATGGCTTCTTGGCCGTCTTTCATGCGGGCTTTGTAGTCGGCAAGAGACACGTTGGCTGAGTCTGTAGTGCTGGAAGCAAAACGCAGCAATTTGGCCAAGCGTTCGCGGTTGGCAAAGTCTTCGCCCAAACCCTCTTTAAGCACCGATCCAAACTCGGCATAAAACTGAGCGTATTTGCCTTCTTTGGCTTTGTCTTCCTCGCTCACCACATCGGTCACGGCGTCTTTATCTGTGGCAGCCTCTGGGACTGAGTGCTCATTGTGGGCGGCCAAGTCTTCTAGCAGCCCGAGCACGCGGCGGGTGTTGCCTTCGCGAATGGCGCGCACATCGCGGCTTTCTTGCAGCAACTCACGGCTCACGTTCAGCGGCAAGTCGGCTGAATCCACCACGCCTTTGATAAAGCGCAGGTAATTGGGCAGCAGCTCCTCGGCGTCGTCCATGATGAACACGCGCTTCACATACAGTTTCAGGCCGCCCTTGCGCTCGCGGTTCCATAAATCGTGCGGCGCCTTGGAGGGCACGTACAGCAGCTGCGTGTATTCGGTGCCGCCTTCCACGCGGTTGTGGCTCCACGTGAGGGGTGGCTCAAAGTCGTGGCTGATTTGTTTGTAAAACTCGTGGTGCTGCTCAGGGGTCACGTCTTTTTTGGAGCGGGACCAAATGGCGTTGGCTTTGTTGATGGTTTCCCAATCGCCGGTGGTGACCATTTCTCCGGGCTGGTTGTCTTTACCTTCTTTCCATTCTTCTTTGAGCATTTGAATGGGCAAAGAAATATGGTCCGAGTATTTGTTGACGATGTTCTTCACTTGCCAGGTGTTGAGGTAGTCGCTGGCGTCCTCACGCAGGTGCAAGATCACGCTGGTGCCCCGCTCTGCACGGGTGATAGCTTCCACTTCAAAGTCGCCGGTGCCGCCACTGGTCCAGCGCACGCCTTCTTCGGGTTTAGCGCCCGCACGGCGGGTTTCTACCGAAATTTTGTCGGCCACGATAAAGCCCGAGTAAAAACCCACACCAAACTGGCCAATCAGCTGCCCTTGCTCGCTGGCGTTGGCTTTTTGGTCGCCACTGAGCTTGCTCATGAAGTCGCGGGTGCCGCTTTTGGCAATGGTGCCCAGGTGGTCAATGGCCTCTTGGCTGCTCATGCCAATGCCGTTGTCGGTGATGGTGAGTGTTTTGGCGGTTTTGTCTAGGGTGATGCGCACCCGCAAGTCGGACGCGTCTTCATACAGGGCGCTGTTTTCTAGAGCCTCAAAACGCAGCTTGTCGCAGGCGTCAGAGGCGTTGGAAATGAGTTCGCGCAGAAAAATCTCTTTGTTGGAATACAAGGAATGCGTCACCAAGTGAAGCAGTTGGGCCACTTCGGCCTGAAAGGAATGGGTTTTTTTACTCATGGATTTGAAATGTCTAAGGTTGAAAGCATACAGCTGAGGTTCAACTACAGTACCTGCCACATGGTGGCCGGGCCCAAAATTTCAAGTTCTGGCGGCTTGAAACTTTTGATTAAAACTTTTCGTGCGGCGCCAAGTAACGCCATTGCCCTACGGGCAAGTTGCCCAGCATGACCTTGCCAATGCGCACCCGCTTGAGGCCCACCACCAACAGGCCCACTTCCTCGCACATGCGGCGGATTTGACGTTTTTTGCCTTCGGTCAGCACAAAACGCAGTTGTTCGGGGTTTTCCCAGCTCACTTGGGCGGGCTTAAGGGGCTGTCCATCCAGGCTCAAGCCGTGGCGCAGCCTTTGGAGCTGCTCGGCTGGAAATGCTTGTTGTACCTGGGTGGTTACGGTGCCGCCTGCGTAGCTCACCCGCACCAAATACTCTTTTTCAGTGGCGCCATCCTCGCCGATCAATTGACGAGCCACTCGCCCATCTTGGGTCAGGACCAGCAGCCCGGTGGAGTCGATATCCAGCCTACCCGCCGGAGCTAAGCCCCGCAGCTGGGAGTGGTGAAAAAAGAAGCGCGCATTGTCCAGCGCCCAGCGGTTGTGGGCTTGTATGAGGGTGACAGCAGGGGTGTGGCCATCTTCGGCTTGACCGCTCACAAAACCCATGGGCTTGTGAAGCAATACCGTCACCTGCGTGGCTTGGTGCCGGTTGGCTTGCGG
>CAMAXR010000127.1 GCA_945862195.1 Hylemonella gracilis
CCCCAAGGTTCAGCGCGCAGCACTTCATCTAAACACAAAGCAGAAGACGCTTTGCAGCGCCTAGCGGCGCAAGCGGTACATCAGGCACATCAAGCCTTGGTGTGGCAAGCCCGGCTTGCTTCGCAGGCTGAGGTAGTGAAGCCCAAAGCACTTGAACGTAAAACGGCAGCATTCAAGACTGCAGAGCGTAAGACCGAAGAACCTAAAGCCGAAGAGCCCAAAGCCGAAGAAACTCAAATCGGTGTGGCCAAGATCCGGGTTCAGCAGCAGGCTGAAGTGGCCTCAAACCAAGAACAGGCTAGCCCGCCGTACGCGCCCGCTGCTGCGGAAGCCTTGGCCCTGGCTGAGCCCATGGTTGAGCGTGTAGATGAGCGTGTATTTGAGTCTGTTGTAGCCCAGCCGATATCCGCTGCTTTGCAGTCAAGCGCGTCATCCTCGTCTCCAAGTTCTTCACCAAGTTCTCAGCTAACTCCGCAACTTGTCACCGACACGAGTGGCTGGCCGGTGCAGGTAACCGCCCCGGTGCGCCTGAAGTACGACGTGTTGGGCGAGGTAAAGGGTTTTAACTACAACGTCAGCGGTGAATTGCTTTGGACAGTGAACGGCGACCAGTACGACGCCAAGTTAGAAATTCGGGCTTTTTTATTGGGCTCGCGCACCCAAACCAGCCGGGGGCGCCTGACCGCGCAGGGGCTAGAGCCCAAGCGATTTAGCGACAAGGTGCGCAGCGAGGTGGCCGCCCATTTTGAATACGACCAGCGGCAGGTGATCTTCAGTGCCAATACCCCGCGTGCCGAGCTGTTGCCTGGTGCGCAGGACCATTTGAGTGTGTTTGTGCAGTTGGCCAGTTGGGTGCAGGCCAACCCGAAGGGGTTTGCTGAGGGACGTGTCATCGAGTTACAGGCGGTGGGCCCGCGCGATGCGCAGCTGTGGCGGTTTACCGTGCTGGGTATGGAGCGCTTGAAGCTGCCGGGGGGTGAAATAGATGCCCTCAAACTCACCCGCCCGCCCGCCCGACCCTTTGACCTGAGTGCTGAGGTCTGGCTGGCGCCCAGTTTGGGCTATTTGCCAGCGCGCATCAAACTGACCCAAGATAACGGCGATTTTGTGGACCAGCAATGGGTGTCAAGCTCGGCACCCTGATGGTTTTTTTTCTGCGGCCGCATCTTGAAAAGCCTTTTGCGGCTACCATGTGAATTCAGTCAATCTGAAATTTGGAGGAACCCGCAGACCATGCACACGCTCTACGATTCGGAAACTTTTTGCGTTAACCACATGATGGGCAGCTTTGAAGACGAAGCCAGCCTAGAAAACATCCGAATACCCAGCGAGGCAGATGCCGACAAGCAGCTCTTAGAGTCTGCTCAATCTGAACAGACTGAAACTCAAGATCGCCCCACGCTGATTCGCCACGGGTTCGAAATTGTGGACAAGCGTTCTGGCAAAGAGGTGTATTTGGACGGTTCTTGGGCTGAATTGTTTCAGCAGCACATCCTTGACTGGCAACGCCAAACTCCCACCCAAGAAGAGGTGGAAGACACGCTTGAAAAATACGCCGAACTGGCGCAAACCCCGGTGTCTATTCACTAATCTAATTTGCTCATGCATCACAACGCCAGCCTTTGAGCTGGCTTTGTGTTTTTAGGGGCTGGCGGTGTCGGTCTCTGCGTATAACCAGCGGAACATGGGGCCCACCATGACCAGCACGGTCATAAGCCTGCACACCTGAAACGCCGTAACTACGGGTGCGCCCAGCTGCAGCACTTTGGCGGTGATGGCCATTTCGGCAATACCGCCCGGTGCCGTGCCCAACACCAGTGTGGCAGGGTGAAGGTCCGTGCCCCAAGCTAGGGCCCAAGCCAAGGCAATGCACATCCCAATCAAGCCTAGGGTGCCTAAGGCCACCGAACCCAACCATTTGGGAGCAGTATGAACAAAGTTGGGCGTGAACCGCACGCCCAAGCTCACCCCAATCAAGAGTTGCGCGGCATTGGTCATCCATTGGGGAACGGTGGACCAGTGCAGGTCTAATAGCGTCAGCAACATGGCAGCCAATAAAGGGCCTAAAAACCAGGGGTTGGCGCGGTCCAGCCGCTGCATCAACCAAGCGCTGCTGGCAGCCAAAGCCCCCAGACCTAACAAACCCCAGATATCAAATTCGCGCGTGGTTTGCGGAGTGCTCACATCCAATCCATGAAGCCCGCTGAACTGCATGCCAAAGGGCACCACCAGCGTCACGATCAATATGCGTACGCTGTGAGCGGCGGCCACCAAGTCGGTCTGGCCATGGGCGCGCTCGGCCAGCAAGGTCATTTCGGAGGCGCCGCCAATGGCGCTGGCAAACCAAGTGGTGGCGCGGTTGAGGTGGTGCATCCGGTGCAGCCACGATGCCATCACCCAGCCCATACCCAAAGTGCACACCACGCCTAGGGCAATGGCCCAACCCAAATTCAAAATCAGCAAGCCCACCTGTGGCGTAAAGTAAAGGCCGAGCGCCACACCTATGGTGCATTGGCCCGCATTGCGCAGCGGGTTCAAGCTCAAGCTGGCCATGCCCAGCACCGACGCCACACCTGTGGCCACCAAGGGCCCGAGCATCCAAGGCAGGGGCGTGTGCATCCATTCAAACAAACCAGCCGCAACCAGCGCCAAGAGGAGAGTGGAGACGACCTTGCCGGTCAAAAGAAGATTCAAGATGAGACAATCAGGGGATGAGCCAAGCCTACATTCTCACTCTCTCGTGCCCGGACCGCCGTGGCCTTGTGCATGCTGTGTCGGGTTTTTTGCTGGAATGCGGCAGCAATATTGAAGAAGCAGCCCAATACAACGATCACGCCACAGGCTTGTTTTTTATGCGGGTGCAGTTTGCCAGCGAAGCCGCCTTGGCCGATTTACACAAGGGTCTGACGGACTTTGCCCCCACCTTGCAAATGCAGTGGAGCTTGCATCCGACCACGCAGGCCATGCGCACCATTTTGATGGTGAGTAAAGAGGGCCACTGCCTGAATGACCTGTTGTTTCGCTGGAAAATTGGTGTGCTGCCTATTGATATCCGCGCCATTGTGTCCAACCACCGCGAGTTCTATCAGCTGGCAGCCAGCTACAACATTGCGTTTCACCACATCCCCGTAACGGCGGACACCAAGCCGCAGGCCGAAGCCAAGTTGTGGGATGTGGTGCAACACGAATCAGCTGAGCTGGTGGTGTTGGCGCGCTACATGCAGGTGTTGTCAAACGACATGTGCCGAAAGCTCTCAGGCAAGGCTATCAATATTCACCACAGTTTTTTACCCAGCTTCAAAGGTGCCAAGCCTTATTACCAGGCGCATGAGCGGGGTGTGAAGCTTATTGGTGCCACCGCCCATTACGTGACGGCCGATCTAGATGAAGGCCCCATCATTGAACAAGACGTGGCCCGTGTGGACCACAGCAAGAGCGTTGAAGACTTCACCGCCATTGGGCGAGACACCGAAAGCCAGGTGCTGGCCCGTGCGGTCAAGTGGCACAGCGAGCACCGGGTGCTGCTGAACGGCCACAAGACCGTGATTTTTAAGTAAAGCTGCTATTTACTTGGCTTTAAAGCCCAACTGATCCAGCGCGGTGGCCAAGTGCGCCACGCTGCGGTCGATGTGGTGCAGTTTTTCCAAGCCAAACAGGCCCACCCGGAAGGTCATGAAGTCGGCGGGTTCGTCGCACATCAGCGGCACGCCGCTGGCCGTTTGCAGGCCCTGAGCCAAAAACTTTTTGCTGCTTTGAATCTCGGGGTCGGTGGTGTAGCTCACCACCACGCCGGGAGCCTTAAAGCCGTCCGCAGCAACGCTGCGAATGCCACGAGACTCAAACAAGGCACGCACGGCGTTGCCCAAATCTTGCTGCTCTTGCTTGACCTTGGCAAAACCGTAGGCTTGGGTTTCGGCCATGACTTCACTCAGGCGCACCAGAGCATCGGTAGGCATGGTGGTGTGGTACGCATGGCCGCCACCTTCGTAGGTTTCCATAATTTGCAGCCATTTTTTCAGGTCGGCGGCGTAGCTGGTGCTGGTGGTGGCGTCGATGGCTTTGCGGGCGCGCTCGGACAACATCACCATGGCGCAGGCGGGTGATCCGCTCCAGCCTTTTTGTGGCGCGCTGATGATCACGTCCACACCAGTGGCTTTCATGTCCACCCACATGGCGCCGGAGGCAACGCAGTCCAGCACAAACAAGCCACCTACTTGGTGCACGGCCTCAGTGACGGTGCGGATGTAGTCGTCCGGCAAGATCATGCCCGCGGAGGTTTCCACGTGAGGGGCAAACACCACGTCGGGCTTGTGCTGCAAGATGGCTGCAGCCACTTCGGATGCGGGGCAGGGAATCCAAGGCGACTGTGAATCGGTGCCTGTGCGGCGGGCCTTGATCACGATGGCTTCTGAGGGAATGTGCCCCATGTCAAAAATTTGGGTCCAGCGGTAGCTGAACCAGCCGTTGCGGATGACCAGCACTTTTTTGCCGGTGCCAAATTGGCGGGCTACGGCTTCCATGCCAAAGGTGCCGCTGCCGGGCACCAGCACGGAGGAGTGGGCTTGATACACCTCTTTGAGGATGCTGGAGATGCTCGTCATCACGCCCTGAAAGCGCTTGGACATATGGTTGAGCGCGCGGTCGGTGTACACCACCGAAAATTCGAGTAGGCCGTCGGGGTCAATGTTGGGCAATAAACCAGGCATGAAAATTCTCCAGATACGTTCTTGTAAGAAAAGTCGATCAGCTTAGCACGGCGGCTAGAGCTTGTCCCATGCGCACGGCATGCCCGGGTTTTAGGCTGATGTCCAGCTCTGCCGTGCCTTCGGGCCACAACACGATGACGGTGGAGCCTAGCAAAAACCGCCCCATTTCCTCGCCCTGTTCAAGCGACACGGGCCGGGCGCTGGGGTAAGTCCACTCCGTTATTTGAGCGCGACGAGGCGGGTTGACCACCCCGTGCCACACCGTGGCCATGCTGCCCACAATGGTGGCACCCACCAGCACCATGACCA
>CAMAXR010000128.1 GCA_945862195.1 Hylemonella gracilis
GCACTCAACGCATCCCATCATGTGGCCGGGGTTTACGAAGGCCAGACGCACAGCGAAGGCTGGTGGGACACCATGGTGGGCCCTGGCAAGCCCGTTAACACGGATGAGTTTTTTGTCATTGGAGTCAACAACCTTGGCTCCTGCTTTGGCTCCACAGGCCCCATGCACGACAACCCGGACACGGGCCGCATTTACGGGGCAGATTTTCCGGTGGTCACCGTAGAGGACTGGGTCCATGCACAAGTCAGGCTGCTGGACCAACTGGGCATTGGACAACTGGCTGCGGTACTGGGTGGCAGCTTGGGTGGCATGCAAGCGCTGTCTTGGACCTTGCAATACCCGAAGCGTGTTGCGCATGCAGTGGTGGTGGCCAGCGCTCCTAATTTAAATGCCGAAAACATTGCGTTCAACGAGGTGGCGCGCCGCGCCATCGTGACCGACCCCGATTTTCATGGCGGTAACTTCTATGCGAAGGGTGTGGTGCCCAAGCGCGGCTTGCGCATTGCCCGGATGATTGGGCACATCACCTACCTCAGCGACGACGTGATGAATGAAAAGTTCGGACGCCAATTGCGCGAGGGTTTGGACCTGAAATACTCCACCCAAGAGGTGGAGTTTCAAATAGAAAGCTACCTGCGCTACCAAGGCGACAAGTTTGCCGAGTACTTTGACGCCAACACGTATTTACTCATCACCCGAGCACTCGATTATTTTGATCCGGCCAAAGCCTGCGGCGGCGATTTGAGCCTAGCGTTTCAAAAAGCCCGCGCCAAGTTTTTGTTGGTGAGCTTCACCACCGATTGGAGGTTTTCGCCCCAGCGCAGCCGCGAGATCGTCAAAGCCTTGTTGGACAACCGCTGCGAGGTCAGCTACGCCGAAATCGATGCGCCGCACGGTCACGACGCCTTTTTGCTGACCGATACGCGCTACATGGCCGTGATGCACGGGTACTTTCAGGGCATTCAAAAAGAACTCATGCAAGAAGAACCCAAGCACCAAAAATTGCAGGACGCACAAGCTCAGAAAGGCGATGAGTGCCCATGACGGACCCCAGTTTGCACCGCATTGTGGCGTCGCTCGTTCCTCAGGGCGCGCGTGTTTTAGATTTGGGCTGCGGAGACGGCGCCTTGCTCTCTTACTTGGCCGAACACAAAGGCTGCACGGGCTACGGCATTGAAATCAGTGATGACAACGTGCAAGCCTGCGTGCGACGCGGTGTGAACGTGATTCAGCTCAATTTAGAAGAGGGCTTGGCCATGTTTGGCGACCAAAGCTTTGATGTGGTGCTGCAAATTGACACCTTGCAAAACCTAAAAAATGCCGAAGTGGTGATGCAAGAAACCGCCCGAGTGGGCAAAACCGGGGTGGTGGCGTTTCCCAATTTTGCGCATTGGCCCAACCGGTGGAGCGTGCTGTGGGGGCGCATGCCCGTGACGCGCCGTCTGCCCTACCAGTGGTACGACACGCCCAACATCAGGGTGGGCACACATGCAGACTTATTGGCCTTGGCCCTGCACAACCACCTCCAAATACTGGACAACTTTGGCGTTCACCAAGGCCGTGTGGTGCGAACCCTTCCCAATTGGTTCGCCAGCACATCTGTTCTGAAATTTAGCCGCGCGACACACTAAACTCTATTGTGAAATTGGTGTGACGGCACTCCTTGCGTCGTCACAATAGGGTCACATAATTGAAATGAGGGGTGTGCAAACTGCACACAGATCCCAAGCATGAGAACTCCTTTCAACCCCTAATCCCCTAAGACCATGAACCAAGAAGAAGTGATCCGCAAAATTCGCCGAGACTTGATGGACGGCTACGACGAAGAGTTTGAAATGGAAATGGAAGACCATGAGCTCGACGCCATGATGCTCGACACCGGGGTTGGGCAGGGCAGCGATGAAGAAAAAAATGCCCGCCGTCAGTATTTTCAAGAGCTTTTTCGCCTTCAGAGTGAATTGGTCAAGCTGCAAGACTGGGTGGTGCATACCAAGCACAAAGTGGTGATCTTGTTCGAAGGACGAGACGCCGCCGGTAAGGGCGGCGTGATCAAGCGCATCACCCAACGCCTTAACCCCCGTGTGGTGCGCGTGGCCGCATTGCCTGCCCCGAACGACCGTGAGCGCACCCAGTGGTACTTTCAGCGCTATGTGTCGCACCTGCCTGCGGCGGGCGAAATTGTGTTGTTTGACCGCAGTTGGTACAACCGCGCCGGGGTTGAAAAGGTCATGGGCTTTTGCAACGAGGAGCAGTACGAAGAGTTTTTTCGTACCGTGCCCGAGTTTGAAAAAATGCTGGTGCGCTCAGGCATTCAGCTCGTTAAATATTGGTTCTCTATCACCGACGAAGAGCAGCACATGCGCTTTTTGGGTCGTATTCACGACCCCCTCAAGCAATGGAAGCTTAGCCCTATGGATTTGCAATCCCGCGTGCGTTGGGAGGAGTACACCAAGGCCAAAGAGGTCATGTTGGAGCGCACCCACATTCCCGAGGCGCCTTGGTGGGTGGTGCAGGCGGTGGACAAGAAAAAAGCCCGATTGAACTGTATTTCGCATCTTTTGGAACAAATGCCCTATCACGAGGTGCCGCATGACCCCGTGACCTTGCCCGAGCGCGTCAGGCACGACGACTACAGCCGCCGCCCAGTCCCGGCTCACATGTACGTGCCCGAAAAGTACTGAACAGCCATTAGGGCAGCCAAGGGCGCGGTTTCGGCACGCAAAGTGGCAGGCCCAAGCCTTAGAGGCCGCAGCCCATTTTGAACCGCGCGCTGCTCTTCATCAGGGCTCAGGCCGCCCTCAGGTCCAGACAACAACGTAAGAGCTAGACCCTCAGTTGGCAAGGCAGCATGCGATGGCTCGTACCATGGCGCCCTGAGTGAGGGCAACGAGTTTGCGTTGTCCGACAAAGACAACACAAAACCCGAACGCATCGGTTGGTCTAGCCACCACGCAGACAGTGGCAAAGGGGTGTGGACTTTAGGCAACTGGTTGCGCCCGCATTGTTCGCAAGCGGCTTGGGCAATGGCTTGCCAGTGCCCTTGTTTTTTCAAAGCCCTCTCGGCCACCAGCTTGATGACCGTGCGCTCCGTAAGCAGGGGCTGAATGCTGGCGGCTCCGAGTTCGGTGGCTTTTTCAATTAACCAATCCATGCGCTCGTTGGCGGGTATGCCCAAAGCCAAGTGCACTTGGTGTCTCATTTCACGCTCCACCTTATGGTGCGCCCCCACCTCAGCCCACACCTCGTGACGGCCCATGCTTGAAATTTGGGCCTCAAACTCGCCGCCTTGGCCGTTGAACAGCGTCACCACATGACCGGGTTGCAAGCGCAGCACTTGGGCGTGACGCGCCGCTTGCTCAGGGAGGTTAAGCATTAAGCCCGAATGAAGCGAGGCGTCAACGTAAAAGCGGGGCATTCAGGGCGTCGGTGTTGTTCTACAGCCTGCCAAAGGCCCACCCTTGAGCGGCTGAGGTGCCCTCCACCTGATCCAGCAGATGCAACAAAGGTTTGAGCTCTCGGTAGCGGTTGGCGGTGGAGCGCAGGTAGTGGATAAAGCGTGGCGCGTCTGCCAAATACTTAGGCTTGCCGTCGCGCAGGGTCAGGCGCGCAAATATGCCTGCCACTTTGATGTGGCGCTGAAGACCCATCCACTCCACCCCCTCATAAAAAGCACCAAAGTCATCACCCACGGGCAGCCCCGCACGGCGGGCCTGTTCCCAATAGCGAACCGTCACCTCAAGCACAAACTCTTCTTCCCAGCTCCAAAAGGCATCACGCATCAGGCTCGCCACGTCGTAGGTGATGGGGCCGTACACCGCATCTTGAAAATCCAGCACCCCTAAACGGGGCTCCTGCGGGTGCTGCGGCATCATCAGGTTACGGGGCATGAAGTCGCGGTGCACATACACGCTAGGCCATGCCAAGTTGTGCGCCATGATGCGTTGAAACAGCTTGTCAAGGGTGGCGCGCATTTCGGGGGACACCTCTTGTTGGCGGTGCGCGCTGATGTACCACTGCGGAAACAGCTCCAGCTCTCGACCCAACAGGGCGTGGTCATAGGCAGGCAAAACCCCTGGTTGAGACGCCAATTGCCATGCCACCAAAGCGTCCACCGCACGAAGGTACAAGGCCAAATCCTCAGCTGTTCCACTATGCAGCACCCACGGGGTGGCTGGGGAATCGCTAGATGCGACGTGGGCCAGCCCTCTAGATGTAGCTTGTAAATGCTGCATCATGGTGTGGGCGCCCAAGTCGGTCAGCAACATAAAACCTTGCGCCTCATGCCATTCCAAGATACGCGGCGCATTTAGACCCGCCTGCAACAGGCGGGCGCAAATGGATACAAACGGTTGGCTCACCTCTTTGTCCGGCGGCGCGTCCATGATGATGAAGGTTACGGGGCTGCTCAGCTCACCAGGACCACTTGGTCGTGGTGCATCGTCCACGGCAGAGATTCGAAAGTACCGCCTAAAGCTCGCATCCGCCGAGGCCACCCTTAGGCTGCTGATATTCAAAGCGTGCGCCGACGCTGCGCCCTTTAGCCAACTCAAAAAAGCAGCCTCGCGTTCGGGTTGGTCCCAAGTTACAGGCACCCTGTCAAGGCTGGGTTGGGGGTAAGACACAGAGTTGCTCATGGATAATCGATTCTACAAACCGCACCCACCTACCGGAGGTGCTGTAAGCCGCCAGGTCTTTGACTCTCTTTTCCATTTCAAAACGCGCCATCTTTTGAGCTCCAAGCCCCGTAATTGCCAGTTGCCCCCCGCATACCCTGCGGCTCAAGGTGCTATGGGGTATGGGATGCAGTGGTTGCTTTGTATGGGCTTGGTGGCGACCAACCTGCTGCATGCGCAGGTGCGAGCTCCATCAGAAACCCAGCCTCCCAA
>CAMAXR010000129.1 GCA_945862195.1 Hylemonella gracilis
ACTTTGGGCAGGTCCAGCTTGAGCATGGGCGCTATGAGCGGCGCGGTGACCAGCAGCAACACCACCAGCACCAACAGCACGTCCACCAAAGGCGTCATGTTGATGTCGCTCATGACCGAAAAGCCTGAGGAGCTGGATGAACCGGACGACCCGGAGACACCTGTGTTGGAGTTCATGCGTCCAAACGCCATGGATCACCCCAAACGACGGGCAGGCGCCATAAGCAGCTCACTCACGTCGTGGGCAAAACCTTCCAGCTCCGCCGTCAAATCAGCTGCGCGGCGGCTCAGCAGGTTGTAGGCCAATACCGCCGGAATGGCCACCACCAGACCGGCCGCCGTCATGACCAAAGCTTCGCCCACAGGGGCGGCCAGCCGGTCCAGGGTCATGGCTGGCATTGCTGACAAAGGAGCCAATTCAGCCGATATGCCGATGGCAGTTGACGCACCCATCTCCATCAGGGCATGAAAAATACCCCACACGGTGCCCAACAAACCGACGAACGGCGCGGTGGATCCAATAGACGCCAGCACCGCTAATCCCCATTGCAAGCGCCGGCTCACACTCTGCAAAGCGCCCCGCAAACGCCGCGTTAGCTGGGATGTGGGCTCGCCCGCACTGGCTAGAGTGCCCGACTCAAGGGCTTGGGCCGAATCCAACAAGGGCAGGAGCAAGCGCTGCACATCCACAGCGGCCACATGCTGGCGGGCGGTTTCCATATCGGGGGCGCACCAAAACAGGTCTAACGCTGCGCTGACCTGGCGGGTACCGGCATGAAGTTGACGCAGCTTGAAGACCATCAACACCCAACTGATCACCGACATCACCAAAAGCAAAAACGCCACCAAATGGGTCACGCCATCGCCCTGACTCCACCAGCTGGCCAGGTTCATTTCAGGCCCAGCACATCGAACATATCGTAAAGGCCTGGAGGCTGATGCGCCAAATAGCGCACTGCGCGCAAGCTGCCTTGGGCGTAGGTCACTCGGCTGGCCGATTTGTGGGTGATTTCAATGCGCTCGCCCGTACCGGCAAACAGCACGGTGTGGTCGCCCACAATGTCGCCGCCCCGAATGGTTGAAAAGCCGATGGTAGAAGGGTCGCGTTCACCGGTGTGGCCATAGCGCTCGTACACCGCGCAGTCTTTTAAGTTGCGGCCCAGCGCTTGGGCAATGACTTCACCCATTTTGAGGGCCGTGCCTGAAGGTGCATCCACTTTGTGACGGTGGTGCGCCTCAATCACCTCAATGTCGTAGCCAGTAGAAAGCGCTTGCGCCGCCAGCTCTAACAGCTTAAGGGTGACGTTAACGCCCACGCTCATGTTGGGCGACCACAGCACGGCAATGTCTTTTGCCGCCGCCGCAATGTCGGCCTTTTGGTCCTCGGTAAAGCCTGTGGTGCCAATGACCATGGCCACACCCAGCTCGCGGCACACCCGCAGGTAGGCCAAGGTGCCCTCAGGTCGGGTGAAGTCGATCAAGGTTTTGGCGTGCTTGAGGCCCGCCTGCACATCAGAGGTAATCAACACGCCGCTGGCCTGCCCCTGGTAGGCGGTGGCGTCTTGACCTATAGCGGGGCTGCCCGCCACATCTAAAGCGCCGGTCAACTTGCAGTCTGCAGCCGCATGCACCGTCTCCATCAGCATGCGGCCCATGCGGCCAGAGGCGCCTGCTATGGCAATAGGGTGCTGAAAGGTTGGTGAGACGGCGTCGGGAGGGGTCAACATCAGATCAGCGCGCTGGAGATTCAAGGGGCGGGTAATTGGCTGGGGCCGAGCTGGCAGCTGCGGGCTCTGGCTCGGGCGCTCTTTTGACCGACGGTATTTTCTTCAAGCGGTCTTCTGAGAGCTCCAACACGGGCGGTTTGGCGGCTTTTTGGTTGCCTTCAAGCAGACCGGCAAATTCGCCCTCGGAGGGCAGGTCTTCATTGGTTTCAAAACGCTCCAAAGTTTCGCCCTTAAAAAACAGGGTCACGCGCCGCGACTGAGTGGGCTGGCCCTGCTTTTGGTAGGTGAACACATAGTCCCAGCGGTCCATGTGGAACACGCTGGTCAGCAGCGGGGTGCCCAAAATATCTCGAATTTGCAAGCGGCTCATGCCGGGGCGCAGCACCGCATATTGCTCTTTGGTCACCACATTGCCCTGCACCACGGTGATGCGGAAGGGTTTCATGGTGTTGGCCACACGCTCGGTGACTTGGTTGGTGACACGGGAGGTGGTGTCCATGACACTGCTGCAGCCCGTCAAACTCAGTAGCCCCAGCACAAAGCTCATGACCACCAAAAGATAAACGGCACGAGAGGGGAAAAACATGGGTAGTAGGAAAGCCATCGGCTGACGATATGATGATTCATTGTAGCGGCAGGGCACCTTGCCAACCTGCCCTAGCAAAGCCTCCTCATAAGCCATGCCACCACCCCTTACCGAACTCAAAAGCTCAGGACTCAAGGCCACCTTACCCAGACTTAAAGTGCTGGACATTTTTCAGCGTGGTGGCCAGCGCCACATGACCGCCGAAGACGTGTACCGCGTGCTGCTTGAAGAGCGTTCAGATGTAGGCTTGGCTACGGTGTACCGCGTGCTGACCCAATTTGAGCAAGCCGGAATTTTGATCCGCAGCAATTTTGACGGTGGCAAAGCCGTGTTTGAGCTGGACGAAGGCCAGCACCACGACCACTTGGTGTGCCTGGACTGCGGGCGAGTAGAAGAGTTTTTTGACGAGGCTATAGAGCACCGGCAGCACGAAGTGGCTGCAGCCAAAGGCTACGAAATTGCCGATCACGCTTTGAGCATTTACGCCAACTGCACCAAGACCGACTGTCCCAACCGCCCCAAAAACAGCCGTTTTTTGAAGTAGTGTGGACGACCCTACACACTACTCAGCCTGCTTGGCCGGGCTCGTCCATGGCGCGGCGGTGGCGCTCTACAAACTCGGCGTAGGTGTCAATGCCGCGCAGCTGCAAAATCGTGTTGCGCACCGCCGCCTCCACCAACACCGCCAAGTTGCGCCCCGCCACCACCTGAATCACCACTTTGCGCACTGGAATACCCAGCACGTCTTGGGTTAAGGGCTCGTAGGGAATGCGCTCGTAGTCGCGCTCCATGGTTTCGCGCCGCACCAAATACACAATGAGCTTGAGCCGCATTTTGCGGCGCACGGCGGTTTCGCCAAAAATGGCCTTGATGTCCAACAGGCCAATGCCCCGAACCTCCAGCAGGTTGCGCAACAGCTCGGGGCAACGGCCCTCAATGGTGGCTTGGTTCACGCGGAACAAATCCACCGCATCGTCCGCCACCAAGCCGTGTCCGCGTGAAATCAGCTCCAGGCCCAGCTCACTTTTGCCCAGGCCCGATTCGCCCGTGATCAACACCCCCAAACCCAAAATATCCATAAACACCCCGTGCATGGAGGAGCGGTCGGCAAAATGGCGCGAGAGGTAGCTGCGCAGCACGTCGATCACATAGGCCGAAGACTCGGGCGTTGCAAACATGGGGATTTGCGACTGTTCGCACATTTCCAGCAAACCCGGCGGGGGCAGCTGACCATCAGACAGCACCACCACCGGGGGCTCTAGCGTCACGATGCGGGCAATGCGGCGCTGGCAGTCCTCGGGGCTGGAGTTGGCCAAGTAAGACACCTCGCGCTCGCCCAAAATTTGCACACGGTAGGGGTGGATGTAATTGAGGTAGCCCACCAAGTCAGCCCCTGAGCGGGCTGCGCGCACGGCCACGTCATCAAAATGCCGCTCAGAGGCGCCTAAGCTGGCCACCCATTCCCATTTCAGCAGCGCGCGAAACTCTTCAAACAGAACCTCGGCGCTGACAACGGTGGGTCTCATGGCAAGGGTGCTTGGGGCTTGCGCAAAGGCTTAATGCGGTACCTGCGCCGACTGCCATTGGGCAATCAACTGGTGCACATCTTGCGCCGCTGGGCTCTCGGCCATTTTGGGGCGCAGGTCGGGGTCGCTGAGCATTTCAGCAATTTCAGACAGGATTTCCAAATGTTTTTGGGTGGCCACTTCGGGCACCAGCAAAAAAATCATGAGCTTGACGGGCACTTGGTCGGGGGCGTCAAACACAATGGGTTGCGCCAGTTGCACCACCGCGGCCATGGGCGCCTTAAGACCTTTGATGCGGCCATGGGGAATGGCCACGCCGTGACCCAAGCCGGTAGAACCCAAGCGCTCTCGGGCAAACAGGCTGTCGGTGACCAAAGAACGGTTCATGCCGTGCAGGTTTTCAAACAGCAGTCCAATTTCTTCAAACGCCCGTTTTTTGCTGGTGGCGTCGACACGCACCAAGACTTGAGAAACGGGGAGGATGGACGCGAGGCGGTTCATGGTTTGAAGTGGAGCGGATTATGCACACATTAAGCAAAAACCGCGGCAGGCGCCGCGGTTTCGGTCTGCAGGTGGGGCCAGTCACATGATGCGCTTGGCTGCCTCGTGGTGGTGGTCTTTGATTTTGTCTTTGTGACGCACCACTTTGCGGTCCAGCTTGTCCACCAGCTCATCCACGGCGGCATACAAATCTTGGTTTGAGCATTCGGCAAACAAATCGCTGCCCTTAACGTGAATGTTGCATTCGGCGTGCTGTCGGCGCTCTTTTTCTTTTTGTTTTTCTACGCTTAAAAGCACCTTCACATCCACCACCTGATCAAAATGCCGCGTGATGCGGTCCAATTTGGCGGTGACGTAGCTGCGCAGGGCAGGCGTGACTTCGAGATGGTGACCACTGATCGTCAAGTTCATAAAAGCTCCTTGTGCTCTCGGGT
>CAMAXR010000130.1 GCA_945862195.1 Hylemonella gracilis
AGCAAGCCCGATGCAGTGTTCACCTTCTTTGCAGGCGGTGGTGCCGTGAAGTTTGTCAAAGATTACGCTGCCGCAGGCTTGAACAAAGCCATTCCACTTTATGGTTCAGGCTTTTTGACAGACGGCAACTTGGAAGCGCAGGGCGCAGATGCCGAGGGTATTTTTACCGCATTGCACTATGCCGACAGCTTGAACGTGGCCAAAGACAAGAGCTTCCGTTTGGCCTATGCCAAAACCTACAGGCTGCAACCCGATGTGTATGCCGTGCAAGGCTACGACGCCGCACAAATATTAGGAATTGGCCTCAACGCTGTAAAAGGCGATGTCAGCAAAAAAGCCGAGTTTGCCAAGGCTGTGGAGGCTGCAAAGATCGACAGCCCGCGGGGCGTGTTCACCTTGTCTAAAGCGCACAACCCCGTACAAGACTTTTACCTGCGCAAAGTGGTAGGCAAAGAAAACAAGTACGAGGGCATTGCCAGCAAGGGTCTGACCGATCCCGCACGCGGTTGCAAGATGTAAATACACGTCATGTGAAGGCCCATGGATCTCGCCACGTTTTTTATTCAGTGCCTGAACTCGCTCCAGTACGGCTTGTTGCTGTTTTTGGTGGCGTCTGGGCTGACCCTGATCTTCGGAATCATGGGCGTGATCAACCTTGCGCATGGCAGCTTTTACATGATGGGGGCCTACATGGCTTTTGCCTTGGCCCCCGTTGTGGCGTCCACCTTTGGTGGCGGGTTTTTTACAACCTTGTTAGTGGGCGTGGTGTTGGCTGTGATTTTGGGCTACATGCTGGAGTGGGCGTTTTTTAGTTTTTTGTATGAGCGCGAGCATTTGCAGCAGGTCTTAATGACCTACGGCTTGATTCTGGTGTTTGAAGAGCTGCGCAGTTTGCTCATTGGTGACGATGTGCACGGCGTCGATGTGCCTGCCTTGTTGGCAGGCACCTTGCCCTTGGGCGACATGATGACCTACCCCATTTACCGGCTGTTCATCTCTGGCGTGTGTGTGTTGCTCGCACTCGGCATGTACTTTGTATTCACCCGAACCAGACTGGGCATGATGATTCGAGCAGGCAGCGCCAACCGCGAGATGGTGCAATCTTTAGGCATCGACATTAAATTTTTATATCGAGTGGTCTTTGCTGCAGGAATGGCCATTGCGGTGCTGGCGGGCATGGTTGCCGCCCCGGTGTCTTCGGTGTATCCGGGCATGGGAGACACAGTGCTCATTATTTGTTTTGTGGTGGTGGTGATTGGGGGCATCGGTTCTATACGTGGTGCCTTGCTGGCTGCACTTTTAATCGGCCTGGTAGACACCTTTGGCAAGGTGCTGTTGCCACAAGCTGCGGGTGTGCTCATGTATGTGCTCATGGCGCTCATCTTGCTTTGGAAGCCCGACGGCTTGTTTAAAGCGGGTTGATATGACGAACCCTCGAAACTTATTTGTGGCGGCGTGCTTTGCGCTGCTTGCTTTGATGCCACAAGTGTTGGGCAGTTATGGCATTGACTTTGTAACCAAGATCATGGTGTACGCCATCTTTGCTTTAAGTCTTGAGCTCTTAGTAGGGGGTACCGGCTTGGTGTGTTTTGGGCAGGCGGCGTTTTTTGGCATTGGGGCCTATGCTGCTGTGTGGTGGTCGCCTCCATACGATGCAGCTTCCTTAGGTTGGTTGTTGCCTGCTGCGGTGGTGGCAGCAGCGGCCTATGCCTTAGCGGTAGGTGCGCTGTCGCTGCGCACCAAAGGCGTGTACTTCATCATGGTCACCTTGGCCTTTGCTCAAATGGCCTATTACGTGGTGCACGACACGCCGCTGGGGGGCGGCACCGATGGCATTTACCTCATGGTCAAACCTGTCTTGGGCACCCTGTTGGACCTGGGTGACGCCCAGACCCACTATGGCTTTACCTTGGCCTGCCTGATAGGGGTGTTTGGCGGGTTGGGCTTGCTCAACCGCTCGCGCTTTGGCCGGGCGTTGGCAGGCATCAGGGTGAACGAGCAACGCATGCGCGCCACTGGCTTTTCTACCTACCCATACAAATTGGCAGCCTTTACGGTATCGGGCGGTATTGCCGGCCTGGCTGGATTTTTATTTGCGGTGAAAGACGGTTACGTCAATCCCGAAATGTTGAGCTGGCACCTCTCGGGCGCGGTGCTCATCATGATTATTTTGGGGGGTATTGGGCATTTGCGTGGCGCGCTGATCGGCGCATTTGCGTTTGCACTGTTGCAAGAGCTGTTCAAGTCGGAAGCCATTTTTGGCCCGTTGGCCAAGCACTGGCATTTGGGCTTGGGCCTGTCCATCATTGCCAGCGTGATGTTTTTGCCCAAGGGCTTGGTGGGTATTCCAGATCTCCTCATGGGGCGATTGTTCGGTGGCAAAACCGTTCCAGCCAAAACCGAATGAACACACCCAACAGCACCAGCGTTTTGTTGCGTGGCATCAACTTAAGCCGCCGCTGGGGCGGCGTGGTGGCGTTGCATCAGGTCAGTCTGGAGCTGCTTCGAGGCAGCATACATGCCGTCATAGGCACCAACGGAGCGGGCAAGTCCACCCTCATCAACGTGCTCTCCGGAGAGGTTGCGCCCTCAGAGGGGGCCGTGGAGCTCATGGGGCAAGACGTGAGCCATTGGCCGCAGCCCAGGCGTGCTCGTGCAGGCTTGGGCCGAAGTTATCAGCGCAACACCATCTATACCAGCTTTAGCGTGCAAGAAAACTGCCGCCTTGCGGCGCAAGCCACGCACCAAAGCCCTTGGCTGTGGTGGCAAAGCGCACGCACTTGCAAAGTCAGCACCGGCATTGCCCAAGAGGTGATGGTGCGGTGTGGGTTAACCCAGCTGCAGCACTTGCAAGCCGGCCTGCTTTCACACGGGCAAAAGCGGCAACTCGAAATTGCCATGTGCTTGGCTACAAAGCCGCAGGTGCTGTTGCTGGATGAACCGCTTGCGGGTATGGGCGCCGAAGAAACCGAGCGCATGTTGGAGTTGTTAAGCCAACTCAAGACCGATCACGCGGTGATGTTGGTAGAACACGATATGGATGCTGTGTTTCGTATTGCCGACCAAGTGACGGTGATGGTCAATGGCAGCGTCATCGCCAGCGACACCCCGCAAGCCATTCGGTCTAACCCGCAAGTTCAAAGGGCGTACTTGGGGGAGCACACCGCATGAGCGCTTCCAAGATTCAACTCGAACCTCTTTTAGACGCGCAGGGCGTGCATGCGTGGTACGGATCCAGTCATGTGTTGCATGGGGTCGACCTCAAAATCCACCGCGGTGAAACCATGGGGCTCTTGGGCCGCAACGGCATGGGTAAGAGCTCACTTATCCGAACCCTTTTGGGGCACGTGACTCAGCGAGAGGGCAGCATCCATCTGTTTGGCCAAGACATGTCTCATGCCAAACCGTTTGAAGTGGCTCGGCTGGGTGTGGCTTATGTGCCCGAAGGGCGTGGCGTGTTTCCCAATTTGAATGTGCGCGAAAACTTGGTGATGGCCGCGCGTCCGGGGCAAGAAGGTCGTCAAGACTGGACCTTGGATCGCGTGCTCGGCACATTCCCCCGCCTCGCCGAGCGACTCCAAAACCTGGGGTCACAACTCAGTGGCGGCGAGCAACAAATGTTGTCCATTGGTCGTGCGCTCATGACGCACCCAGACCTCATCATCTTGGATGAAGCCACTGAGGGCTTGGCCCCGCTCATCGTGGCAGAAATTTGGCGGGTGATCGGCGACATTCGCAGCAGCGGCATTGCCACCCTGATCGTGGACCGGGACTACCGCAAGGTCTTGGCCCATTCAGACTGCGCCATGGTGCTGCAAAAAGGGCAGGTGGTCATGCAGGGCAGCGCCGCAGACGTGGCCGCCAACCCTTTGTTGGCATCGTATTTAGGGGTTTGACCTTCTGACCTAGCCTAGGCCACCTGCTCCACCACGCCGCTTTGGGTAGATCGAATCACCGCTTCCAGCGCTGAAATGTTGGCTACCATTTGTTCGTGGGGCACGGGGTAGGGCGCCACGCCTAAGGCCGCATCGGCAAATGCCTCTAGGTTAGACAGCACTGCGGGGTGTGGCGGAAACTCTTGGGTCACTTGGTCTTGGCCCCGAATGCAAGTGGTCATAAGCCAGCCAGTGGAGTGTTCGGGGTGGGTTTTGTCGCGCACTTCAACCCAGCCTTGGCTGCCGTACACCGCAAAACGGCCCACAAAAGGGGTGGCCAAAATGGCGCTGATGAGCGCATGGCCGCCACGCCGGTAGGTGGCCAAAATCGCCAAGGTGTCACCGTTGACCAAGGGGCTGCCCAATTGCTTGACGCTGGCATACACCGATTGCGCTGGGCCAAACACGCCGATGGACAAATCCAGCAAATGGATGCCCGTAGCCGTCATGGGGCCGGCCGGAGCTTCGGCCGCCGACAAGCGCCAGTTGTCTGAGGCCAGTTGTAAAAATTTGTCCTGGCTGAAGTTGGCTTCCATTTGCAGTGGCGTACCCAAAGCGCCTGTTTGAATCAGCTGCATCGCCGCCATCACCGGCGGCTCAAAACGGCGTTCATGCCCCACACCTAAAGCCAAGCCGCGGGACTGAACCGCCTCAATGGCGGCCAAGGCATCGGCACGGTTCAGGGTCAGCGGCTTTTCGCAAAACACATGCTTGCCAGCTTGAGCCACTTGCACGATTTGGGCAGCATGCAAGGTGTGTGGCGTGCACAAAATCACGGCGTCGACGTTGGGGCTGGTCAGCACGTCTTCCA
>CAMAXR010000131.1 GCA_945862195.1 Hylemonella gracilis
AAGCTCCGCCAGTGGCGCTGACGTGCATGCAGTCGCAGGTGTTGCCCAAGGCCCGTGTGGCCAGCGTGCGGCAGCAGTTGGAGGGTTTGGCGGCGCTGCCTAAAACCGCATGGAATTGGGTGCCCGATACCGAGCCCGAGCGGTGGATCATTTATTTGGGCCGCTTTGCCAGCGAGGATGCGCTGGAGCGCAAAACCGCTCAGCTTGAAAAAATGGCGCTGCAGTTTGTGGTGCTCGACGATGCCGATTTGTCGCCCGGCATCTCAGTGGGCATGTTCAAAAGCCAGGCCGAAGCCACCCAAGAGCTCAACCAACTCAACCGCCGCGGCTTGCGCTTGGCGCGCGTCATCAAGTGGATGAACGCATACAAAGGCCAACGCGTGGTCGTGGCCGCTATGAACCCCGATTGGCGCAAGCCGCTGGAGGGCTTGGGCCTTAAGTTGTCGGAGTGCTCAACGTCTGAGGCGGCAGGGGCAAAGCCTTAAACCGCACGCTGAACAAGCAGCCCGGCGGTTTGGCACCGGGCTTGGCGTCTTCCAGCGTCACCACGGCGCTGTGTTGTTCCACAATTTCCCGCACGATGGACAGGCCAAGCCCAGAGCCGTCGGCCTCCGTGCCTAGGGCCCGGTAAAAGGGTTGAAACACCAAGTCGCGCTCGGCGGGGGCAATGCCTGTGCCGTTGTCTTCCACCTGCAGCACGGCCACTTGCCCAAAAATGTCGGTCAGCACCCGCACCGTCACCACGCCGGGCCGCTCGGGCGTGGAGGGTGTGTAGTTCAGGGCGTTGTCGACTAGGTTGCGCACCAGCTCTTTAAGCAAGGTGGGGTTGCCCTCCAGCATCAATCCGGCGCTGCCGGGTTGCGCGCCTTCAAACCCGAGGTCGATGTGTTTTTCAATGGCGCGGGGCACGCTGTCTTGCACCACCTCCATGGTCAGGCGCGCCAAGTCGCAGGGCTGGCGCTGCATGGCGGCTGCGCCCCCTTCAGCGCGGGCCAAGGCCAGTAGCTGGTTCACCGTGTGGGTGGCGCGAATGCTGGATCGGCCAATTTGGCGCAGCGACTGCTTGAGCTCTTCGGTGCTGGTGCTTTCACGCTGGGCCAAATCGGCCTGCATGCGCAAACCCGCCAAGGGGGTTTTGAGCTGGTGGGCAGCGTCGGCCAAAAAGCGCTTTTGCGTGGCCATGGAGTCTTGCAGACGCAGCAGCAAATCATTGACCGAAGACACCAAGGGCGCCACCTCCATGGGCACGGTGCGCGCTTCCAGGGGGCTTAAATCGTCTGGCGAGCGCGCACGTATGCGTTCTTCTAAGCGGTGCAAGGGTTTGATGGCCTGAATCAGCGCCAGCCACACCAGCAGCACCGCCAGCGGCAACACCACAAACTGCGGCAGCATCACGCCTTTGATAATTTCTGCGGCCAACAGCGAGCGCTTGTCTAGGGTTTCGGCCACCTGCACCAGGGCAAGTGGCTCTCCGGGCAAGCTCAGCGGCACCCATATATAGGCCACTCGGATGTCCATTCCGCGGTAGGTGTCGTCGCGCAACTTCACTTCACCGGCTTGAGCGGTGTCGTCCTCGGGCGGCGGCGGAAAGTCGCGCTCGCCGCTCAGGTAGTCGCCTCGGTGGCCCACCACCTGAAAGTACACCGAGTCGGTGTCGCTGGCGCGCATCAGGTCGCGTGCGGGTAGGGGCAGGTTGAACTGCACCAACTGCTGGTTCACCGTGACCAGCTGGGCCAGCGCGTTGGCGTTGTATTCCAGGGTGCGGTCAAATGGCTTGCCTGCAATGTTTTGGGCCACCAGCCAAGTCAGCACCAAGCTGATAGGCCACAGCAGCAAAAGCGGCGTGAGCATCCAATCCAATATCTCGCCAAACAGCGAGCGCTGCTCCCGCTGAAACAGCTTCATCCGGGAATTTTTTCTAGGCAGTACCCCAAGCCCCGCACAGTGGCAATGCGTATGGGCCCTTTTTCAATTTTTTTGCGCAGGCGGTGGATGTAAACCTCTATGGCGTTGTTGCTCACCTCTTCGCCCCACTCGCACAAGCGCTCCACCAGCTGGTCTTTGCTCACCAGCCGCCCGGCGCGTTGCAGCAGCACTTCCAGCAGCCCCAGCTCGCGGGCTGAGAGTTCCACCATCTTGCCGTCGATGGTGGCAACGCGGCCCGCTTGGTCGTAGGTGAGCGGGCCGTGCTTGATGAGGCTGGTGGTGCTGCCGTTGCCGCGGCGCACCAGGGCGCGCACCCGGGCCTCCAGTTCTTGCAGGCTAAAGGGCTTGGCCATGTAGTCGTCGGCGCCGTAGTCCAAGCCTTTGACCCGCTCTTCCACGCTGTCGGCGGCGGTCAAAATCAGCACCGGCAGGCTGGAGCCGCGCGCGCGCAGGCGCTTTAGCACCTCCAGCCCATGCATTTTGGGTAAGCCCAAGTCGAGGATGATGAGGTCAAACTCGGTGTTGGTCAGCAGCGCGGCATCGGCCTCGGTGCCGCTGGCCACGTGGTCTACCGCCGCCCCTGAGCCGCGCAGGCTGCGCATGAGGCCGTCGGCCAGCACCTGATCATCTTCTGCAATCAAAATTCTCATACATGCCCTTTTTTTCAGCTTGGGTCAAATGTGACGCGCGGGGGTCTGGCGCGGGGTCTCCTGTAGTTGATTTTAGGAGCCAGAGCCGTAGGCCTCCAGCCCCAAGGCAATCACGGTGGCCACGTCTGCTCCAATGTGCTCGCGCATTTCGGCTTCGGCTTGCAGCACGGCCCGCTCAAAGGCCTGCAGCCAGGCCAAACCATCTCGGGTAAAGCACACCAACTTGGCTCGCCCATCCAGCGGATCCGTGTCGCGCGTCACCAGCCCCCAAGCCTCGCATTGATCCACCAGCTTGCCCATGGCTTGTTTGCTCATGCCCGCCAGCTCGGCCAAGTCCACCAGCCGCGAGCCGTTCAGGCTCAGGTGCCGTGTGATGTGGATGTGCGCCGCACTCACTTGCCCGCGCGCAGCTAGGTTGGACAGCGCCAGTGGTACCTCGGTGTCGTGCGCCATCAGGTGCAGCACCCGCGCGTCAAAGCGGCGCATGGCATGGCCCAGCAACCGCCCCAAATGGGTTTGCCGCCAGCCGGTGTCTGCCACTTCGGGCGCTGTGGATGTTTTGGGGCTTAAAGCGTTCATGGCAGGCGCTCAAATTCGAAGCCCGAATAGTAAACCAAGATGACTAAATAATGCTTGAATCAAAACCAACTGCCTCATAGACTACTGTTCAAGCATCCAGCTTACGACGTTTTAACTCAGGAGATATTCATGGAAGTCCACACCAAAGTACCCAGCACCATCCCCCTCACCGCAGCTCAAACTGCGGCGCAATCTGACAAATCCAAAGCCTTGCAGGCGGCCTTGGCCCAAATCGAAAAACAATTTGGCAAAGGCACCATCATGCGGCTGGGCGAGGGCGAGGTGATTGAAGACATTCAGGTGGTGTCCACCGGATCGCTGGGCCTGGACATTGCCTTGGGCGTTGGTGGTTTGCCCCGCGGCCGTGTGGTGGAAATCTACGGTCCTGAGTCGTCCGGCAAAACCACCTTGACCCTGCAAGTCATAGCCGAAATGCAAAAAATTGGCGGCACCTGCGCCTTCGTGGACGCCGAACACGCCCTAGACGTGCAATACGCCCAAAAGCTGGGCGTGAGCTTGTCAGAACTGCTGATATCTCAGCCCGACACCGGCGAGCAGGCCCTGGAAATTGTGGACAGCCTGGTGCGTTCCGGCGCGGTGGACCTGATTGTGGTGGACTCGGTGGCCGCGCTCACGCCCAAGGCAGAAATTGAAGGCGAAATGGGCGACAGCCTACCCGGCCTGCAAGCCCGTCTGATGAGCCAAGCCCTGCGCAAGCTCACCGCCAGCATCAAAAAGACCAACTGCATGGTCATCTTTATCAACCAGATCCGCATGAAGATCGGCGTGATGTTCGGCAGCCCCGAAACCACCACTGGCGGCAATGCGCTGAAGTTTTACGCCTCGGTCCGCTTGGACATTCGCCGCACCGGCACCATCAAAAAAGGCGAAGAAGCCATTGGCAATGAAACCAAGGTCAAGGTCGTCAAAAACAAAGTGTCCCCGCCCTTTAAAACCGCAGAATTTGACATTCTGTACGGCGAGGGCATCAGCCGCGAAGGCGAAATCATCGACATGGGCGTCAACGCCCGCATCATCGAAAAATCGGGCGCATGGTACGCCTACAACGGCGAAAAAATTGGCCAAGGCCGCGACAACGCCCGTGAGTTTTTGCGTGAAAACGCCAGCTTGTCGGTTGAAATTGAAAACAAAGTGCGCGAGTCTTTGGGCATTCCCCTGCGCGGCGCAGAGCCCGGCGCGCCAGCCCCCAGCAAGCCTGAAGAAGAGCAAGCCACTCCCAAGGCCAGCAAAAAGGCTGAAAAAGCACCAGCCTGATGTCAAGCTTGAAAGCAAGCACCCAGCCCTCACTCAAAGGGCGGGCGCTGCGCTTGCTGAGCCGCCGCGAGCATTCGCGTTGTGAGCTGGAGCGCAAGCTCCAACGCTACCAGCCAGAAGCGCAAACCCCCGAAGACTTTGCGTCTGAGCTCAAGCGCGCGCTAGACGACTTGCAGGCCAAGGGTTTTATCAACGAGGCGCGGGTGGCCGAGTCGGTGGTGCACCAGCGCGC
>CAMAXR010000132.1 GCA_945862195.1 Hylemonella gracilis
CGGCCAACACCAAAGACCTGCAAGACAAATTTGCCGCCATTGGTTTTGCCGTGGAGCCCGGCACGCCTGAATCCCTGGGCCAACGCACCCAACGCGAGAGCGTTAAATGGGCCAAAGCCATTCGCGACGCCAAAATTGAGCCGCAGTAAGTCGGCTGAGGTGGGGGTGCCGCCTTAAGGCTGGTAGATGAGCGTCATACCGGCGCTTTTGGCGGCCCCAACGTCAAACGTCATAGTTTGCTGGCATCCCACGCTGGCGGCGGAGCGCTCAATTAAACAGTCTGCAAAGTCTGCTTTAACTTCGGCAAACACACGAAGCGCACGCATGACTTGATCTGCTCGCTCCACCAAGAATTGCTTGGTACGCAAAATGGTTTCCAGTGCCTGGGCCACTTGCTGTTTTGAAAGCCCATAGCTTGTGGTCAGCACCCAATAAAGCTCCACTACTGAGACTGTAGTGATGTAACCCGGGGCTTCTTGGGTTAAGGACTCGATCAAATGACTTGCTTGAGCCGATTGACTAGGGTCATCTTGCATGATGTAGCGCACCAACACATTGGTGTCTAACCCTATCATTGAGCTGCTCTCCGTGCGATGGCCTCATTCATTTGCTCAATGGAAACGGTGGCGTTGGGCTTCCCGAACATGCCCTTGAGCGCGGTGACCTCGCTGGTAGCCGCCATGAACTCATAGCGCCCCGGCGCAATTTGTACAAACTCCACACGGTCTCCCGTATGCACCTGAAGTTCATTGCGCACATCGACGGGAATGGTGATCTGGCCTTTGGAGCTAAGCGTTGCGGTTGTCATAACTATTTCCTTTTCCTTACTTTAGGGTAAGGCGGTTGATTTGACAATGGAATGATATGTTTGGGTGGCATAAAAGGCATCTCAACCCGCTTTGTGGCTGAAAATTGCCACAAAACCCATCTATACGCCCCCATGACCGCCCCCAAACCCAAATCGGTACCGCAGCAAGCATTGCACAAGCTGGGGCTGGATCGGGATATTGATTTAGCGCTGCACTTGCCGCTGCGCCATGAGGACGAAACCCGCATCACCCGCTTGGCCGATGCGCGAGACGGCATGGCGGTGCAGGTGGAGGGGGTGGTGACGCACCAAGAAGTGGGTTTTAGGCCGCGCCGCCAGCTGCTAATCACGCTGGACGACGGCTCGGACACCTGCGTGCTGCGGTTTTTTAACTTTTACCCTTCGCAACAAAAAGCCTATGCCGTGGGGGCCAGGCTCAGGGCGCGGGGCGAGCTGCAGGGCGGGTTTATGGGCAAAACCATGATGCACCCCACCTGCAAAGCTGCTACGGGCGACCTGCCCTCGGCGCTCACCCCTGTGTACCCCACGGTGGCAGGCTTGCCGCAGCCCTATCTGCGCAAAGCGGTTTTAGCGGGCTTGGGGCGGGCCGATGTGTCTGAAACCCTGCCTCCGCAAGCCTTGGCCAGCCTGAAGTTGGTCAGCCCCAACATGCTGAACCTATACAGCGCCTTGCAGGTGCTGCACCACCCGACGCCCGGCGCGGCGCTGCACGAGTTGGAAGACCGCACCCACCCCGCTTGGCAGCGTCTTAAAGCCGAAGAGTTGTTAGCGCAGCAGTTGTCGCAACACATGGCGCGGCGCGAGCGCGATGCGTTTAGGGCGCCGTCTATTGCATCCTCGCCAAACCCATCAAACTCAAATAGGGCCGCCCTGCACACCCAGCTGCTGGCTGCCTTGCCCTTTGAACTTACGCCCGCGCAAGAGCGCGTGGGCCAAGACATTGCGACCGATTTGGCGCGCCACGCTCCCATGCACCGGCTGCTGCAAGGCGACGTGGGGTCTGGCAAAACCGTGGTGGCGGCGCTGGCGGCGTGCCGCTGCATAGACGCCGGTTGGCAGTGCGCCCTGATGGCCCCCACCGAAATCTTGGCCGAGCAGCACCTGCGCAAACTGGTGCAGTGGCTGGCGCCCTTGGGCGTGCAAGTGGCTTGGCTCACCGGCAGCCAAAAGAAAAAAGAGCGTGCCGAAATGCTGGCCCAAATTGCCTCAGGCCAAGCCCATTTGGTGGTGGGCACCCACGCGGTGATTCAAGACCACGTGCAGTTTCAAAAGCTGGGGCTGGCCATCATTGACGAGCAACACCGCTTTGGCGTGGCGCAGCGGCTGGCCCTGCGCGACAAATCCGGCCCGGGCAGCCAGGGCCAAGAGCCCCATTTGCTGATGATGACGGCCACTCCCATTCCGCGCACTCTGGCCATGAGCTATTACGCCGATTTGGATGTGTCCACCATCGACACTCTGCCCCCCGGGCGCAGCCCCATCGTGACCAAGGTGGTGTCGGACCACCGCCGCGCCGAGGTGATCGAGCGCATCCGCTCCCAACTTACCCAAGGCCGGCAGGTGTATTGGGTGTGCCCGCTGATTGAAGAGAGCGAAGCCCTGGACCTGACCAACGCCACCGCCACGCATGCCGAACTGCAAGCCGCGTTGGCAGACCTTGAACCCCCGGTGCAAGTGGGCCTGCTGCATTCGCGTATGCCCCCTGCGGACAAAAAAGTGGTGATGGCGCAGTTTGCTCAGGGCGCTGAGCACAACGATGCGGGCCAGCCCACCATGGGCGTGCTGGTCAGCACCACCGTAATTGAAGTAGGCGTAGATGTGCCCAATGCCTCGTTGATGGTGATTGAGCACGCCGAGCGTTTTGGCCTGAGCCAGCTGCACCAACTGCGCGGCCGCGTGGGGCGCGGGGCCGCCGCCTCGGCCTGCGTGCTGCTGTACTCCACGGGCGACGCGCCCCGCTTGGGCGAACTGGCACGCGAGCGCCTGCGCGCCATGGCCGAAACGAACGACGGTTTTGAAATTGCCCGGCGCGATTTGGAGTTGCGCGGACCGGGCGAGTTTTTGGGGGCCCGCCAATCGGGCGCGGCGCTGCTGCGCTTTGCCGACCTGGCCACCGACACCGCGCTGGTGGAATGGGCCCAAGCTACCGCGCCCCACATGCTCACCCACCACCCTGAACTGGCAGCGCGCCACGTGGCCCGATGGCTGGGCAGGCGCACAGACTTTTTAAAAGCCTAGTTTTAGGCTGGCTCCAGAAATAAATGGAGCAAAGGCATAAAGTTTTGTGCCAAGTATTGCGATAAGTAATAAGAGTGTTGATTTGCTCGGTTGTGAGTAAACACTTCGTCCTTTAAACTCATCAAAGCTTCTATCACCCCCTTCATGGCCACACTTAAGTTAGCTGCATCCAGAGACTCTCAAGGCGCTCCGCCAGATTTGGCCGCCTCCTTGGGCGGCGGCGACACGTCGGCTTTGTACAAAGCAGCCATTGGCACCAAGGGGCAGGACTATTACTTGCGGCAGTTTGCGCGGTTTGACGCTGCAGGGCGCACCGGCCCCAACTGGCATTGGGCAGCCTACTGGAGCACCCTGAACTGGCTGATGTTCCGCCGCATGTGGAAGCATGCCATGGTGTATTTGGCGGCCATGCTGGGCGGCGCATTGCTGATTTTTGGCTTGGGTAAATTGGCTTTTGGCTACTCCAGCACCAACGGCTTGTTGCTGTTTTTGGGGTTTTTAACAGCGTCGTACATCGTGCCGGGCCTGTACGCCAACAGCTGGTTTTACAACTTTTGCCAAGACCGCATCAGCAAAGCCCTGCGCGACACCGACACCCTGCAAGCCGCCTGCGACGCCTTGAGCCAAGAGGCGGCCAACAAGCAACGGCTCTGGACCCTGGCCTCTGCCAATGTGGCGGTGTTGGCAGCCATTGCGGGCTCCACCACGTTTTTCATGATGACGCCCGCCGACTCCATGTCTGAGGCGCCTCCACCCCAAAACTCCGTTTTGCTCAACACGTCTGCGCAAGCGCAGGGCAAGGTGCAAGACGTGGCGCAGGATACGGTGCAAGGTGCGTCGGATGGCAAGGTTCAGGATGCAGAGCCCCCCGCCGCAGCCGATGTGGTGTTGGCTCAAGCCAGCCCAAGCGCAGCACCGCCGCTGTCCGTTGCCACGCCACCTGCGGTTTCAAAGGCCCCTTCGGTTACAACGCCTCCTGCGGTTGCAGCGCCTGAAAAACCAAAATCTATTAATGCTGCGCCCAAGCCATTGGCTGCAACGTCGCCTGAAGCACCTGCCAAGTTAGATGCCAAGCCCGACACCGCACCCAAGGCCAAAGCTGCGGCAAAGGCCGAGCCCGCTAAAGCCAAAGTGTGGTTTGTGCAGGCGGGCGCCTTTGCGCAAGAAAGCAATGCCCAAAATGTGCGGCTTAAGCTCGAAGGCGCGGGCCTGCAAACCTCGGCGGAGTCGTCGGACACCAAGTCCGGCAAGCTTATTCGGGTGCGAGTGGGGCCCTTTACTACCAAGGCAGAGGCAGAAAACGCCTCGCTTCAAATCAAGGCGCTGGACCTACCCGCGGTGTTGTTCAGAGAGTAGGCCCCGTTGTTCTCACCGCTGAGCCATTACCGCTGCCCAATCTTGGCGTGGGCAAACACCTTCTGCGCCTCGCGCGGCAAGCAACGCCAGTACTGACGGCTGGCTTCTAGCTGAGCGCCCAATGCCGCCGCCGCTTCCCATGGCCAGCGGGGTTTGTAGAGCAGCGCTCGGG
>CAMAXR010000133.1 GCA_945862195.1 Hylemonella gracilis
TTGCTTTAGAAGGGTCGGACTCGTCGTCCACTTTGACAAACTCAACCTCGCGCCCTGCAATCTTGCCGCCCTGTTCTGCCACATACAACTTAAAGCCGTTTTCAATGGCGTTGCCTAAAGAGGCAAAGGTCCCCGTGTAGGGCAGCATAAGCCCCACCTTCAGCTTGCCGCTGGTCTGGGCCATAGCGAACGTTGGAACAAGTGCTGCAGTGGCAAGCAGCGTGACAAACGTGGTTTTGATTTTCATGTAGTAGTCTCCTTTGATGTGCTTTGATTTTGTCCGTGGATGGTTTTAGGTTGGGTAACCACAGCTGGAGTTTAAATTGGTCCCGAGGACCATTGGTCAACAAAACAAAAACGCCCACTGAAAAGTGGGCGTTTACTGCAGCGGGATACCGCCATGTTGTTGGTTGCGCGAGGAGGATTTGAACCTCCGACCTTTGGGTTATGAGCCCAACGAGCTACCAGGCTGCTCCATCGCGCGGTAAGGGATTAATTCTACGCGATTAAGCGCTTGGCGTCTCGGTGTTAGGTGCTGTTTCTGCAGGACGATCCACCAATTCAACCAAAGCCATTGGTGCGTTGTCACCCACGCGGAAACCCATTTTGAGAATGCGTGTGTAACCACCTGGACGGTTTTTAAAACGTGGGCCCAATTCGTCAAACAACTTGACCACCATGTCGCGGCTGCGCAGGCGGTTAAAGGCCAAACGGCGGTTGGCCAAGGTGGCGTCCTTGGCCAAGGTGATCATGGGTTCCACCACGCGGCGCAGCTCTTTGGCTTTAGGCAAAGTGGTTTTAATGACTTCGTGCTCGAGGAGCGAATTCATCATGTTGCGCAACATAGCTAGCCTGTGCTCGCTGGTGCGGTTGAGTTTTCTAAGTCCGTGTCCGTGACGCATGGTGCTTTCCTTTCTTTATAAACAGACAGCCGTATCAGGTACTGCCCGGTGCACTGAACCTGCCCGGAAAGCAGGTTCCAATTTCATTAACGCTTTTCTAGGGCTGCGGGAGGCCAGCTCTCAAGCTTCATGCCCAAGGTCAAGCCGCGAGAAGCCAACACTTCTTTGATTTCGTTGAGCGATTTGCGACCGAGGTTGGGCGTTTTAAGCAACTCGTTTTCGGTGCGCTGAATCAAGTCGCCAATGTAGTAAATGTTTTCTGCTTTGAGGCAGTTGGCAGAGCGCACGGTGAGTTCGAGCTCGTCGACGGGACGCAGCAAAATAGGGTCAAACTGAGCCGCGCCGCGTTGTGCAGGGGCGTCAAAGGCGCTGAGTTCGCCACCTTCGAGCTGGGCAAACACGGCCAATTGTTCTACCAAGATGCGGGCTGAATCGCGCACGGCGTCTTCAGCGGTGATGGCACCGTTGGTTTCAATTTCAATGACCAGCTTGTCGAGGTCGGTACGCTGTTCCACACGCGCGCTTTCAACGGTGTAGCTCACACGCTTGATGGGGGAGAACGACGCATCCAGGATGATGCGGCCAATGGCCTTGGTGGTTTCATTACCATAGCGGCGCATGTTGCCAGGCACATAACCGCGTCCCATTTCAACCTTGATTTGCATGTCCAATTTGCCGCCAGCAGATAGGGTGGCAATAGGGTGCTCAGGATTGATGATTTCAACATCGTGCGGGGTTTGAATGTCGGCCGCAGTGACCACGCCTTCCCCATCTTTGCGCAGGCTCAGAGTAACTTCATCACGGTTGTGCAGCTTGAACACCACACCTTTGAGGTTCAACAACATGTTGACCACGTCTTCTTGAACGCCGTCGATAGACGAATACTCATGCACAACTCCGGCAATAGTCACCTCGGTGGGGGCAAAACCTGGCATGGAAGACAACAGCACTCGGCGCAAAGCGTTTCCCAAGGTATGGCCATAGCCACGCTCAAAGGGCTCGAGTTCTACTTTGGCACGGTTGATGCCGAGTTGTTCAACTTGAATGGTTTTGGGTTTGAGCAAATTAGATTGCATGCACTCTTCCTATCATTACCCCCGGCTCGTTACACCGGTAAGGCTGGTGAAGAACCCGGAACCCCAAAGGGCAGGCGCCGGGAACGAAAAATTAACGTGAATACAGCTCAACAATGAGCGATTCGTTGATGTCAGAGCCAAACTCGTCACGGTCTGGAACTTTTTTGAAGGTGCCTTCAGCTTTGTCGCCATTGACCTCAACCCAAGCAGGCATGCCCACTTGCTGAGCCAATTGCAAGGCTTCTACGATACGGTTTTGCTTTTTAGATTTGTCGCGCACGGACACCACGTCGCCAGGTTTGACCATAAAGGACGGAATATTGACGCAAGCGCCGTTCACCGTGATGGCCTTGTGAGACACCAGCTGGCGCGATTCAGCACGCGTGGAGCCAAAGCCCATGCGAAACACCACGTTGTCTAAACGTGATTCCAGCAAAGACAGCAGATTGGCGCCTGTGTTGCCACGGCGACGATCGGCTTCTTCAAAGTAGCGGCGGAATTGACGCTCCAAAATGCCGTACATGCGCTTGACTTTTTGCTTTTCACGCAGCTGCAAACCGAAGTCTGATGTACGCGCTCCAGAGGTGCGTCCATGCTGGCCGGGCTTGGAGTCGAACTTGGCCTTGTCACTGATGGCGCGGCGTGCGCTTTTCAGGAACAGGTCCGTGCCTTCACGGCGGGAGAGTTTGGCCTTGGGGCCTAGATAACGTGCCACTTGAACTTCCTTTTCATGTCAACTACCGCGGTGAAGCGGGAGCCGGTCACCTGAGTGGCCGGCGGTGGGCTTGGGGTTAAAAATTAAATACGACGACGCTTTTGAGGGCGGCAACCGTTGTGCGGAACTGGAGTCACGTCGGCAATGGTGTTGATGCGAATGCCCAATGCAGCCAAAGCGCGCACTGATGACTCACGGCCCGGACCGGGGCCTTTGATTTCCACGTCCAAATTTTTGATGCCTTGTTCCATAGCGGCACGGCCAGCAACTTCGGAGGCCACCTGAGCGGCAAACGGTGTGGACTTGCGTGAACCTTTAAAACCTTGGCCACCAGAAGACGCCCATGACAAGGCATTACCCTGACGATCGGTGATGGTGATGATGGTGTTGTTGAACGACGCGTGAACGTGTGCAATTCCGTCCGCCACATTTTTGCGGACCTTCTTGCGCACGCGTTGCGCTGCGTTATTGGCGGGTGCTTTGGCCATAGTTCTCTCTCAGTTCCGAGGTTATTTCTTCAAAGACTGCGCGGCACGACGTGGGCCTTTGCGAGTCCGAGCATTGGTGCGGGTGCGCTGACCGCGCACTGGCAAGCCACGACGGTGGCGGAAGCCCCGATAACAACCAATGTCCATCAAACGCTTGATGTTCATGGTGGTCTCACGACGCAGGTCACCTTCGATGGTGATCAAGGCGATTTGATCGCGGATTTTTTCAAGATCGCCATCCGTAAGATCTTTGACCTTTTTGGAATACGCAATGTTGCACGCCACACAAATTTTGCGTGCGCGTGTGCGACCAATGCCAAAAATAGCGGTTAAGCCAATTTCAGCATGCTGATGCGGCGGAATGTTGATACCAGCGATACGTGCCATAGTTTCCTCTTAATCGAATGCAGTTCAGCCTTGACGCTGTTTATGACGCGGGTCGGTACAAATGACACGCACCACGCCCTTGCGGCGGATGATTTTGCAGTTGCGGCAAATTTTCTTAACTGAAGCCGAGACTCTCATTGCTCTCTCCTAAAACTCTTACAAAACGTGCGGTTAGGCACTTGCTCATTTCGCACGGAACACAATCCGCGCACGGGTTAGGTCATAAGGGGTCATTTCTACCGTGACCTTGTCTCCAGGAAGAATCCGGATGTAGTGCATCCGCATTTTTCCGGAAATGTGCCCGTGCACCACATGTCCGTTTTCCAACTTCACCCTAAACGTGGCGTTGGGTAAGTTCTCAACAATTTCCCCCGCCATCTGAATCACATCGTCTTTTGCCATTCCTTAACCAGCACCCAAGGTTGATTTGAAGTTGGCTTTCTTTAGCAAGGACTCGTATTGCTGTGACATCAAATAGTTTTGCACTTGGGACATGAAGTCCATGGTGACCACCACAATAATCAAGAGCGAGGTGCCGCCAAAGTAAAACGGCACGTTGTACTTAAGAATCAAAAACTCGGGCAACAAGCACACGAAGGTGATGTAAATAGCTCCAGCAAAGGTCAGACGCAACAAAATTTTGTCAATGAACTTGGCGGTTTGATCGCCTGGACGAATGCCCGGAATGAACGCGCCACTCTTTTTGAGGTTGTCTGCAGTTTCGCGGCTGTTGAATACCAGGGCTGTGTAGAAAAAGCAGAAAAACACAATGGCGCCGGCATACAACATCACGTAAATAGGCTGACCGGGCGACAAGGTAGACGCAATGTCTTTGAGCCAAGCCATAGAGTCTCCGCTGCTGAACCAACTGAGTACAGTAGCGGGCAACAAAATGATGCTGGACGCAAAAATAGGTGGAATCACGCCGGCCATGTTCAGCTTGAGCGGCAAGTGAGAGGCTTGGCCGCCATACACCTTGTTGCCCACTTGGCGGCGTGCGTAATTCACCAAAATTTTGCGCTGGCC
>CAMAXR010000134.1 GCA_945862195.1 Hylemonella gracilis
GTTTGTTTTCCACAATAAAGTTTTGCCCCAAGGACTTGGAAAACGATTGGGCCAACAACCTGGCCACAATGTCTGTGCCGCCACCTGGGGCAGAGGGCACCACAATTTTGACGGGCTTGGTGGGGTAAGTTTGCGCGCATAAGCTGCTCGCCAACATGCCGAATAACAAATAAATGAAGCTGTGAATGAAGGTGTGGGTGAGCTTAACCATGGGCTTGTAATGTTTGGTGATCTAGGTTTACAGGGTTTGCGGCAATCAAAATAAAGGCAATCACGCAGGGCACGTTGCCGTGGTTGATCCAATTGTGAATGGTGCCCCGCTGAACAATCACATCACCTTGATTCAAATGCACGGTGGTGCCGTCTAAATCCATGTCGATGGAGCCCGACATCACAATGGCGTAGTCAATGGTTTCAGTGCGGTGGTTTCTGGGGGCCACACCTGGGTCGTACTGAACAATCCGAAACACCGTGTCCGTCTTTTGCAAGACGGACACATCGCGCGTGTTGCCATTGGCAGGGTCTTGGTTGTCCACCGGAAACTGACCGGTAGACCACACCACAATGCTGTGGTGCTGGGGTCTGCGCGAAATGATGTTGCTGCACATCTCGTCATGCACCACCACCGCTTTGCCTTGTGGGTCATGGCCGGTGACGACTCGTCTGATCTTCATAGTCTTCTTTCTTATTGCGTTAACCGTTGGTGCACCCAATGTGCAGCAGCCAGCAGGCGGTGGTCGTCGCCATGAGCAGCCACCAACTGTAAGCCTACGGGCAAGCCTCGATGGCCCGTGGCAAAAGGGATGTGCACACAGGGCAAGCCCAGCAGCGTCCAGCTTCTGCAAAACAGGGGGTCGCCTGTGCTGTCGAGCCCTAAGGGGGCTTCGCCTAAGGTACTGGGCGTCAAAATCACATCGTGGTCAACAAACATCTGCTGAATTTTTTGTCGCCATTCTTGGGTCAGCATCAGGTTTTGTGCATGGCTGATGCCATCTACCTTCATGCCTTCATCGAACAGGCCATTTAATGCGGCACTGATTTGGGCTCTGTGTCTTAAGCGCTCATGGCTCAGCGAATGCGCCATTTCATAACTGCAAATTTCTTTTTGCAGTTGCACCAAGCTTTCAAAGCCGGTGGGGGTCGGCGCTATGTTGCAGCTTGCTCCCGCTTTGCTTAGCGTTTGCTCGGCGTACATCCAAGCGGTTTGGATATCGGCATCTACGTCGCCCCAGTTGGGGGTGGCAAAGAAACCAATGCGCGGCGGGTTATCTAAGTCCTGGGCGGTGGCGTCCATCAAGCGCGTGTCTCCGGTCAGCACCGCCCCCAGCAGCGCTGCGTCGGGCACCGAACGGCCAAACCCGCCAATCACATCAAGGGTGGGGGACAAGCTCTTAACCCCGGCACTCATCACCCTGCCATTGGTGGGCTTAAAGCCCACAATGCCGCAAAATGCAGCGGGCCGAATGATGGAGCCCGATGTTTGCGTACCCAAAGCCAAGGACAACATGCGGTCTGCAACTGCCGCGGCCGAACCGCTGGACGAGCCGCCTGGCGTATGCAAGCGGTGGTGGGGGTTGCAGGTGGGGCCGGGATGAAAAAAAGCAAATTCCGACGTCACCGTTTTGCCCAACACCACAGCGCCAGCCTCTCGGCACATGGCCACGCTGGCGGCATCGGCCACAGGCCGGTGGTTGGCATACACGCTAGAGCCATAGCTGGTGGGCAGGTCTGCGGTGTCAAACAGGTCTTTCACACCCAAGGGCAAGCCATGCAGCAGACCTTTAATGGGACCTGAATCTAAAGCGCGGGCATGGGCCAGTGCCGCCAAGGCATCTAGGTGCGCAAAGGCATGAATGTCAGTGTCGCGCTCACTCACCCGCTCTAGGCAAGACCGAACCAAGTCTTCAGACTTGAGCTCGCGGCAAGCAATCAGGGTGGCGGCATGGGCTGCGCCCAATTCGTAGAGTTTGGATTGGCTCATTTAGCGGCCCTAGGTTTTACACAATGCGCCGCATCTTAGCCCGATGGCAAAATGCTTCACAACATACAAACTTGACCTCTGCCAAGAGCCTTGCTTATGAAAACTGCCTTTGTCCTCAACGGACCTAACCTCAATTTGCTGGGTTCCCGCGAACCCACGGTGTATGGTCACCAAACCTTGGCCGATGTGCAAGCCCTGTGCGAGCGGGCCTGCGCTGCCAACGGCCTAAAGCTGGAGTTTCGGCAAAGCAACCACGAGGGTGAACTGGTGGACTGGATTCATGAGGCAGGCCGCCAGCAAGCTGCGGGCAAGGCCGCTGGTGTTATTTTGAATGCCGGTGCCTATACGCACACCAGCATTGCGCTGCACGATGCCGTCAAGGGCGCAGGCGTGACCTTGATTGAGCTGCACATCAGCAACGTGCATGCGCGAGAAGCTTTTAGACACCACTCTTATTTGTCTCCAGTAGCCCAGGCTGTCATGGCGGGTTTTGGAGTTAATGGCTACGCACTGGCCGTAGCTGGTTTGGCACAGATGGACGCCCCAGCATGACCAAGCCCGAACTCCTAGCCCCAGCGGGTTCGCTGGATATGCTTAAAACGGCGTTTGCCTTTGGAGCCACGGCTGTGTATGCCGGGCAACCCCGCTATTCATTGCGGGTGCGTAACAACGATTTTGGCGATTTAGACGTGCTCAAACAGGGCATTGACCACGCTCACAGCTTGGGACACCGCTTTTACTTGGTGTCCAACATTTTCCCGCACGGCAACAAGATCAAGCACTACGTGCAGAACATGACCCCGGTGATTGAGCTTAAACCCGACGCCATGATCATGTCGGACCCGGGGCTCATCATGATGGTGCGCGAAACCTGGCCCGACATGGAAATTCATTTGTCCGTTCAGGCCAACACCGTTAACGCGGCTGCCGTGCGGTTTTGGAATATGGCGGGAGTGAAACGCATTATTTTGTCGCGCGAATTGTCCCTGGACCAAGTGGAACAAATTCGGCAAGACTGCCCCGACGCTGAGCTTGAAGTGTTTGTGCATGGCGCCTTATGCATTGCGTACTCTGGCCGCTGCTTGCTCTCAGGCTACATGAGTCACCGCGATGCCAACCAAGGTGCTTGCACCAATGCCTGCCGCTGGGATTACAAAGTCAAACCCGGCGCAGAAGACGCGGCAGGCCAAGTGTTCTTGCTTGAAGAAGCCCAGCAACCCGGCGAGTTCATGCCCATAGAAGAAGACGAGCACGGCACCTATGTGATGAACTCCAAAGACCTGCGGGCCATTGAACATGTGCACCGCTTGGTTGCTATTGGCGTCAACTCCCTCAAAATTGAAGGTCGCACCAAGAGCCCGTATTACGTGGCGCGAACCGTGCAAGCCTACCGCCAGGCCATTGACGACGCCTCCAGCGGCAAACCCCTAGACCCCGCCCTGATTGGGCAACTTGAGGGTTTGGCCAATCGCGGCTATACGTCTGGCTTTTACCAGCGGCACACGCCCGCAGAAACCCAAAACTACCTCAAGGGACATTCGGAATCGGGCCGCAGCCAATACTCGGGTGACGTGGTGGCGTTTGATACCCAACGTGGCTTGGCACAAGTGAGCGTCAAAAACAGGTTTGCGGTGGGCGACCGCTTGGAGCTGATTCAGCCCACTGGCAATTTTGACTTTGACATCACCCACATGGAAAACACCGCTGGCGAAGCTGTTCAAGTGGCGCCGGGCAGTGGTCATACCGTTTGGTTGCCCTTGCCGGCCCAGTCGGTGGGGGCGTTTGTGGCGCGGTATGTACAACCAGAGCTGATAGATGACCACCAACCTGCACATTGATTTTGTATCCGACATTGCCTGCCCCTGGTGCGCCGTGGGTTTGGCATCTTTAGATGTGGCGCTCAAGCGCTTGAGTCCTGACATTCAGGCCGAAATTCATTTCCAACCCTTTGAGCTCAACCCGCACATGGGGCCAGAGGGGCAAGACATGACCGAGCACCTCACCCAAAAATACGGATCCACCCCAGAGCAACAAGCCCAAAGCCGCGACGCCATTCGCCATCGCGGTGCGGCGGCGGGTTTTGAATTCAAGCCCGAAGGTCGTGGCCGCATTTGGAACACGTTTGATGCGCACAGGTTGATTCACTGGGCAGGCACCTTGAGCCTTGAAGCCCAATACGCGCTCAAAATGGAACTGCTCAAGGCCTACCATGGCCGTGCTGAAAAAGTGAGTGACTCGGCGGTTTTGGTGCAAGCCGCCAGCGCAGCTGGCTTGGACGCAGATAAGGCGCAAGAGGTTCTGAAGAGTGATCAATACGCCTTAGAGGTTCGATCCAGCCAGCAAGAGTGGCAACGGGCGGGCATACGCTCAGTGCCTGCAGTGGTGGTCAACCGCAAGTACCTGATTTCATGCGGGCAGCCCGCCGAAGCTTTTGAGGAGGCTTTGCGCAAC
>CAMAXR010000135.1 GCA_945862195.1 Hylemonella gracilis
GATGAGCTCAATGCCATGTTGCCCGCCGTAAAGCGCCAAGGTATATGCATCGTGGCCATCACCGGACATGCGTCTTCCACCTTGGCAGAGCTGGCAGACATCGTGCTTTTGTGTGAGATTCAGCAAGAAGCCTGTCCCTTGAACTTGGCCCCTACTGCCAGCACCACGGCGCAACTGGCTTTGGGGGATGCCTTGGCGATGGCCCTGTTGGATGTGCGTGGATTTAAAAAAGAAGACTTTGCCAAGTCGCACCCAGGAGGTCAGTTGGGTCGACGGTTATTAACCCACGTGCACGACGTCATGCGTACAGGAGATGCGGTTCCCAAGGTGCTGCCTGAAGCTGGATTTAGCGAAGTCATGCGCGAAATGAGCGCCAAAGGCTTAGGGGCCAGCGCCATCATCAACCCTCAGAATGAGGTGTTGGGCATATTTACCGACGGCGATTTGCGCAGGTTGCTCGAGCAAGGCGTGGACTTTCAAACCTCCACGGCCGGAGCTTTTATGCACCCTAACCCCGTGACCGTTCATCGCGATGCTTTGGCCCTGGTGGCAGCTGAGCTCATGGAAGCCCGAAAAATCACGAGTGTGCTGGTGGTGGATGATGCTGGCAAGTTGTGCGGCGCGCTCAACAGCAACGACTTGATGCGTTTTAAAGTCATCTAAGACATAGCCCATCCAAATCCCACACGGCTCATCCACACTATGAAACCCAAGCAAATGTTTCCCCCCGAGCTGCTGATGTGCGCACAAGACGTCAAGGTGGCGTTTTTGGATGTGGACGGGGTGTTGACAGACGGCAGCCTGTATTTTTCGGAGGCCGGAGAGACGCTCAAGTGCTTTCACACCCTAGATGGTTTGGGGCTGCAGCTGTTGGTGCGTGCCGGAATCACGCCCGTCATTATCACCGGGCGAGACAGCCCCGCGTTACGCAACCGGTTGCAAGCCTTGAACGTTTCCCGCGCTTATTACGGTGTGGAACACAAGGGGCAAATAGCAGAGCAGGTGTTGCAAGAGTTGGGCTTGGGTTGGCACCAAGCTGCAGCTATTGGAGACGACTGGCCAGACTTGCCCATGATGCTGCAAGCCGCACTGAAGGTCGCACCGCCTCAAGCGCACCCAGAGGTGCTGGCTGTCGCCCACTGGGTCACCCAAAAAGCCGCGGGGCACGGTGCTGCCCGTGAGTTTTGCGACGTCATGCTTATCGCACAGGGCGCTTACGTCAAGTTGCTGCAAACCTATGCGCAACCAGCCACTCAAGGCGCACCTATGCCAGTACCCCGAGGCACAGCACCTTGAAAAACCGTTGGGTGCTTCAACTGTTGCGGCTTGTGGATCAACTGACGCAGTCATTGCCTATTGTGCTCATGGGTATGTTGGCATTGCTCACGTATTGGCTGGTTAAAAGCATGCCCGCCCAAGAGCTGTCAAACGACATGGACACCCCCCGGCCCGGCCCCGACTACACCATGGAGCACTTCACGCTCAGAGTGTTTGGCCAAAGCGGTGTGATGCGCCATCAAATTGAAGGTGCAGGCGCCCAACATTTTCCAGATTCGGCCCATTTGGACATTCAAAACTTCAAGATGCGGTCGGTCAACACGCAAGGGCGCATCAGTAGCGCATCTTCAGACCGTGCTGTGATCAGCAACGGAGATTCCGAGCTGGAGCTGATGGGCGATGCCCGAATAGTCAGACAGGCGGGCTCGCGGCTGCGTCCAGGCAACGCCGCCTCTAAATCTGCCGCCACCAAAGAAGAATGGCCACGGCTGACCTACAACAGTGAATACCTGCATGTGAACTTAGACACCGAGCAAGCCCGCTCGCACAAACCTGTGGTGTTGACCCGAGGGGATGACCGTTTTATGGCTGACCAGATGGATCTGGACCAAGTGGCTCACACCATAGAGTTGAAAGGGCGCGTGCGCACCATGTTGGTGCCAACCAAGACCCCCGAGTCCACAAGTCCTAAACCTTTAAAGCCTTAAATCCTCAAAGAAAAAACACGCGTTAAAAGACCCAAAAAAAAGGACCCTGAGGGGTCCTTTCAACTTGCACCCTTGACATTGTCAAGGCATGAACAGAGCTTAGTAGCTGCTGCGACCGCCGCCGTAGCCGCCGCCACCGCCGCCTTCACGGCGACCGCCGCCACCACCACCACCGTATCCGCCGCCACCACCGCCGTAACCACCACCGCCGCCGCCGCCGTATCCACCGCCACCGCTGCGGGGTGGGCGAGCTTCCATAGGCCGGGCTTCATTCACCACCAAAGCGCGGCCGCCATGTTGTTGACCATTAAGGCCCGCAATAGCTGCTTGAGCTTCGGCGTCGCCGCCCATTTCTACGAATCCAAAGCCTTTGGAGCGACCTGTGTCGCGCTCCATCATGACTTTGGCGCTGGAGACGTTGCCAAAAGCAGCAAATGCACGCTGCAGGTCTTCGTCACGGAAAGAATACGGCAGGTTGCCGACGTAAAGTTTATTGCCCAAGATCGGGACTCCTCTAAAAACACTTGAATAACGCGATGGAGTCCAAAAGCCGCAAGCCGCAAAAAATGAAACTTAATCAGACGCAATAATGACCAAACACCGCAAACCTATACCACTGTTTGTCAGCAGTATCAAGCCATTATGCGCTAAAGATGAAATAAACCCAAATTTATAAAAAAATTTACCAGTTGCTTTCACGCTCTGGAGATGAGCCAATTTTGTGTATGGACAAATCAGCCCCGTCAAATTCCTCTTCTTGGGTCAAGCGCAAACCCATGGTGAACTTAAGAATGGCATAAATCAGAGTACCCGCAGCAAGTGCCCAGACTACTCCCAGAACTGTGCCCATGAGTTGCGCCGTAAGGTTGACCCCCCCAATACCGCCCCAGGTGGATTGACCAAACACACCTGCCGCAATGCCGCCCCAAGTGCCGCACAAACCATGCAGCGGCCAAACGCCCAATACGTCATCTATTTTCCAGCGGTTCTGCGTGAGGGTGAACATCAACACAAAAATGGCACCCGCCACACCGCCCACCACCAAAGCTCCCATGGGGTGCATCACATCCGAGCCCGCGCAAACGGCCACCAAACCTGCCAAGGGGCCGTTGTGCACAAACCCAGGGTCGTTTTGACCCAGCAGCAGGGCCACCAATGTGCCGCCAACCATGGCCATCAAAGAGTTCACGGCCACCAAGCCGCTGACCTTATCCAGCGTTTGCGCGCTCATGACATTAAAACCAAACCAACCCACCATCAAGATCCAAGCGCCAAGCGCCAAAAAAGGAATGCTCGAGGGTGGATGGGCCGAAACGCCGCCATCTTTGCGGTAACGGTTGCTGCGCGCGCCCAACAACACCACCGCCGGTAAAGCCAGCCAGCCCCCCATGGCGTGCACCACCACACTGCCCGCAAAGTCGTGGAACTCATCCCCTGTAGTGCTTTTGATCCACGCTTGAACACCAAACAGCTGGTTCCATGCCACCCCTTCAAATAAGGGATAGACCACACCCACAATAAGGGCGGTGGCCAAAAGTTGTGGCCAAAACTTGGCGCGCTCGGCAATGCCGCCCGAAATAATCGCGGGAATAGCGGCGGCAAAGGTCAATAAGAAAAAGAACTTGACCAACTCGTAACCGTTTTTTGCCACCAGTTCATCGGCACCAATCCAAAAACTGGTGCCATAAGCCACGCCATAGCCCACCGCAAAATACACCACGGTTGAGACCGAAAAGTCCACCAAAATTTTGACCAGGGCATTGACTTGGTTCTTGCGCCGAACCGTGCCGAGCTCCAAAAACGCAAAACCCGCATGCATGGCCAGAACCATGATGGCCCCCAGCAAGATGAACAAGGTGTCCGCGCCCTGTTTAAGTGCTTCCATAGTGATCTCCAGAGAAAAAGCAAACCAAAAAAGTGCATTTCTGCAAAATAAAAGAAAACGCACCAAAAACAAGCAATTTTTGTGCCCAAAACCATCTTGCGCACGTTGACCCATAGACTCCTGCAAATCCGAGGCCGGTCGGACTGAGGGGCAGTTGGTTTGCGAGCGCTTATACTTTGTTGAGCGCCGATTTGTTCCCAGATTGCGGGCGCCGGAGCACGTGGCTCCAAAGTTCAGCTAAACAGGCCGCAGATGTTGATTGCTTCCCCTCAGTTCATGCATTTCGATGCACCACTGACCCTTCAAAGTGGCGCAGTGCTTCGTCAGTACCGATTGGCTTACGAAACCTACGGTCAACTCAACGTCCAAAAGTCCAATGCCGTCCTGGTGTGCCATGCACTCAACGCATCCCATCATGTGGCCGGGGTTTACGAAGGCCAGACGCACAGCGAAGGCTGGTGGGACACCATGGTGGGCCCTGGCAAGCCCGTTAACACGGATGAGTTTTTTGTCATTGGAGTCAACAACCTTGGCTCCTGCTTTGG
>CAMAXR010000136.1 GCA_945862195.1 Hylemonella gracilis
CCTTGTCGGTTGAGGCGCAAGGCTTCGTCTTCGGAATTGACCATCACCCCTTCAAAAAAAGCATCTACTGGTGCTCTTAACACCGCCAGCGACTTCAAATAAGCCGCCAGGTCACCAGCCTCTAAAAACGCCTGGGCTTGCGGCAGCACGAGTTGAATGGCCGCGTACAAGGCCTTTTCGGCAGGCTCTTGCAGCAACTCGGTTTGAACAAGAGGCTTCACTGAATCCAGTTTTTTCAAAATATTGCCGACCCGCTTGTTGGCGGCAGCAAGCGCTGCAGATTCTGGCAAGGCCGCAAAAGTACGCACGGCCTCCAGCTTGAGCCGCACATCATCTAGGCGATGAGGGCGCAGGGCCAAGACGGCATCAATCTCATGGGGGCCATAGCCTTGTTCGCGCAGAAGACCAGCCAAACGGTCCATCAAAAATTCGGTCAGCGCAGCGCCGGGGTCTTGAATAAGGGGGCCGAATGCCGCGGCTGAAACTTCCAATAATTGTGGGAGCTCTAGGGGCAATTGCTTTTCAGTCAGCATGCGCAGCACACCCAAGGCGTGTCTGCGCAAGGCAAAGGGGTCTTTGTCACCCGTAGGCACGTTGCCAATACCAAACATGCCCACCAAGGTTTCCAGCTTGTCTGCCAGTGCCACCACCACACCTACCATGTTGCGGGGCAATACGTCTCCGGCAAATCGGGGCTTGTAATGGTCTTCCACCGCCCAAGCAATGTCTTCATCTAGCCCATCGTGGCGCGCATAGTAGCTACCCATAATGCCCTGAAGCTCAGGAAATTCGCCCACCATGTCGGTCAATAAATCGGCTTTCGACAAACGGGCCGCAGTATCCACTTGATTTAAAAAATCAGCATGTGGTGCCTGAACCATTGGCGCCTTGATAGCGCCAGCTTGAACCAACAGTTCTGCAATATGGTGGGCAATGTTGAACACACGCTGCATGCGCTCTGCCTGAGAGCCCAGCTTGTTGTGATAGACCACTTTATGGAGGCCCTCCACGCGGGAAGCCAGCGGCAATTTGCGGTCTTGGTCGAAGAAAAATTGGGCATCGGCCAGCCGCGGGCGCACCACGCGCTCGTTACCGCCCACCACGGCAGAAGGATCGGCAGGGTTGATGTTGCTGACCACCAAAAAGTAGTGCGTCAACGTGCCCGAAGCATCGAGCAGCGGAAAGTACTTTTGATTGGCCTTCATGGTCAAAATCAAGCACTCTTGCGGCACACCCAAAAACTCTTGGTCAAACTGACACACCAAAACTTTGGGACGCTCCACTAAGGCCGTGACTTCATCCAGCAAGGCTTCGTCTTGAACGGGTTGCACGTTTCGACCCAACAAACCAGATACCACATTGGCAACCTGTTGGAGTTGCTGTTCAATCTCTTTGCGCCGCTCTCCAAATGACGCCATCACCGCACCCAGCTCCTGCAAGGTTTGGGCATATGCATCCGCATGGGCAATAGGGACGGGGTCTGCTAAAGCTTCAAACCTGTGACCGCGTGTGGTGGTGCCCGCATTCAAGCCCAGGGCCTGCACTGCCACCACGTCTGAACCATGAAGCGCCAACAAACCATGCACAGGCCGCACAAAATGCACACTGCTCCAGCCGGGGAGCTCGCAGTTTGTTTCAAGCTGGTAGGTCATAAGTTTGGGTATAGGCAGTTTCGCAAGGGCCTCGTCTAAAGCCATTTGTAGAGCCTGCTCGAGCTTCATCCCTTGTTGGTGTTGCTCGTAGACCAAGTAAGGCGCGCCAGCTTTGCCCGATGGGTCTTCAATGCGCTTTAAGCCTTTTATAGCGTCTTGATTGGCTCCTTGAATGGGGGGTGGGATTGAAACCCCAAGGCCTGCCAATTTTTTAACCAAGGCGGGAGTTGGCAGGCCTGCATCATCCAAACCCACCGCAGCAGGCATGAGCTTGTGCTGTACGGTTTGGTCGCTCGCTTGAGCCGCTACACAGGTGATGTGGCTGGCCAGTCGACGCGGTGACGCATAGGGTGTGGCGTGTGAACTCGGATCTGCCAGCCCCAGTTGACGCAGTTTCTCAAGCAAGCGTGAAGAAAAAGCATCCCCCAGTTTTTGGAGCGCCTTAGGTGGAAGCTCTTCTACAAACAACTCCACCAATAAATTTTGGGCGCTCATGCTGCTGCGGCCTTTTGTGCAGCTGGCTTTGCCCCATTTTCGCCGCCGACTTGGCCAGCCATCTGGTCGACCCAAGCCTTTGGGGCCATGGGGAAACCCATTTTTTCGCGGCTGAGGTAGTAGCTTTGTGCTACGGCACGCGCTAGATTTCTAATGCGCCCAATATAAGCTGCCCGCTCTGTAACCGATATGGCCCCTCGGGCGTCTAACAAGTTGAACGTGTGCGCAGCTTTGAGCACTTGCTCATAGGCGGGCAAGGCCAACTCTTTGACCATCAAATGTTGAGCTTGAGCCTCATAGGCTGAAAAAGCCTTGAACAAGAACTCGACGTCGCTGTGTTCAAAGTTGTAGGCTGACTGCTCCACCTCATTTTGGTGGTACACATCGCCGTAGCTCATGGTTTCGGTCCATTTCAAGTTGTAGACGTTGTCTACGCCTTGCAAATACATGGCCAAACGTTCCAGTCCATAGGTGATTTCTCCGGTGATGGGGCGGCAGTCAATGCCTCCCACCTGCTGGAAGTAGGTGAACTGCGTCACTTCCATACCATTGAGCCACACCTCCCAACCCAAGCCCCAAGCGCCGAGGGTGGGGTTTTCCCAATCGTCTTCTACAAAACGAATGTCGTTGGTTTTAAGGTCAAAACCCAAGGCCTCTAATGAACCCAAATAAAGTTGCAAGATGTTGGAGGGCGCAGGCTTCAGCACCACTTGGTACTGGTAGTAGTGTTGCAGCCGGTTGGGGTTTTGACCGTAACGGCCGTCTTTAGGGCGACGGCTTGGCTGCACGTAAGCAGCGCGCCAGGGTTCTGGCCCTAAGGCTCTTAAAAAAGTGGCGGTATGTGATGTGCCCGCTCCAACTTCCATGTCATAGGGTTGAAGCAAGGCGCAACCTTGTGCGTCCCAGTACGATTGCAATTTGAGGATGATTTGCTGGAAGGTCAACATAATTTAGATGGTCCAATTCTACGGCCCATCAACTGACGAACCAGTAGCCCAAAACCTTTAGCTCTTAATCACTTTCTTAGCCTTCGCCCTTTGTATGCACACCAAACAACCCAAAGCCCACACAGCAGCCAAATAGGCAAAACACCCCAACGTGCAGACCAGTAAGCGTAAGGCGTTGTACCTGTACGGCCTTCTACCTCTGCCAACAGAACTCCTGGCTTGAGTCGATCCAATTGTTGGATGACCTCGCCTTTGTGATTGACAACAGCCGTAATGCCTGTGTTGCTGGACTTTACAAACGGGCGCTCAAACTCAAGGGCGCGCATTCTGCTGATGTGCAGGTGTTGGTCCATAGCTACCGTATTGCCAAACCAAGCCAAGTTGCTGAAATTGACCCAAATGGTGGGGGCTGGATGTGTGCCGTCAAATCTTTTAGCCAATTCTTCTGTAAATAAGTCTTCGTAGCAAATGTTGGCAGCTATCTCTTGTTGACGCCATGAAAAGGACGGCGTGTTGACCGATCCCTTTTTGAAGTCTCCTAGGGGAATAGACATCATCTCGGTGAACCATTGCATGCCTGGAGGAGTGAATTCACCAAAGGGCACCAAATGGTGCTTGTCGTATTGCCAGGGCGTTTGTGCTTTTGAGGTTAAGGCAACAACTGAGTTGGTGTATCCCTGATGGGGATCTCCTAAAGGAAGTCCTATAAGGATGGCCAGCTGCTGAGCTTCTTCTCCGGCTTCTTTTGGCGGTTTTATTTGTTCAAGGAACCCCTTTGGAAGCTGTTGAGGCAGCAAGGGAATTGCCGTTTCTGGCGCGATGACCATGCTGCTTGTTTGTTGCTTGAGTGTTTGAGGGTACCAAGTGAGTGCTTTTTGTACGCCCGTGTGGTCTGCAAATTTTTCATCTTGGGGAATGTTGCCTTGCAACACAGCCACATCTATGACGCCGTTGGATTTGGTAAATTCCGGGTTAAATGTATTGAGACCAATTGTGAGCAATACGATTGAAGCCAAGGTGGTGATATTTATTGGGCTGTTTCGCGCTGTTCCTATGAATCCAGCACAAGCTGCACAAAAATAGCTAGCAATTGCCGTGGTGCCAAACACACCTACCCATGGAGCCCATACCGATAGCGGGCCCTCAATATGCGCATAGCCAATACCACCCCAACCAAAACCTGACCACCACGTTCCTCTGGCCACTTCTGCCATGGTCCAAAGCGCTGCAAACATCACAGGGGCATGTTGACTTTGGAAATTTGTGTTGATCTTTGTTTTGATAACGGACCGATAGATCGCTATGCATCCCACGTA
>CAMAXR010000137.1 GCA_945862195.1 Hylemonella gracilis
GCAAACCCAGAATAAAAGCCTTCGGGCACAGGCTCAGCCTTGGGGGCGTTCACGCCTTCACCAGCACCCATTTCTTGCAAGGGCTCTTCCGGTGCAGCCGCAGACTCTTGCAACGTGGGGGTGGCGCCCATTTCTTGCAAAGGCTCGTCTCCAGCAGGTGGTTCTTGCACACCATTGCTCTCAAGCGCTTCTTTGGTAACTGGCTCAGCAGCCGTTACCGCAGAGTCAGCTACAGATTGCATGGCCACCACGCCGGTGTCTTCCACCTGCTGTGAATGGATGGTGACGTACCACCAAACGGCACCGAGGCTGGCTACAGCCAAAATTACGGGAGCCAAGGCCCGAACCAATGCATTGAGCAGGCTTAGCCACCCGAGGTTGACACCGTCTATGCCACGCTGCAAAGCCTTGGCTGGACTGAGCACCGCCCAAAGCAATGCAGGCAACATGAAGCGCGAATAGCTGCGGGACACATGCGCCACCCAAGGCGAAATGGGCGCCCGCATTTGCTCTATGGGCAGCTTAGGCGCCACTTTGGGGTCCAGCAGGGCCCAGCCGATCACATAGACCAAGTACAAAAAGGCCAAAAAGAAGCCCGGGAACATGGCCGCCGCATAAAGCTTGACCACAGACTGCCCCGCAACGGCCGCATACACAATGATCATCACTGAAGGAGGAATCAAAATACCTAAGGTGCCGCCCGCCGTGATCACGCCCGCAGCCAAGCGCGTGTCATAGCCGGCATTGAGCATGGGGCGCATGGCGATCACGCCCATCAACACCACCACGGCGCCCACCAAACCGCTGGCAATGCCCCAAAAGGTGCAAATCACCAGGGTGGTCACCGCTAAAGAACCGGGCAGCCTTCGAAACGCCAACTGGACGCTTTGGAACATTTTGTCCACCAGCGCACCGCGCTCCATGATGTAACCCATCAACACAAACAAAGGTATGGACAACAAGACGTCGTTGTTCATGGCGCCGAAAGCGCGTTGCACCATCAGGTCAAAAATTTTGTTGGAAAAAAACGGAACGGCGGGGTCGTAAAAGGCATAAAAGCCAAACATCATGCCCAAGCCCATCAGGGTGAAGGCGGTAGGGAACCCCATCATGATCACGACCACAATCAGGCCGAGCATGGTGAGGCCTAGTGCTGCATTGCTCATCATCAACCTTTCAAGCCTTTGGATTGTTCAATAGCCAAGCGACGGGCTTCTTCATCCACCGACTCGCTGCTGGCCAATTGTTGGACCACCACATCGGACTCTTGTGCGTCTTTAAGGCGCGGGGTCCACTCGCCAGTTTGCAGGCACACCACACAGCGCAACATTTCTGCCAAGCCTTGCATCAACACCAAAGCACCCGCCAGCGGAATGATGAACTTAAAGGGGTACACGGGCAGGGGGTCTGCGTTGAAAGTTTGCTCGTTGATGGCCAACGAATCTTGAAAATACGTCCAGCCCGACCATGTCAGGGCCATCACGCCGGGCAAAAAGAACAGGCCAAACAACACCAAATCAATAGCGGCTTGTTTGCGGGGCTTCATGCTGCCGTATAAAAAATCGCCGCGTACATGCCCATCTTGCGACAAGGTATAGGCGCCACCCATCATGAACAAGGTGCCGTAGAGCATATTGCTGGCATCAAACACCCAAGCGGTGGGCGCATTCAAAATGTAGCGCTTGAACACCTCCACCACCACCAACAACATCAACACCACAATCAACCAGGCAAAGCCTTTACCGAACCAAGTGCTGATGCGGTCTGCGGTGTGCAGAATTTTTTGAATATTCATGTGGGCAACACCCCTTAAAAAAACAAACCAGCCAATCGGTTGCCCGATTGGCTGGAAGTGATGAACTCCAGCGCCAACCTCACAAGGTTGGCCATCAGGGCATGGATTTTAGTCCACGGCCCTGATAACTGGCTTACGCTTTAGGAGCGGCCTTCTTGGCAAAGAAATGGTCGTAAGCCATTTTGAAGTCAACCATATAGTCGCGCTGCCATTGGCCGGCGTTGATGGCGTAGGCACGCTGCGAATCCAACACCTTCTTGAACAAAGCGTTCTCAGAACCTTTCTTCTGGATGATCTTGTCCCAAGAGGCCAGCTGAGCTTTCAAGATGGCATCAGGTGTTTTGAAGAACTTGATGCCTGATTTTTTCAGCTCAATGTAATCTTTGGTGTTGCGGTCAATGGCTTTCCAGCTCATGTCGGCACTGGCGGCCTGAACAGAGTAGTCAATGATGGAGCGCAGTTCAGCAGGCAGCGTGTTGAGTTTGGTCTTGTTAAACAAAATCTCAAACTGCTCGCCGGACTGGTGGAAGCTTTGCAACATGCAGTTCTTAACCACATCAGGGAAGCCCAAAATACGGTCAGAAGTGGCGTTGTTGAATTCGGCACCGTCAATCAAACCACGGTCCAGGGCCGGCACGATTTCGCCACCGGGCAGTGGGTTCACCGCAGCGCCCATGTCGGTGTACATGTCCACAGCCAAACCCACAGTACGGAACTTAACGCCCTTCATTTGGCTCACGTTGGAGATGGGCTTTTTGAACCAGCCGAAAGGCTGAGTAGGCATAGGGCCATACAAGTAAGACACCACATCCATGCTCAACGATGCGTAAATTTCTTCCAGCAGCGCCTTACCACCACCGTAGTTGTGCCATGCCAGCACCATGTTGGGGTCCATACCAAATGCAGGACCAGAGCCCCACAAGGCCAAAGCGGAGTTTTTACCGTAGTGGTACGCCACCACACCGTGGCCACCGTCCAAGGTGCCCTTGTTCACTGCTTCCAGCAATTGGAAAGCAGGCACCACGGAGCCAGATGGCAGTACTTCAATTTTGAGTTTGCCGCTGGCCATGTCATTGACTTTTTTAGCGAAGTCGTTGGCGTACTCATGGAAAATGTCTTTTGCAGGCCAAGTGCTTTGGAAACGCAGGGACACGGTTTGAGCCGTAGCGATCATGGGCGCGGTCATCGCGCCAGCTGCAATGGCAGCGCCTTTAAGCAGACTGCGACGACGAGGGGTAGTTGTGGTGTTCACAGATATCTCCAAAGTTTGAGTTGAGGGATGCTTCATTCTGAACGTGTAACCCTACTAAACTGTTTAGGGTTTTCACTAGTAAATAGTGCATGGTTTTGTAAGCGCTTCGTAAGTGATGCGACTGCGCTAGTAAATCTTTGATCAATAGCCTGCCTAAGGCCTTTAAGATGTCAGTCATATAGCACTCAAATATGGAGCCCCTCAATGCATCGTCGAAATTTCTTTCAAAGCTTTGCCTTGATGACCACCTTAGTGACGGTCTGCCCAACTTGAGCGTAAAGATCGTTTAACCGGGCATGTCTTCATTGGATTTGGGCGTCATCCCGGCGCAAGGATACGCCGGTGACATCTCCCCCAAGCTGGCTTACCAATGGTGGCAAGCTGGGGAGGCGGTGCTGGTTGATATTCGCACTGATGCCGAGCGTGAGTGGGTGGGCTTTGTGCCCGGAGCCTTGGCCATTGCATGGAAGCAGTGGCCCGGCATGGCGCTTAACCCTGAGTTTGATGCGTGCATTCAAACCGCAAGCTCGGACCCCAAAAAATTGCTGTTGCTGTGCCGAAGCGGCGTGCGCTCTATAGCTGCAGCACAACGCGCCACCGCACTGGGCCTAGAGGCCTACAACATTCTGGAAGGCTTTGAGGGCAACCCTGATGTCCGCGGCCATCGCGGCATATTAGGGGGCTGGCGTTTTCATGGTCTTCCTTGGAAGCAAAACTAAGCCTCAACCTTAAGTTTCACCTATTACCATTACCCATGACGTTTCTTGCCATTGATGTGGGCAACACCCGCCTGAAATGGGCTTTGTTTGATGCCCCCCACCCTGGGGCCACCATCTTGCAGCAGGGCGCCGAATTTTTAGATCACATCGACCGCCTGAGTGAGGGGGAATGGGCCAAGCTGCCCCAACCCAGCAGCATGTTGGGCTGCATTGTGGCCAGCGATTCGGTGCGTCACCGGGTTGAGGAGCAAATGGAGATGTGGTCTTGTGCGCCACAATGGGTGGTGTCCAGCGCCTCAGAAGCAGGCTTGACCAACAACTACGACCACCCCACGAGACTTGGACCGGACCGATGGGTGGCCATGATTGGCGCTTGGCACCGCATGCGTTCTGTTGGCCCAGCACGTCCAATCGTGGTGGCGATGGTGGGCACCGCCGTCACGGTTGAAGCTATTGATGCACAGGGTCATTTTTTAGGCGGCTACATCTTGCCTGGGCACGGCATCATGTTGCGCGCGCTGGAGTCCGGCACCGCCGGTTTGCATGTGCCCACAGGCGA
>CAMAXR010000138.1 GCA_945862195.1 Hylemonella gracilis
TTTTGCCACGGGGTGATGAACACCGACAACATGAGCATTTTGGGTTTGACCATTGACTACGGGCCGTTTCAGTTTTTAGATGCGTTTGACCCCAACCATATTTGCAACCATTCGGACACCCAAGGCCGCTACGCCTTTAAACAGCAGCCCAATGTGGCGTACTGGAACCTGTTTTGCTTAGGCCAAGCCTTAATGCCCTTGATTGGCGAACAAGACCTCGCGGTGAAAGCCTTAGAAAGTTTCAAGACCCATTACCCGCAAGAGCTGCACCAGCGCTATGCCAACAAGTTGGGTTTAGGCGCAGGTTTTGACCTGCAGTTGCTGCAAGACTTGCTAGATTTGTTGTCAAAAAATCGGGTGGACCACACCATTTTTTGGCGGCGCTTGAGCCACTTTGCCCAAACCGACTCGGCCCAACACGCCACCAATGTGACCGACCTGTTTATAGACCGCCCTGCCTTTGGTGTTTGGCTGAAACAGTACGCCGAGGTGTTGAGCCGCAACACAACGGAGCGCGATGACGCTGCCCAAAGGATGCTGCGCACCAACCCCAAGTTTGTATTGCGCAACCATTTGGGCGAAACGGCTATTCGCCAAGCTCAGGCCAAAGACTTCAGTGGCGTAGAAGCCTTGTTGGGCTTGTTGGACAATCCGTTTGATGAACACCCCGGCATGGACGCCTATGCCGACTTTCCGCCCGACTGGGCATCGTCTATAGAAATCAGTTGCTCCTCATGAACTTTCCTGTCCAAAAAACCGATGCCGAGTGGCGCACCCTGCTCGCCGACAAAGACGCCGAACCTGTGGCCTTTGAAGTCACCCGCAAAGCATCTACAGAGCGCCCCTTTACCGGCAAGTACGAGGGCCATTGGCAGCCGGGGCACTACCACTGCGTGTGCTGCGATGCCAAGTTGTTTGAGTCCACCACCAAGTTTGATGCGGGTTGCGGCTGGCCGAGCTTTTGGAAAGAGGCTGTTGCAGGAGCTATTTTGGAGCGGCGCGACTCCACCCACGGCATGGTGCGGGTGGAAACCTTGTGCGCCCAGTGCGGCGCGCATTTGGGCCATGTGTTTGACGATGGCCCTGCCCCCACGGGCTTGCGTTATTGCATGAACTCGGCGTCTCTGGAGTTCAAAGCATGAAGCTGTTGCTGGACTTTTTGCCGATTGTCCTGTTTTTTGGGGCTTACAAGCTGTTTGATATTTTTGTGGCCACGGGTGTGCTCATGGCGGCCACGGTGCTGCAGATGGGCACTATTTACCTCATAGACCGCAAGTTGCAGGCCATGCACAAAATCACCCTAGCGCTGATTTTGGTGTTTGGCTCACTCACCTTGCTGCTGCACGACGACACGTTTATCAAGTGGAAGCCCACCTTGCTCTACACCGGCTTGGCCGTGGCGCTGGCTTTTGCCTTGTGGGTGATGAAGAAGAGTTTTTTAAAACTGCTGCTGGGGAGCCAACTGGTCTTGCCCGATGCGGTATGGATGCGCCTGAACGTGGCTTGGATTTTGTATTGCGTGTTTATGGCGGCGCTGAACTCTTATGTGGCCCTGTATTTTTCTACCGACACGTGGATGAACTTCAAGCTCTGGGGCTATGTGTTTCCTCTGAGTTTTATTGTGGCGCAGGGCATTTACATAGCGCCCTTTATAAAAGCGGCATCAAAAAAGCAAGAACCAGACAAAGCACAAGATGAAACCCCCTCACCATGACCACCACAACATGACCGCTAATCCAGCCCCCCATGATTTGTCGCAACGTGCCGCCTTGATGGCGCAGCGCTTGCAAGAACGCTTAAGCCCCACCAGCCTAGAAGTGCTCGACGAAAGCGCATCGCATGCTGGCCACTCGGGTGCCAACGCAGAGGGCTATGGCAGCCACTTTCGGGTGCGCATTGCCTGTGGCCAGTTTGCAGGTTTGAACCGTGTGGCACGGCATAGGCTTGTGTATGATGCGCTGCAAGATTTCATTGACCAAGGCGTTCACGCTCTGGCAATAGAAGTTGTGGGAACCTGAACAAGTATCCCAACTCCCAATTCCCCTTTAAGGATTCATGATGAAAAAGACACTCCTGTCCGCATTGATCAGCGCTGCCCTACTGAGCACCGTGGTTGCCCCTGCTTTTGCGCAAAACGTGGCCATCGTCAATGGCAAGCCCGTACCCACCGCTCGTGTTGAAGCTTTGGCGCAGCAGTTGGCCAAAGCGGGACGACCTGTGTCGCCTGAAATGATGGGCCAGCTTAAAGAAGAGGTGATTGCCCGAGAACTCTTTATGCAAGAGGCGCAGCGCCAAGGTCTGGACGCCAATGATGACTTCAAAGCCCAGATGGAACTTAGCCGCCAAGCCATCTTGATTCGCGAGTTGTTTGGCACTTTCCAAAAGAACAACCCCGTCACCGATGACGAGATCAAGGCCGAGTACGACAAGTTTGTTGCGGCCAACAGCGGCAAAGAGTACCGTGCCCGCCACATCTTGGTGGAAAAAGAAGAGCAAGCCAAGGCCATCATTGCCAGCATTAAAAAAGGCGCCAAGTTTGAAGACATCGCTAAAAAGCAATCCAAAGACCCAGGCTCTGGAGCCAATGGCGGTGACTTGGATTGGGCGTCTCCTGGCAACTATGTGAAAGAGTTTTCTGATGCCATGGTCAAGCTGACCAAAGGCAAGTTGCTGGATACCCCCGTGAAAAGCCAATTTGGCTACCACGTGGTGCGCTTAGACGATGTGCGCGACGTTAAGTTTCCGAGCGTTGAAGAAGTCAAACCCCAAATTGCACAGCAATTGGGTCAGCAAAAGCTCATGAAGTTTCAGGAAGACCTGAGAGCTAAAGCCAAGATTGAGTAATCCCCGGTAAGTACTTAGCTAAGTACTTAACCGACCCAACGTCTGGCGTTGTGCCACAACTGCATCCAAGGGCTGTGCTCTTGGATGTTGCCTGAGGTCCAGCTCATTTGAATGTTGCGAAACACGCGTTCTGGGTGGGGCATCATGGCGGTAAAGCGTCCGTCAGGCGTGGTTACCGCGGTAAGCCCATCGGGGCTGCCATTGGGGTTAAAGGGATAGGCCTCGGTGGCTTGGCCTTGGTGGTTGACAAACCGCATGGCTGCCAACGCCACTTGCGCTTGACCCCGTGCCGCAAAGTTGGCAAAACCCTCACCGTGCGACACCGCAATAGGCATGCGGCTACCGGCCATGCCTTGCAAAAACAAACTGGGTGAATCCAGCACTTCTACCAAGCTCAAGCGGGCTTCAAAGCGTTCGCTTCGGTTGGTGGTGAACCTAGGCCAAGCTTGGGCACCGGGTATGAGGTCTGCCAGCTCGGCCAACATTTGGCATCCGTTGCACACCCCAAGACCAAAGGTGTCGGTCCGGTTAAAAAAGGTTTGAAACTGCTCGGCCAATGCAGGGTTGAAGGTGATGGAGCGCGCCCAGCCCACCCCGGCGCCCAAGGTGTCGCCATAACTAAAGCCACCACAGGCCACCACGCCCACAAAGTCTTGCAAGCGTGCTCGGCCCGACTGAAGGTCGGTCATGTGGACATCAAAAGCTTCAAAACCCGCCTCTGTAAAGGCGTAAGCCATTTCCACATGCGAATTCACACCTTGCTCGCGCAGCACCGCCACTTTGGGGCGGGTGAGCAACAAGGCGGGTGCGGTGGTGGTTAGAGGCTCAAAACTCAGGTGCACATGCAAACCCGGGTCGGACAACACACCGGTGCTGGCGTGTTCGGCATCGGCACACAGGGTGTTGTCGCGCTCTTGGCAAATCTTCCAGCTCACGCTGTCCCACACCTGATGCAGGTCAAACAAAGGGGCGCTGAAAATGCATTTGGCATCGCGCCAAACCTGCAGTTCGCCCACGCCGGTGTTGATTTTTCCGGCGTTTGTGACTTGCCCTTGAGCGCTGCGGGTGGTGCCCACCACATGGCTGTGGGGAGACAAGCCATGCTCTCGCAGCACCTTAAGCACGGCATCTCGGTTTGCGGTGCGCACCTGCAACACCGCGCCCAGCTCTTCGTTAAACAAGGCTTGCAGGGTGAGTTCTTCTCGGCGCGCGCTGACTTGGGTGGCCCAGTTTTTGGCGTCTCCAGTGTCCATACGGCTGTCGGAGATGCCGTCGCCCTCAGCCACCAGCATGTCCACATTAAGCGCCACACCCACATGCCCTGCAAAAGCCATTTCTGCCACGGTGGCCAGCAAACCGCCGTCGCTGCGGTCGTGGTAAGCCAACAGGTGCCCGGCTGAACGCAGTGCATTGACCGCATGCACCAACTGAACCAAGTCTTGGGCTTGGTCCAAATCGGGCACCTCGTGACCGCTTTG
>CAMAXR010000139.1 GCA_945862195.1 Hylemonella gracilis
TCAACAAATTTATCGACTTCGCCGCCTAGGGTGGCAATTTCTCGCACGAAAGTGCTGGAAATAAATTGGTACTTGTCGCTGGGGGTCAAAAATACAGTTTCCACATCGGGCATCAAACTGCGGTTCATGCCAGCGAGCTGAAATTCGTAGTCAAAGTCGGTCACCGCACGCAGGCCGCGAATCATGGCCTTGGCACCACGCGCCACCACAAAGTCGCGCATCAACCCCGAAAAACTTTCCACACTCACCTGAGGGTAAGGCGCCACCACTTCACGCACCATATCGATGCGTTCTTCAAGGCTGAACAAGGTTTTCTTATGGTGGCCTGCCGCCACCGCAATGATGATGGTGTCAAACAGCTGAGCTGCACGACGCACCACATCGGAATGCCCCAAGGTCATGGGGTCAAACGTTCCGGGGTACACGGCAATCACTTGGCGAGACATAGGTCTTAAGTTAAGTGGAGATTGAGTCCATTATGCAGCCAGCCTTACCGCGAGGCTAAGTCGAGGCGATAGACATACTTATTGATACAGAATGAGAAAGCATTTGATACGCTCAATTGGTGAGCTTTGGTGCTGCCGGTTTTGGTAGTGGTATTGCACGAATGAGCCTGTAAGGCTTTATAAAAAATTCAACATCTGATCCACAAACAGTTGCTGACCTTTTTTCACTTGGCTGGACCATTCCTGACCTGATGATTCATTGGCTTCGTCAGAGATAAATTTATAGGACGCCCACTCAATACCCGAATCACTGGCTACAGCGGCAATTGCAAAAAGCTCCATATCAACCACATCAACACCATTTTCTAAAAGCCAAAGATCTTTTTGGGTTACAAAACTATCTCCAGTTCCACACACAAATCCATCTATATCAGAAATGTAATGGTTGGGCTTGCTTGAAAAAGGTACCGTACCTCTGGGGGCTAAGGGCTCAGCCATAATGTCACGTTGAATCACTTTTTGAATGGGTATGAGGCCGGAGAGGTTTGCATTGATTTTGCCAACGGTTCCATAATTGATAATAAGTGTTGGACCATACTGATGTATGGCCTTGAATGTGGCAATAGATGCGTTAACCTTACCGATTCCAGAATAGACAATAGGGATATTTGCCGGAAGCATTTCTGCTGCAAATTCATCTTCTAGGGCAACCATCACCACTACAGATTTTTTCATATTATGAATCTACTTGATTATTTACCAACCGTACCTGATTTTCCTAAGCCAGGCATTATGTTCAAGGACATATCGCCTTTATTGGCTGAGAAAGATGCTTTTTCTCACGCCATGAATGAGCTACACCGTTTGAGTCAATTTGCAGAATTTGATTATATTATGGGCATTGAATCTAGAGGGTTCATATTTGCTTCTGCACTTGCCCAATTATCAAATAAGGGGCTTATATTGGCACGTAAGCCTAACAAACTACCATCCAAAACCTACTCTGAACATTATGGCTTAGAGTATGGAAAAGACTCTTTAGAAATCCAGCAAAACATCATTCCTCCGATGGCCAATATATTGCTGATTGATGATGTACTGGCAACAGGCGGCACTATAGGTGCGGCAGCCAGCTTAGTTAAAAGGGCTGGTGCACGCGTAGCAGGTGCATTGGTATTACTGGAAATTACAGAGCTTCTGGGCAGAAACAAACTGTCCGCATCCCACATACAAACCAAGTCTTTAATTGAAATTTAACAACTGGTGGGCATTTTATGTATCAAATGCGCATGAACAGCCCCCGCTTTCAAGTGCTTATAGCCCTTACAACCCAAGGGCAACAAGCGCTCATCACTCCAAAGCTCTGGTGCTTCTAAATATATAAACCCCTGTGGGGCTATAGCCCTTGCAGCGGCTTTGAGTGCGGGTTCAAACAGCTTGGCCTCGAAGGGCGGGTCTAAAAACACCACATCCACGGTACCCGGGGCGCACTGCTGCATAGCATGCACGCCCTCCCCTTTGATGACCTGCACCGTTTGAGCGTTGAGTTGCGCTATTGACGCTTTAAGCTGAGTCACCAACTGGGCGTTTTGCTCTATCAAAAGTACTTGCTTGGCGCCGCGCGAAGCCGCCTCTAAGCCCAGAGCACCAGTACCGGCAAAGGCATCCAATCCCACCCAGCCGGTCAGGTCTTGCCCCAACCAATTGAACAAAGTTTCGCGCACGCGGTCGGGCGTAGGGCGCAAGCCGGGCATGTCGGCCACTTTGAGGCGGGTGCGCTTCCATTGTCCGCCAATGATGCGGACTTCTCCGGGCGGCTTAAGGTTTGCCACCCACCACCACCGTCACCATGCGTTCAGGCTGCAAGACCCGTTGAAAAGACTTGCGGATATCGGCGCGCGTGACGCGTTGAACCTGCTGGGTCCAAGTGTCTAAGTAATTCAAGGGCAAGTCGTTCCATGCCAAGCTGGCCACGTTGTCGAGCAGTTTGCGGTTGGTATCCAGCCTTAAAGCAAAGCCACCCACCAAGTTGGACTTGGCTGCTTGCAACTCGGCCTCAGTGGGGCCTTCTTTCACAAACTGTTGCAGGACGTCTTGAGAGACCTTGATGGCCAGTTCGGCCTGATCGGGGCGAGTTTGCAAGCCTATGGTGAAGGCCCCTGCATGCAAGCCCGGAGAAAAGCCGCTGTACACGCTGTAGCTCAGGCCACGCTTTTCGCGCACCTCATGCGTGAGGCGCGAGACAAAGCCACCCCCACCCAAAATATAGTTGCCCACGATGAGCGCAAAGTAGTCGGGGTCTTGACGAACAAACCCAGGCTGACCCATCAACACGTGGGCCTGTGCTGAATCAAAAGCAATGCGCTGCACCACCGGCGCTTGAAGGGGTTGAACCTGCGCAACGGCAGGCAGGGGTGCACACCCCTCTTGCGGCATTCTCGCCAACAAACCCTGCACCAGTTGTTCGGCTTGAGCGCGGTTAACGGCCCCCACCATCGTGACCTTGGCACGGCAGGCCCGGACCATTTGGGTATGCAAGCTGTGCAGGTCTTCAACCGAAATACGCGCCAAAGTAGCCTCGTTGGTGTCCAAACCATAAGGATGGTCGGCATACACCGCCTTTTCAAAGGCACGGTTAGCCTGAGTGGCTGGTCGCGTGTTGGCCTCGCGAATGGCAGCCGAAATACGCTCGCGTTCGCGCGTCCACACCTGCGGATTAAAGGCGGGCTCACCCATCAGCCGCGCAGCCAAAGCCACCGCACGTTGGAGCAAGTCAGGCTCTGTAAGCGTTCTAAGCGTGAAGCTCATGCGGTCGCTGCCAGCGCCTGCACCAAAGGCTGCACCCAAGTCAGCCCAAGCCTCACCCAATGCGTTTTCATCTAAGGCGGGTTGCCCGGCCTGGGCCCGCACGCCCAGTTTGAGCTGGCTGGCCATGATTCTGGCCAAACCTGCTTGAGCAGACGGGTCGCGGCGGCCGCCCGCATCCAGATCGACCTGCACATCCAGCATAGGCACTGCAGGGCTTTCGACCAAGTACACGCGGGCGCCGTTGGGCATCACCCAATGTTGTATGGGCAAGGCCGCAAGGGCCTGGCCACCCATCAACAACGCGCAGACAAAAGTCAGTATTTGAAGTCTTTTCATGTCAATGCCTCCCTGCGCTAGAAGACGGCTTGCGAACCCGGTTGGGGTCTACCGGCTGCGGCACCAAATGCGCCACAGTGAGTTGGTCGTCACCAAAATAGCGTTGCGCCACAGAGCGCACCTGTTCGGCGGTTACCTCGCGCAAGCGCTTGATCAGCAAGGCACCTGAATCTACCGGCAAGCCTTCTGTCCAATAAGCACCCATTTCCATGACTTGCGCCATCATGGAATCAAGCTTGTACACCTCGCTGGCCACCCACTGGGTTTTGACACGGTTGAGTTCTGCCTCAGCCACACCTTCTTGCGCCACTTTCTGTACCTGTTGGCGTAAAGCAGCCTCCAGCTCGGAGCTGTTTTTACCTTTGGCAGGCACACCGTCCAACATAAACAGCTGGGGTCCGCGGCCGGTCAAACCGTTAGAAGCACCCGCTTGATCAGCCAGACGGTCGGCACCCTGAGTCAAGGCGCGATCTAGCCGAGCGCCGCTGTAGCCATCCAACACGGCGGCCAACACGGTCAAAGCCAGGGCATCCTGGTCTTGGGCGGTGGGCTGCAGCAAATTGGTAAGGGTTGGCACCTTAAAGGCCAAGGCCACATAAGCTTGTTCAGCAGGAGCTTTAAC
>CAMAXR010000140.1 GCA_945862195.1 Hylemonella gracilis
GGGGACACGGTGGCTTCGGCACCACCCGCCACCATAACATCGGCATCACCATATTCAATCATCCGGCCTGCAGCCCCTATGCTGTGCAGACCTGTGGTGCATGCAGTAGCAATGGCCAAATTAGGGCCCTTAAAACCAAATCGCATCGATACATGACCCGAAATCATGTTGATGATGGAAGCCGGCACAAAGAACGGAGAAATGCGGCGAGGTCCCCGCTGCGTTAATTCGGCATGGGTGCCCTCGATCATGGGCAATCCACCAATGCCTGAGCCAATCAGGCACCCAATCCGCGTGGCTTCCTCGTCGGTAAGGTCGGCGCCGGATTTCAAGCCCGCATCTTGAACAGCCTGAATGGCCGCCACGATGCCGAAATGGATAAAGGTATCCATGGTTCGGGCTTCTTTGAGGGGAATGAAATCATCCAACACCAAGCCCTTGACCTCGCCCGCAAACTTGCAAGCAAAGGTCTCGGCATCAAAGTGCGTGATGAAATCAATACCCGAACGCCCCGCCATAAGGCTGGACCAGGACTCAGAAACCGTGTTACCCACTGGGCTTACACAGCCCAAGCCGGTAACCACTACGCGACGACGTGACATCTATATAGGTGAGGACATGCGAGCCGCATGCCCAAGCAAGTGCTTAAGCTTTGGGATGGGCCACCGCGTAATCGATGGCGTTTTGAACGGTCGTGATTTTTTCAGCGTCTTCGTCGGGAATCTCAATGCCAAACTCGTCTTCAAGCGCCATCACCAGTTCAACGGTGTCCAAGGAGTCGGCTCCCAGATCCGCCACGAAAGCTTTTTCATTGGTGACTTGTGACTCTTCAACGCCGAGTTGCTCGGCAATGATTTTCTTAACTCGTGCTTCGATATCGCTCATGTATCCCTCAAAGGGTAGTAAAAGAAGGTGTGATTTTAGCCATCTTGAAAAAGGAGTCTGTTAGTAGAACCCCGCCTAGGCCATGAACATGCCACCATTGACATGCAATTCTTGTCCGGTAACGTAGCCCGCATGGGTTGAAGCCAAATAACTGACCGCATGCGCTACATCTTCTGGAGTGCCTAAATGACCCGCCGGAATTTGGTCCATCAGCATTTTTTGTTGGGTTTCGGGCAATTGGGCGGTCATATCGGTCTGAATGAACCCAGGGGCCACACAATTGACCGTGATGTTTCGAGACGCCAGTTCTCTGGCTAAAGCTCGCGTCATGCCCGCCAACCCCGCCTTCGCAGCCGCGTAATTGACTTGGCCGGGGTTTCCGGAGGCCCCCACCACCGAGGTGATGTTGATGATGCGGCCATACCGCTGCTTCATCATGGGCCGAATAAGAGCACGACTTAGGCGAAACACTGCCTTCAAATTGGTATCGAGCACCTCGTCCCACTCAGAGTCTTTCATTCGCATGGCCAAGTTGTCGCGGGTGATGCCCGCGTTGTTGACCAAAATTTGAACGCCCCCAAAGTTTTTCACCAAGGAGTCCACCAGCGCCTCGCAGGCTGCTGCGTCATTCACATTGAGTTGAACACCTTGACATCCCTCAAAACCCAAAAGGGCTGCGCTGATTTGCGCCGCACCTGCTACGCTGGTCGCAGTGCCCACCACCTTGACGCCCTGCTGGGCCAGCTGCAGCGCAATGGCCGCACCAATGCCCCGAGTGGCGCCCGTAACCAAAGCCACCTGATCTTTCCATTGCTGAACTTGCAATTGCTTATCTTGCATGCAAAAACCTCAAACTCACATCAATTGTTTATTAACTTCCTGCAAAGTTGCAGGATCGAACATGGGCAAACCCGTCAATTCAGGATCAATGCGCTTGACCAGGCCCGCCAGCACCTTGCCTGGACCGCACTCCACCACATTCAAAATGCCACGCGCTTTAATGGCTTGCACGCACTCCACCCATCGGACCGGGCCAAACGCCTGCCGGTACAAAGCGTCTCGAACCGCTTGGGGGTCGGTTTGAAAGGCAACATCAATGTTGTTGACAAGCGGAATAGCGGGCGTTTGGAGCTCAAGCTCCAGTAAGCGCTGCATCAAACGCTCTGCAGCGGGCCGCATCAAGCTGGAATGAAATGGGGCAGAAACCGGCAACAACAAGGCGCGCTTGGCGCCAAGGGCTTTAAGCACCTCGCAAGCCTTGTCCACTGCGGCTTTGCTGCCCGCTATAACGGTTTGGGAGGGGTCGTTGAAGTTCACAGCCTCCACCACTTCGCTACTTTGTGGGTCGAAACTGGCCGCCGCCTGCTGACAACCGGCCACCACTTGGGCGGCCTCTAGGCCCAATATGGCCGCCATGGCACCTTGCCCTACAGGTACCGCATCTTGCATGGCTTGGGCCCGCAATCGCACCAGCGGCACAGCCTGAGCCAAACTCATAACGCCACTGGCCACCAAGGCTGAATATTCACCCAAGGAATGCCCAGCCACTACGGCTGGAGCAATACCCGTTTCACTCATCCAAGCCCGGTAGGCTGCTACGCCCGCAACCAGCATGACCGGCTGGGTGTTGGTGGTTAACGCTAAATCTTCTTTAGAGCCTTCGCGGATCAGTTTTGAGAGGTCGAGATTTAAGGCGTCTGAGGCCTCTTGCAGCACCTTTGCGACAGCGGGGTGTTCGCCCCAAGCATCCAACATACCCACCGACTGGGAGCCCTGACCGGGAAACACAAATGCAAAAGACTTCATAGAGAGTGAGAAATGATGGTCAGACAGTTAGGCGCTTAACAAAATGGGGGCTTACAGACTCAAAAGTACCGCGCCCCAAGTGAAGCCGCCCCCCACACCTTCAAGCAGCACCAATTGCCCTGGCTTGACGCGCCCGGACCGAACGCCCACATCCAAAGCCAAGGGAATGGACGCCGCAGAGGTGTTGCCATGCTGGTCCACCGTCACAATCATTTGGTCCATGGACAGTTTGAGCTTTTTGGCCGTACCTTGCATGATGCGAATATTGGCTTGATGCGGAATCAGCCAATCAAGATCTGCAGATGTCTTGTGCGCTTTGGCCAAAACCGCATTGGCAGCATCTTCCAACACCCCCACTGCCAATTTAAAAACAGCCTGCCCGTCCATTTGAAGCAGAGGGCTTCCTATCACTTGGCCGCCAGAAACTTGGCCGGGGGTACACAAAATGTGAGCGAACTGGCCGTCTGCATGCAAATCACTTGCCAAAATGCCTGGCTGATCAGATGCCTCAAGCACCACAGCACCCGCACCATCACCAAACAGCACGCAGGTGGTGCGGTCTTTGAAGTCCAAAATGCGAGAAAACACTTCTGCGCCCACCACCAAAGCTTTGCGGGCAGAGCCCGAACATATCAACGCGTTGGCGATGGTGAGGGCGTACACAAAACCGCTGCATACCGCCTGGACGTCAAACGCTGGGCAGCCATGAATACCCAATTTATTTTGCAAAATGCACGCCGTTGACGGAAACACCATATCGGGCGTGGACGTGGCCACAATAATCAGGTCAATCTCTTGAGCTGGGCAATTGGCGGCTTGCAGCACCTTAAGGCAAGCCTTATAGGCTAAATCGCTACTGGTTTCGTCCACGCTGGCAAAGTGGCGAGCCTGAATGCCGGTACGCTCGACAATCCAATCGTCAGAGGTTTCCACACCTTGCACAGCCAGCTGGCTGACCAATTCAGCATTGCTCAGTCGCTTGGCGGGCAAGTAACTGCCAGTACCTGTGATGCGTGAATAAAGGGGCATTCGATCTAGGTCAGGACTGATGGGCCGTCAGAGGGACGGCAGCAATCTTGGCCTGCACCCGTTCAAGTAATTGATGTTGAGTTGCATCATACGCGCGGTTCAGCGCCTGCTCGAACCCAAAAGCATCGGCTGAACCATGGCTCTTAAAAACGAGCCCACGCAGCCCCAAAAGTGCCGCGCCGTTATGCACACGGTGATCTAGTCGCTTTTTAAACGACGATAGCACCGGATAAGCACAAATAGCAGCAATTTTTCTAAAAACGGTCTTGGAAAACTCTTCCTTCATGATCTGACCAATCATGGAGGCAAGCCCTTCACTAGCCTTAAGGGCCACATTACCGACAAAACCATCGCACACCACAATATCGGTGGTGCCCTTAAAAATATCGTTGCCCTCTACATTGCCATAAAAATTCAAGTGAGAGGAGCTGGCAGCAGTTCGAAGCAATTCACCCGCTTTTTTGAT
>CAMAXR010000141.1 GCA_945862195.1 Hylemonella gracilis
TTTCTCGTGGGTGGCGTGCCTTTGAACTTCGGTATTTCGGCACGCTTAGGGGCTCCTCACCCCTTTTTCGTCATAGAAGCCGACGAATACGACACGGCTTTTTTTGACAAGCGCAGCAAGTTTGTCCACTACCGGCCGCGCACCGCCATTTTGAACAACCTAGAGTTTGACCACGCCGACATTTTTGACAACCTTGCCGCCATAGAGCGCCAGTTTCACCATTTGGTACGCACCATGCCCGCCCAAGGTCGGGTGGTGGTCAATGGACTGGAAGAGAGTCTGAGCCGCGTCTTGCACTCAGGTTGTTGGAGCGACGTGCGCAGCTTCGGCGCCGCTGTGAGCGACTTCACTGCCCAAGGCGAGCCCGATAGGTTTGATGTGCTCTTTCAGGGCAACCTTGTAGGCCAAGTGGCGTGGGGGCTTCAAGGCGTGCACAACCAACTCAATGCGTTGGCCGCCATTGCGGCAGCCGACCATGTGGGCGTGGCCCCCTCTCTAGCGGCTCAAGCCCTGTGCAGTTTTGAAAACGTCAAGCGGCGTATGGAAATACGAGGTCAGGTTCGGGGCATCACGGTGTACGACGACTTTGCCCACCACCCCACTGCCATGCGCACCACCTTGGATGGGTTAAGGCGTCAGGTCCAATCCGGCCGCATCTTGGCCATCTTTGAGCCGCGCAGCAATACGATGAAACTGGGCACCATGAAGGCCCAACTTCCTTGGAGCCTTGAAGCGGCTGACCTAGCCTTTTGCCATGCCGGCGGTTTGGACTGGGATGCCGAAGACGCCCTCAGCCCCATGGGCAACAAAGCTCAGGTGGCCCACAGCATTGATGAATTGGTGCAACAAGTGCTCCTAGCGGCGCTTCCCGGCGACCACCTGCTGTGCATGAGCAACGGCGGGTTTGGCGGTGTGCACCAGCGCCTACTGCAGGGGCTGCAGGCAGAAACCCAATAAGCGAGCCAGCGACCTGTGCTTATTTTTTGCGGCGGGCCTGAACAGCGTCGGACAGCACCTGAACCACCTGCAAAGAGTCTTCCCAGTGCAAACAGGCGTCGGTGATGCTTTTGCCAAACTCCAGTTGAGCCGGGTCGTCTTTACCGGGAGTGAATTTTTGGGCGCCGCCATGCAAATGGCTTTCCACCATCACTCCAAAAATTTGTTTCGAGCCGCCTGACATTTGCGCCGCAATGTCGCGCGCCACTTCAAGCTGCTTTTCATGCTGCTTGCTGCTGTTGGCATGGCTGCAGTCCACCATCAAGCTGGCGGGCAGTTTGGCTGCAGCCAAATCTTTGCAAGCGGCGTCCACGCTGGCGGCGTCGTAGTTGGTGGCTTTGCCGCCCCGCAAAATCACGTGGCAGTCAGGGTTGCCCTTGGTTTGCACCACCGACACACTGCCGTTTTTATGAATAGACAAAAAGTGGTGCCCGCGCGAAGCCGCCTGAATTGCATCGGTGGCGATTTTGATATTGCCATCCGTACCGTTTTTGAACCCGATCGGGGCGCTGATGCCCGAGGCCAACTCACGGTGGACTTGGCTCTCAGTGGTGCGCGCACCAATGGCCCCCCAAGAAATCAAGTCGCCAATGTACTGAGGGCTGATGGTGTCTAAAAACTCACTGCCAGCAGGCAAGCCCAGCTTGTTGATTTCAATCAGCAATTGACGCGCAATGCGCAAGCCCTCGTCAATCTTGAAGCTCTCATCCAAATAGGGGTCGTTGATCAGACCTTTCCAGCCCACGGTAGTACGGGGTTTTTCAAAATACACCCGCATCACAATTTCTAAGGTGTCGGCGTGTTGGTCACGCAACACCTTTAGGCGACGCGCATATTCCAATGCAGCTGCCGGGTCATGAATGGAGCAAGGCCCCATGATCAAGAGCAGGCGGTCGTCTTTGCCCGACATGATGCGGTGAATCGTCTTGCGCGTGTGGGTAATCAACTGCTCCACAGCGGTGCCACGAATCGGAAAAAACCGAATCAAATGCTCAGGCGGCGGCAATACGGTGATGCCCTTGATACGCTCATCATCGGCTTGGCTGGTACGGTCAACAGGCTGAGTTCCCGGCGGATACCAGTTGGCGTCTGACGATGTAGATGGAGAATTTTTGTGGTTCATCATGTGCTCCTTCATGCTTAGGCTGTGCCGCCTACTGTGATGCCGTCAATGCGCAAGGTGGGCTGCCCCACCCCTACAGGCACGCTTTGGCCCTCTTTGCCGCAGGTGCCTACCCCGCTGTCCAAGGCCATGTCGTTACCAATCATGCTCACGCGGGTAAGGGCATCAGGCCCATTGCCCACCAGCGTGGCGCCTTTGACGGGGTATTGAATCTTGCCGTTTTCCACCCAATAGGCTTCGCTAGCCGAAAACACAAACTTACCGGACGTGATGTCCACTTGACCGCCGCCAAAATTGGTGGCGTACAAACCGCGCTTGAGGCTGGCCACGATTTCTTCGGGCTCGCACTGGCCGCCCAACATGTAGGTGTTGGTCATGCGCGGCATGGGCACATGGGCGTAGCTTTCACGGCGGCCATTGCCTGTGGGGGCCACCTTCATCAAACGGGCGTTGGTCGCGTCTTGGATGTAGCCTTTCAAAATACCGTCTTCAATCAGCACGTTGCGTTGGCTGGTGTTGCCTTCGTCGTCCACATTGAGCGATCCGCGGCGGTCGGCAAGGGTGCCGTCGTCCAACACCGTCACGCCCTTAGCCGCCACGCGCTGCCCAATACGCCCTGAAAAGGCGCTTGAGCCCTTGCGGTTGAAGTCGCCCTCCAAGCCATGGCCAATGGCTTCGTGCAACAAAATACCTGGCCAGCCTGAACCCAGCACCACCGTCATCTCACCCGCAGGGGCGGGGCGGGACTCTAAATTGGTAAGCGCCGCTTTCACGGCTTGATCCACATAGGTTTCAAGCAGGGCGCGATCAAAGTAAGCCAAACCAAACCTGCCGCCGCCGCCAGAAGAACCCACTTCGCGGCGGCCTTTTTGCTCGGCAATCACGGTCACGCTCAGGCGTACCAAGGGGCGTACATCGGCAGCCAAGGTGCCATCGGCGCGCGCCACCATGACCACATCGTATTCGGCAGCCAAACCCGCCATCACCTGCACCACGCGGGGATCTTGCGCGCGAGCCAGTTGCTCCACCTGCATCAGCAAATCCACTTTGGCAGTGCTGTCAAGGGTGGCAATAGGGTCCATACCTGCATAAAGGGAGCGCGCTGCAGCCACTTGGCGTTTGTAGGGCGACGCCTTGGTTTTGACGCGACCGCTTTGCCCCAAGTCTGAAATGGTGCGCACCGTATGCGCCGCATCTAATAAAGAGGCCCAAGAAATATCGTCTGAATAGGCAAAGGCGGTTTTTTCGCCGCTGACGGCACGCACGCCCACCCCTTGGTCGATAGAAAACGAGCCCGTTTTGACGATGCCTTCCTCAAGGCTCCAGCCTTCGGATCGGGTGTACTGAAAATACAGGTCGGCATCGTCCACACGGTGCGCCCGAATTTCTGACAAAGCCTGAGTCAGGTGGGTTTCATCGAGCCCGTAAGGGCTGAGGAGCAGCTCACGGGCAATATCCAAGCGCTGCAGGGTGGGTTCTATAGAAATCATGGTTTCATTTTAGGCGGCATCGCCTGAGCGTTTAAGACTGGACCAAACGCTTGGATTTGGCAATGGACATCAAGATACCCAGACCCAGCCCCAAGGTGACCATGGCCGTCCCCCCGTAGCTGATAAAAGGCAGCGGCACACCCACCACCGGCAAGATGCCGCTGACCATGCCCATATTGACAAAGGCGTAGGTGAAGAAAATAAAGGTCACGCTGCCCGCCAGCAGGCGAGAGAACATAGTGGGCGCTTCCATGGCAATGGTGAGTCCGCGCAACAACAAAAATACAAAACAGCCCAACAGCACCAAATTGCCAACCAAGCCAAATTCTTCAGAAAAAGCGGCAAAAATAAAGTCGGTGGTGCGCTCGGGGATGAATTCCAAATGCGTTTGGGTACCCTGCATAAACCCCTTACCCCAAAACCCGCCCGAACCAATGGCAATCATGCCTTGGATGGTGTGAAACCCTTTGCCCAAAGGGTCTCGGGTGGGGTCCAGCAAGGTGCAAATGCGCTGCTGCTGGTAGTCGTGCAGCACCAGCCAGCGCATGCCGTC
>CAMAXR010000142.1 GCA_945862195.1 Hylemonella gracilis
AATAATTTGGACTTGATCCTACGCTTGCCGCGCATGGGTCGCATAGGGATATGCCCTTAGGGGCAAGGCTTTAGAAGCTCAATTCACGGCTTCAAGCAACTCGGTTTCAATTTCAATTTGCGCGCGGTTGTTCTGCAAGGCTGAACCTGAAATTAAAAACGTGTCGTCCACCCGCTCGCCCAAGGTGTTGACCTTGGCCAGTTGCAGGTGAATTTGGTGTTTGGCCAACACTTTGGCAATTTTGTAGAGCAAGCCAGCTTGGTCGCTGGCGGAGATATTGAGCAACCAGCACTGGGCTTGCTCGTCGGGCTTGAGGCTGATGCGCGGGGTGACCGGAAAGCTCTTGACGCGGCGCGACAGGCGGCCTTTGCCTGCGGCAGGCAAAGGGTTTGCAAGGCTGAGGCTTTGAGCCAACTCAAACTCCACCATGTTGGTGAGTTCTTGGTAGTGCTCGGGTAGTAGGGTGGTCACCACCTGAAACGTGTCCAGCGCAAAGCCATTGTGGGCGGTGTGGATGCGGGCCTCTTGAATGCTGAATCCGCGCTGATCAAAGTAGCCACAGATGCGGGCAAACAAATCGGCTTGGTCGCGGGTGTACACCAGCACCTGCAAGCCTTCATCTAGGGGCGAGCGGCGGGCTCTGACAATGGGTACATCAGACCCCACATGGCGCGACAGTTGGCGGGTGTGCCACGCAATGTCTTCTGCATCGTGGCGCATAAAGTAGCTCACATCCAGGGTGTCCCACAAAGCTTTATGAGCATCAAAGGGCAGGGCATGCAAAGCCAACGCCACCAAGGCATCGCGTTTGTGGGTCTCTACCTCGCTGGTGGCCGTAGCGGCTTGTCCACCCAACACCCTGAGCGTTGCCTTGAACAGGGTCTCCAGCAGCTTGCCTTTCCAGTTGTTCCACACCTTGGGGCTGGTGCCCCGAATATCGGCCACAGTCAGCAGGTAAAGCGCGGTCAGGTAACGCTCGTTGCCTACCTTGTGTGCAAACGACTGAATCACCATGGGGTCGCTGAGGTCTGACTTTTGAGCCAGTTGGCTCATGCTCAGATGCTCTTTAACTAAGAAGCGAATAAGGGCCGCATCTTCTTTGGCAATGCCGTGTTGTTTGCAAAACAACTGCACATCGGCCTGACCCAAATCTGAGTGGTCGCCGCCACGCCCTTTGGCAATGTCATGAAAAATACAGGCGGTATAGAGCACCCAGGGTTTGTCAAAGCTGGTTGCCAGTTGGGAGCACAGCGGGTACTCGTGGGCATGCTCGGGCATAAAAAAGCGCCGCATATTGCGCAGCACCATCAAGATGTGCTGGTCCACGGTGTACACATGGAACAAGTCGTGCTGCATTTGGCCCACGATGCGCCTAAACACCCACAAGTACCGCCCCAGTACCGAGGTGTCGTTCATCAGGCGCAGCGCATGCATAACGCCCTTGCGCTGGGTGAGCAGGCGCATGAACATTTGCCGGTTGATTGGGTCTTTGCGGAAAGCCCCGTCCATCACGTGACGTGCGTTGTAAAGCCCTCTGAGCGTGCGTGCTGACAAGCCTTTGGCACCCTCAGTGGTTTGATAGACCCAAAAGGTTTCCAAAATGGCGTGGGGGTTTTGCAGGTACACATCGTCTTGGTTGATGTCAATGTACCCAGCCAAGTCTGAAAAACGTTCGTTGATGGGCGCGCTTTGGCGACTCGATGGGTTGAGCTTGGCTTCAATGTTGAGCAACAAAATCTGCTGCAACTGCGTCACCGCTTTGGCCGCCCAGTAGTAGTGGCGCATGAGCACTTCGCTGGACCGCAACCTCGGTTTGCCGTCTTTAGACTCCACGGTTTCATAGCCAAAAGACTCGGCCACTGCAGTCTGCAAATCAAACACCAGCCGGTCTTCGCGCCGTTTGGCAATAAGGTGCAGGCGCAAGCGGATGCGCTGCAAGATGGCTTCATTACGCCGCAATTGCTTGACTTCAAAGGCGGTGACCAAACCTTGCTGCGCCATGTCTTCCCAAGTGTGGCCCAAGCCTGCGGCCTTGGCCACCCACAACACCGTTTGCAGGTCACGCAAACCGCCGGGGGATTCTTTGCAATTGGGCTCTAGGGCATAGGGGGTGTCGTTGTGTTTGCTGTGGCGTTGTTGCAGCTCTAAAGTTTTGGCAACAAAAAAAGCCTTGGGGTTGAGGTGTTGGGCAAACGCTGTTTCAAAGTATTTATAAAGCTGGCGGTTACCGCTGATCAAGCGGTGCTCCAGCATGGCAGTTTGTATGGTCACATCGCGCTGCGCTTCGTCAGTACATTCTTGTACGTTGCGCACGCTTGATCCAATTTCCAGCCCCACATCCCAGCAGGCGCTGATGAATGCCGACACCTTGGTGGCCACCTCATCAGGCACTGTTGCTGCATTCATGTCGTTGGGCAGCAGCACAAGCACATCAAGGTCCGAGGCGGGAAACAGCTCACCACGTCCATAGCCACCCACAGCCAATAAGGCTGCATTAGATTCATCTAGGCCAGACTCCTGCCACAACTGCTTGAGCACCCCATCGGCCAATTGGGCCAAGCGTTTGAGTGTGCTGTGCACAAGAGTGCGTCCCGTGTGCGCCTGCAACATGGGTTGCAGCAACTCCAGCTTGTCTTGGCGGTAGGTCTCGCGGAGTTTGGGCAGGTCCATGCGGTGAGGGCTGCTAACCTACAAATTCAGGATTGGGCGGGCTGCCAGAAGATAGGGTCAGCACCTCATAGCCCGTAGGCGTGACCAACACGGTGTGCTCCCACTGGGCCGAGAGCGAATGGTCCTTGGTCACGATGGTCCAGCCATCACCCAGTTCTTTAATGTCGCGCTTGCCCGCATTGATCATGGGCTCAATGGTGAAGGTCATGCCCTCTTTAAGCTCTTCGCCCGTGCCGGGTTTGCCGTAGTGCAGCACTTGGGGCTCTTCGTGGAACACCTGGCCAATGCCATGCCCGCAAAACTCTCGCACCACCGAAAACCCATGCCCCTCGGCAAATTGCTGAATGGCGTGGCCAATATCACCCAGCCGCACACCGGGCTTCACCTTCACAATGCCATGCCACATGGCGTCAAAGGTCAGGGCGCACAAGCGTCTGGCTGCAATAGAGGTGTCTCCCACCTGAAACATGCGGCTGGTGTCGCCATGCCAGCCGTTTTTAATCACGGTGATGTCGATGTTGAGAACATCGCCCTTTTTAAGGGCCTTGTCGTTGGGTATGCCGTGGCACACCTGATGGTTAATAGACGTGCAAATAGATTTGGGATAGGGCTTGTAGCCATTAGGCGCGTAGTTGAGTGGGGCAGGAATCGCCTGCTGCACGCCGGTGATGTAGTCGTGAGCCAGTTGGTCCAGCTCGTTGGTGGTGATGCCAGGCTTGACGTGCGGCGTGAGAAAATCAAGAACTTCAGAGGCAAGCCGCCCCGCAATTCGCATGCCGTCTATACCGGTCTGATCTTTGTATGTGATGGTCATGGCTGAATTATCCCATCCGATATCATCAGATTTCTAAACCCGCCCGCCCTTCCTCGCCATCCCTTCCAGCCGCTCACCGTGACCTTGCATCTCAGCACCTTTGAAGGCGGCAACGCTTTCAGCCCGTTTCGCGTTCAGCAACTTCTGCCGCAACTGCAAAAAATTCACCACAAAATCAAAGGTGTGTCGGCCCGATATGTCCACTGGGTGGCCTCTGAGGCAGCTTTAGACCCACGAGCTTCAGCCCAAGTGGCCGCTTTATTAACTTACGGCGAACCTTATGTGCAACCCGAGCCCTCAGAGCAAGGTGCTTTACTGGTAGTCACGCCCCGCTTGGGTACCGTGTCGCCTTGGGCCTCTAAAGCCACCGATATTGCCCTGAATTGCGGCTTAAAGCTCAAGCGCATCGAGCGGGTCACTGAAATCCGCGTGCTCATGAAAACGGGCCTGCTCAGCCAGCCGCAACTCACTGATGCCCAATGGGGTGCTCTGGCGCCACTGCTGCACGACCGCATGACCGAAAGCGTGTTCACAACTCGCGATCAAGCCAGCGCCTTGTTTGAAGCCCTGCAACCCGCGCCCATGGAAACCGTCGACGTGTTGGGTGGCGGGCGCCGTGCCTTGCAGATCGCCAACACCCAATTTGGTTTGGC
>CAMAXR010000143.1 GCA_945862195.1 Hylemonella gracilis
GTTCAGCTAGCGTTCAGTTCAAACCGCAGCGCTTGCCCCGACTGTGCAGACGCCTGCGCATTGAGCACTGCAAAAAACTCGCCCTGACCTTTGGTATCGAGCCACTGGCCCTGATTCCACTTGAAGTGGTAGCCGCCTGATTTGGCGGCCAGCCAGATTTCGTGCAGAGGTTTTTGCAGGTTCACCACGATTTGGCTGCGGTTGGCAAACACCAAGGTGATCATGCCGCCCACCCGCTGGTTGTCGATGTCGGCATCCGTTTGGTCGTTGATGCGGTCGCAACTGGCTTCAATCGCGCCCAGCGCAGCTTCGGCGCGGTCTAGGAATTCGGTGTCGGTCATTACAATTCCTTGATGTTTAAAACGTGCGCGATTCTAGTGGGGGCCCTCTTAGGCCCTTGTCTCTTAGGGGCTTGTGGCCAACCCGGTCCGCTCTTTATTCCCAAAGACCCCGCAGCAGCCCAACGCGCCACCTTACCCGACATTTTGTTGCGCCGAACACCCCAAGCTGACGCGCCGTTACCTGCAAAGTCGCCTTCAAAGTCGCAGGAGTCTACAACTGCGCCCTCTACCCCCACCCCCCCATGAACGCCCAAGTAAGCCCCAGTTCTTCACCCTCCGGTTCTTCACTCTCCGGCTCTCCCCACTTGGCTTACCGCAACGGTCAGCTTTACTTGGAAGAGGTGTGCCTGAACGGTTTAGCGCAAACCTACGGCACGCCCCTGTTTGTGTACTCCAAAGCCCACATGCTGCAGGCTTTGGCGGCCTACCAACGTGGTTTTGCGGGCCGCCAAGCCCAAATTTGCTATGCCATGAAAGCCAATTCCAGCTTGGGCGTGTTGCAGGTGTTTGCGCAAGCGGGCTGTGGGTTTGACATTGTGTCGGGTGGTGAGTTGCAGCGTGTGCTGGCCGCAGGCGGCGACCCCGCCAAAGTGATTTTTTCGGGCGTGGGCAAAACACCTGCCGAAATGCGTCTGGCCTTGCGTGCAGGCATAGGCTGCTTCAACGTGGAGAGCGTGGCCGAGTTGGAGGTGCTCAACGCCGTGGCCTTGGACATGGGCACCCAAGCGCACATCAGCCTGCGCGTGAACCCCAATGTAGACGCCATGACGCACCCCTACATTTCCACCGGTCTTAAAGACAACAAGTTTGGCATTGCCCACGAAGACACCTTGGCCACCTACCAACGCGCCGCCCAGTTGACCGGCCTCAAGGTGCAGGGCATTGACTGCCACATTGGCTCGCAAATCACGCAAATGGGGCCGTATTTAGACGCTATGGACCGGGTACTGGATTTGGTGCAGGCCCTTGAGGCTGCGGGCATCACTTTGAACCACATCGATTTTGGTGGCGGCCTGGGCATTGCCTACAACGGCGAAACGCCGCCCCCCGCAGATGCGCTTTGGGCCCAGCTGCTGGCCAAGCTGGACGCGCGCGGCTTTGGGCACAAACAGCTCATGATTGAGCCTGGCCGCTCATTGGTGGGCAATGCCGGTGTGTGCTTAACCGAGGTGCTCTACCTCAAGCCCGGCGACCATAAAAACTTTTGCGTGGTGGATGCCGCCATGAACGACCTGCCGCGTCCTGCGATGTACGAGGCTTATCACCAAGTGGTGCCATTAAACGAATCTGAAAAAAAATCAGACGGCCTTGCCGAACCCATGGTGTGGGATGTGGTGGGCCCCATTTGTGAAAGTGGCGACTGGCTGGGCCGCGAACGATCGCTTGAGGTTCAAGCAGGCGACCGTTTGGCCGTGCTCTCTGCCGGGGCCTACTGCATGAGCATGGCCAGCAACTACAACACCCGGGGTCGTGCCGCTGAGGTGTTGGTGGAGGGCGCTCAGGCTCACCTCATACGCAGGCGCGAAAGTGCGCAAGACCAAATGGCAATGGAAACTTTGGTTTAAAGCTGGCGCAAGCTTTTTAAAGTTTGTGGGGGCAGGTGGCTAGTTTTTTAGCCTATTTTTCTGCCACCTCCATACCCGCCAGCCCAGCAACAGCGCCAATAAGCCACCGTAAATGGCCACGTCCGCGAAATCGTTTTTGGCGCTGCGCATCCAAAAGAAATGCAAAATAGACAACAACGCCACCGCGTACACGCTGCGGTGCAGCATTTGCCAACGCGCCACACCCATCGCCCGCACCGCCAGGTTTAAAGATGTGGCCGCCATGGGCAACAGCAGCAGCCAAGCTAGAAAACCCACCAAAATAAAAGGCCTCTTGGCGATGTCGGCCGCTATGTCGGGCAGATCCCAGCCCATGTCAAACCAGGCATAGCAAGTGGCATGCGCCAGCGCATAAAAGCACATGGTGAGCCCTAGGGTGCGTCGGTAGCGAACCAAGGCGCTCAAACCCAGCATGTGCCGCAAAGGGGTAATGGCTAGGGTGATGCACAACATGCGCAAAGCCATGTCGCCGGTTTGTCGAATCAAGGCTTGTGCGGGGTTGGCCCCGAGCTGATCGGTGGCTGCAGCCCACACCAACCATAGAGCGGGTAAAAGCCCTAAAATGCCCAACGCCACTTGGACGCCAGGTTGTAAAAGCCAGCGGTTGAGGGGGGCGGCTAGTACCACCTCTTGAGGTCCATGCCGGCGTACAACTGACCCACTTGGGGTTCGTAGCCGTTGAACATCAAGGTTTTGCGTTTTTTGGTGAACAGTCCGTCTTCGCCAATGCGCCGCTCGACGCCTTGGCTCCATCTGGGGTGGTCCACCTGGGGGTTCACGTTGGAATAAAACCCGTACTCTTGCGGAGCCGCTTTGAGCCAAGCAGTTTTGGGCTCTTGGTCGGTGAAGCGGATTTTGACCACGCTTTTAATGCTCTTGAACCCGTATTTCCAAGGCACCACCAAACGAATGGGCGCACCGTTTTGCTTGGGCATCACTTCGCCATACATGCCTAAGCTCAGCAGCGTCAGGGGGTGCATGGCTTCGTCCATGCGCAAGCCCTCCACATAAGGCCAATCCAACACGGGGCTGCCCACAAAGGGCATGGTTTTGCGGTCGGCCAGAGTCACAAACTCCACGTACTTGGCACCACCCAAGGGTTGCACCTTGCGGATGAGCTCGGACAAGGAGTAGCCCACCCAGGGAATCACCATAGACCAGCCCTCCACACACCGCAAGCGGTAGACCCGCTCTTCTTGGGCGCTGAGCTTGAGCAGGTCTTCCAAGCTGAAGACGGTTGGTTTTTTAACCAAGCCTTCCACGCTGACCGACCACGGCTGGGTTTGCAAGGTGTGCGCATTGCGGGCGGGGTCAGATTTGTCGGTGCCAAACTCGAAAAAATTGTTATAGGTGCTGGCGTCTTTGTAGTCGGTCACCTTGTCCATGGTGACCGCGCCACTGACGTTGGACTTCACCGAGGCCAACGCTGGCAATTTGCCCGGGCGCTCCCATGTTCCGGCCGCGCCTGTGGTACCTGCTGGAGTTTGGCCTAAGGCTTCTCGCGTGGCCCAAGACGACAGCGCCGCGCCTGCAAGGCCAGAGGCCATGAGACGCATTAAGTCTCGGCGTTGCTGGTACACATGGGGAGGCGTGATCTCGCTAGAGATCGGATGATTAAAACCTTGGCGCTGGGTTTTGATCAACATATGAAGAAAGATTTAGCGTAAACCCGCTATGTAGTCGGCCACAGCCTTGATTTCACGGTCATTGAGCTTGGCGGCCACTTGGCTCATTTGCAGGTTGTTGAGGCGCACGCCGTCACGGAAATACGTGAGTTGTGCAGCGGTGTAGTCGGCGTGCTGGCCGCTCAAACGGGGGAACTGAGAAGGAATGCCCACGCCATTGGGGCTGTGGCAGCCGGCACAGGCGGCAATTTGGCGGTCGGCAATACCGCCGCGGTAAATGCGTTCGCCCACAGCCACCAAGTCTTTGTCTTTGGCAAAACCGGGTTTGGCCGACTTTGTGGCCAACCAGTAGGCAATGTTTTTCATGTCGTCATCGCTGAGCAGGGAGGCAAAGCCTTTCATGACGGCGTTGTTGCGTTTGCCGGACTTGTATTCCTGCAACTGCTTGACCAAATATTCGGGGTGCTGCTGAGCCAATTTGGGGTTGGCCGTGATGTTGGAGTTGCCATCAGCACCGTGGCAAGCCGCGCAAACGGC
>CAMAXR010000144.1 GCA_945862195.1 Hylemonella gracilis
TTTATTCTCCTTTGGCACCGTCAGCAGCTGCAGCTGGCGCGGCGACTTTGCGTACGCGCTTAACGGTGGTTTTGGGTGCATCAGCACCAGTGGCTTCTGCGGGTTTGTCACTTCCATCAGCGGGAGCGGCGTTGGTTCCAGTGGGGCGGCGAGTGCCAGCACGTGCGGGACGGTCAGAGGGAGCGCCAGGACGGGCATCACGGCGTGGTCCACGCGGGCGACGCTCGTCATCAGAGCGTGGCTCAGCGGCAGCAGGCTGGTCAGAGCGGCCCAAGGTGTCACCTTTGTAAACCCACACCTTCACACCAATCACGCCGTAAGTGGTTTTGGCTTCCGAGGTGCCGTAATCGATGTCAGCGCGCAGGGTGTGCAAGGGCACACGCCCTTCGCGGTACCACTCAGTGCGGGCAATTTCAATGCCGTTTAAACGGCCAGACGACATGATTTTGATGCCTAAAGCACCCAAACGCATGGCGTTTTGCATGGCGCGCTTCATGGCGCGGCGGAACATGATGCGCTTTTCAAGCTGTTGGGTGATGCTGTCGGCAATCAGCTTGGCATCGATTTCGGGCTTACGCACTTCTTCGATGTTGACGGCCACAGGCACACCGAGTTGTTTGCCTAAATCGCGCTTGAGGTTTTCAATGTCTTCGCCTTTTTTTCCAATGACCACACCAGGGCGGGCGGAAAAAATGGTGATGCGCGCATTTTTTGCTGGGCGCTCAATCAGGACTTTAGAAACTGAAGCGTTCTTAAGTTTGACCTTGAGGTACTCGCGTACTTTGATGTCTTCGGCCAACATGCCAGCAAAGTCACGGTTGCTGGCATACCAGCGAGAGGCCCAGTTGCGGCTGATCGCTAAGCGAAAGCCCGTAGGGTTGATTTTTTGTCCCATATCTTTCAGACCTCTTTCAGTTGCCTACCGTCACGAACACATGGCACGTGGGCTTGCTGATGCGATTACCGCGACCTTTAGCGCGAGCAGAGAAACGCTTGAGCGTTGCACCCTGCTCCACAAAAATAGTTTTGACTTTCAGTTCGTCGATGTCCGCACCGTCGTTGTGTTCTGCGTTGGCAATGGCCGACTCCAGAACTTTCTTGATGATGACAGCCGCCTTTTTGGGCGTGAACTGCAAAATATTTAAGGCCTGATCGACTTTTTTACCGCGGATCAGGTCTGCGACCAAACGGCCCTTATCGACGGAAAGTCGAACGCCGCGAAGGGTTGCACGTGTTTCCATGTTCAACACTCCTTACTTCTTCTGAACTTTTTTGTCCGCAGGATGGCCCTTGAAAGTACGGGTGAGCGCAAACTCTCCCAACTTGTGGCCCACCATTTGGTCGGTGATGTAGACAGGTACGTGCTGCTTGCCGTTGTGAACGGCAATGGTCAACCCGATGAAGTCAGGAAGAATCATGGAGCGACGTGACCATGTTTTGATTGGCTTTTTGTCCTTGATTGCAATGGCTTTGTCCACTTTGGCAACCAAGTGATGGTCCACAAATGGACCCTTTTTGAGAGAGCGAGTCATTTGCTTTCCTCTTACTTCTTACGACGCGACACGACCATCACCTGGGTGCGCTTGTTGTTACGTGTACGGTAACCCTTGGTCATATTGCCCCATGGGTCGACTGGCACGCGACCTTCACCGGTGCGGCCTTCACCACCGCCGTGGGGGTGGTCAACTGGGTTCATGGCTACACCGCGAACGGTGGGGCGAATGCCCATCCAACGCTTGACACCGGCTTTGCCCAATTGGCGCAAGCTGTGCTCTTCGTTGGCGACTTGACCAATGGTGGCGCGGCATTCGATGTGAATTTTGCGAACTTCACCAGAGCGCATGCGCACCTGAGCGTAGGTGCCTTCACGCGCCAGCAGCGTGGCAGATGCGCCCGCTGAACGCACCACTTGGGCGCCTTTCCCAATTTGCAACTCAATGCAATGGATGATGGAACCCACCGGAATATTGCGAATGGGCAAGGTGTTGCCTACGCGGATAGGGGCTTCAGCGCCGCTTTGAATGGTGGCGCCCACTTCTAAACCACGAGGCGCAATGATGTAACGGCGCTCGCCGTCGGCATAGCACACCAAAGCGATGTGAGCCGAACGGTTAGGGTCGTATTCAATGCGCTCTACTTTGGCAGGCACACCATCTTTATTGCGACGGAAATCCACCACGCGGTAGTGGTGCTTATGACCGCCACCCTTGTGACGGGTGGTGATATGACCATTGTTGTTGCGGCCTGCTTTTTGGAACTGCGGCTCCAACAAGGGGGCGTAAGCCTCACCTTTGTGCAGGTGATCGCGCGAGATTTTCACCACGGCACGCTGGCCGGGTGATGTGGGTTTCATTTTGATCACAGCCATGATTACGCTGCCTCCCCAGACAAGTTCAGCTCTTGACCAGGCTTGAGCGTGACGTAAGCCTTACGCACGTTATCGCGACGGCCAATGGATTTGCCAAAACGCTTGGTTTTACCTTTGGTGTTGACCACGCTGACGCCCTTTACTTGCACTTTAAAGAGCATTTCCACGGCAGCCTTGATTTCAGGCTTGGTGGCGTCCTGCAGCACCTTGAAGGTGACCGCATTGCTCTTTTCAGAAGCCATAGTGGCTTTCTCTGACACGATAGGCGCCAGCAGCACGGCCATCAGACGACCTTCGTCAAATTGGATGGTGCTCATGCAAACATCTCCTTGAGTTGATCCACTGCAGCCTTGGTCACCAAAACCTTGCGGAAATGCACCAAAGACACGGGGTCGGCATAACGGGGCTCAACCACCAAAACATTGGTCAGGTTGCGGGATGCCAAGTACAGATTTTCATCAACCACTTCAGCTATGACCATGACCGAGTCCAAGTTCATGGCCTTCAGCTTGGCAGCCAACAGCTTGGTTTTAGGTGACTCAACCTTGAGAGAGTCGACCACGGCCAAACGACCTTCACGCGCCAACTGAGACAAGATGGATGCCATACCGGCGCGGTACATCTTTTTGTTGATTTTCTGCGTGAAGTTTTCTTCAGGGCTGTTGGGGAAAATCCGTCCGCCCCCGCGCCATAGTGGAGAAGAAGTCATACCCGCACGAGCACGGCCTGTACCCTTTTGGCGGAAAGGCTTCTTAGTGGAGTGCTTGACTTGTTCGCGGTCTTTTTGAGCGCGAGTGCCTTGGCGTGCATTGGCCTGATAAGCCACCACAATCTGGTGTACCAAGTCTTCGTTGTATTCGCGACCAAAAACAGTCTCGGGAGCATCGAACTTAGATGCCGCCAAACCCTGTTCATTTAGGAGTTCGAGTTGCATCAGTTGGCTCCTTTCGAAGCTTTTTCTACTTGCTTGACTGCCGGACGAATGGACACAAAACCACCTTTTGAACCAGGGATAGCACCCTTGATCATCAGCAGCTGACGCACTTCGTCAATTCGGATGACATCTAAGTTTTGGGTGGTGACAGATTCATCGCCCATGTGTCCCGTCATTTTTTTGCCAGGGAACACACGGCCCGGATCTTGCGCCATAGAAATGGAACCCGGCACATTGTGTGAGCGGCTGTTGCCGTGTGAGGCGCGCTGTGACCTGAAGTTGTGGCGCTTGATGGTGCCGGCAAAGCCTTTACCAATGGAAGTGCCTTGTACGTCCACTTTTTGCCCCACTGCAAATACAGATTGCGGAGGCACTGCGGCGCCGGCTGCATACTTGGCAGCATCTTCAGCGGTCACGCGGAATTCTTTGGTGATTTCGCCAGCCTCGGAGGCGGCTTTGGCAAGGTGACCAGCCTGAGGCTTGGTAACACGCGAGGCTTTGCGCGACCCAAAGGTCAACTGCAAGGCGACGTAGCCATCGTTGTCATCAGTTTTGACCTGAGTCACACGGTTGTTCGACACATCAACCACAGTGACAGGGATTGCATCCCCCTCATCTGTAAACAGACGCATCATGCCAACCTTGCGCCCCAGCAATCCCAATCGATTGCTTAGACTCATGTTGTTCTCCATAACTCTCACCACACAAACTTCAATTGGTTTGGGTGTT
>CAMAXR010000145.1 GCA_945862195.1 Hylemonella gracilis
CAGACTCCAAACGCAAGGCCAAAGTGGGCATTCCGGTTCGGGAGTCCGCTATAGCAACAGCTCCTCACACCGCAACTGCACACCCCCCAGCTGCACACACTGCACCCGCTCAAATTCATGTGGGGTATTCAGATCTTTCGGCTCAAGCCTCTGCTGTCACTTCTAACACACCCAAGGGCATCAGCGACGAGCTGCAGTCTATGAAGGCGCTGATTGAAGAGCGCTTCAGCACCCTCACTTGGCTGGGCGAAACCCGAAAAAGTCCGGTGCGCAACAACCTCATGACGCAGCTCATTGGCGCTGGGTACTCGCCGCACCTGTCGCGCGCTTTGCTGGATAAGCTGCCCCAAGACCAAGACGCCCAAGCTGCCAAAAAATGGGTCGCCCAAGTGCTGGAGCGCAACCTTAAAACCGATGGCAACACCCTGTCCATGACCCAGCAAGGCGGCGTGTTTGCCCTAATGGGTGCCACGGGAGTCGGAAAAACCACCACCTGCGCCAAACTGGCCGGCTGGTGCGCCCGCGAATTTGGCCCCGCCAGCGTGGGACTGATTACCCTAGACACCTACCGTGTAGGCGCCCACGAACAACTGCGCGCCTACGGAAAAATGATGGGCGTGGTAGCACATTTGGCCTACGACCAAGCGGCCCTGCAAGATTTGCTGGGACTTTTGTCCAACAAAAAAATGGTGCTCATAGACACCACCGGCTTGGCGCCACGCGACCCCCGCACGCGCGACCTGCTCAACACCCTGAACCTGCCCAAACTGCAGCGTGTGCTGGTACTCAACGCCTGCAGCCAAGGCGAAATGCTGGATGAAGTGGTGCACGCATTTCGCACCACGGGCACCCAACAAGCCATCCTTACCAAAACAGACGAAGCCAGCAAACTGGGCCCCGCTTTGGATGCCGCGATTCGGCACCAACTCATGCTGCGCGGTGTGACCACAGGCCAACGGGTTCCCGAAGATTGGGAGCAAGCGCAACCGCCTAAGTTGGTCAAGCAGTCCATGCACGCACCCAAAACGGCTTACACCACCACAGATTTAGACCTTGGATTTTTCTTCAGCCACGGTTCTACGAGCACCGCCCCATCTTCAGAATTAGGAGCCTTACATGCCTGAAGCTGTTTTGCATCAAGCCTCCAGCCTGACCCAGTGGAGCGGAGCGCTCACCCCTCAAGTGGTGTTGCTGGCCAGCCATGGCGACATGAAAAGCGAGGCCGCCCTGCAAGACCAACTGGTCAAGGCCTGGAGACATTTAGGCTACGCCTCAGTGTGTGTAGATGCCACCCGAGTGGTGCCGCCGCTTCAGCAGTCGCGTCTGCAGTTGCTGGAGCAACTGACCCAAGATCATGAACCCCACGATGTGATGCTGGTGTACGTGCCCATCTCTTGGCTGGTAGAAGACTTGGCCGACTTTGCTGCTGCACCTTTACTGGCTGTAGGCACCAATTCCACCTCGGTACTCACGGCTTACCAAGCTTTAAAGCAACTCACACTCAAAGGCCAACACCACCCCACCTTGGTGCCCGTGTTGGAAACTTTGGATGCGTCGGCTCTGCATACAGCTGAAAAACTCAGCCTGTCCATTTCAGAGTGTGCCCTGCAATTTTTAGGGCAACGACCGCACATGGTGCCGCCTATTGGCTTGACTTCAGAATATGAAGGTATAGACACTCCCTCAGAAGGCATGCTGTCATTGGCGTTAAGGCTGATGGAGCCTGCCACGCCTACCGCCCCCTTTTGGAGCCACTGATGTACACCGCCAAGGGACAACTCGACCGCGACGCCTTGATACGGCAGTACTCACCCTTGGTGCGTCGCTTAGCGCACCACATGATGGCCAAACTGCCTGCCAGCGTGCAGGTGGACGACCTGATTCAGGTGGGCTTGATTGGGCTTTCTGAAGCACTCACTCGATTTGAGGCCACCCAGGGCGTGCAATTTGAAACCTTTGCCAGCCAGCGCATACGCGGCGCCATGATTGACGAGTTGCGCGAAAACGATTGGATGTCTCGTGGCTCTCGCAAGAGTCAAAAAGAAATTGAAATGGCGGTTCACAACCTTGAAAATCTGCTGGGCCGCAGCCCCACCGAAACCGAAATTGCCAACGAGCTCGACTTAACGCTTCAGGAATACCAGACCCTATTAGGCAAGGTCCAAGGTGCTCAGCTGGTGTACCTGGAAGACATGGGCGGAGACGATGGCGATGAGAATTTTCTGGATCGGCACATGGTCGACAACAACTCCGACCCCATGCAGTTGCTGCGCAACCACCGCCTGCGCAAAGCACTGGTGGAAGCCATTAAAACCCTGCCTGAACGCGAGCAGTACATCATGAGCATGTACTACGAGCAAGACATGAACCTGAAAGAAATTGCCGCAGTGTTGGGCATCACAGAATCTAGGGTGTGCCAGTTGCACAGCCAGTCCATTGCCCGCTTACGGGCCAAAATGCGCACGCATTAACCAGCCGTAACGTAAGCCGCTTGAACGCTGACTTTTTTAAATCACAAAAAATTTAAGCGCTTGTATCGCCAAGGCGGCCGCTTTGGGCGCGCCCTGAATAGGCTGCGCTGGCCCCAGGCTGGTAAGTGGTGCCGCGAACCTGATGGGGCACAAGGGTCTGCACCGCACGCTCCACAAACGCCATGCGTTGCATTAAAGTCGTGCGCTGGGTTGCAAGCAAGGTGCTGAGGTTCATGAGTTGGCTTTGCAATTCGGCCCGCTCTTTGGGGCTGAATTTTTGGCGCTGCGTGAGCTGCATCAATTCCATAGCGGATTGACGTAGGGTCTGACTGGCTTGGGCCATCACTTCAAGGGCTTGTTCGTCCCCCAGAGCCAAAGACGAACCCAGTGCTGCAGCCTGAGCATTCAGGCCAGCCATCAATTCGGATAATTTAAGGGCGGGCTTGTTAGGAGGCATATAAGCCTCCTTGGGTCAAAACTGAGCAGCCAGATTCAGAGTGGCTTAGTTTTTGGTGCGCTGAAGCATTTCTTGCGCATTGGCCAAGAGCTTGTCGGCTATGGCTTCGGGGTTCACTTGATAAGTACCCTGTTGAATTTGGGAACGTACCGCCTCGACTTTGGCCATGTCCATATCCGCAGACTGGCTTTGCTGAGCCTGATCCAAGGCCTTGGCCTCGTTGGAAATAGACACCTTGACGCCCGAGGCCTTGGCCTCTGCTGCCTTGGTTTCTAATTTCGATTCGGACTTGTTGGCCTGAGAGGCTTGAGTCAGCGTGCTGGTTTGTTTGGCTTTGGAGGCGACCTCGGTCAAAGACTGAGCAGCCGGAGTAGATGCCACGGGCAATTCTGAATTTTGACCAATTTTCATAGTGAACTCCACAAAGGCCAAACCATTTGGCCAACATATTGATTTTCGGCAGTCTTGAATCAGACTTAAGGCAGTTTTCCATCTTTTTTAGCCCTTTAGTGAATTCATTCACAAATTAAAGGTCTAAACGCACTGTGCGCGCATCCAGTACCAAGCCGCTCATGATGCGCCCACCCTCCATGCGCACACGTGCGGGCTGCCCCACCACACCGGCGCTCAGCGCCTGTGCATCTGAAGCAATCTGAAATCCCGGACCCGTAGCCACCACCCTCACTTGCGTGCCCGCCTGAAACACTTGGGCAGGCCGCACCATGTTTTGCCTTAGGGTTTGGCCGGTAGATAAGTTGCGGGTGGCAATCTGACCCAGCCACTGGTTGGCGTCCAGCACCACGGGGCTTTGTTCTTCAGCCCAATCCACCTCTTGAACTTCCATCATGTCTGAAGCTGCAATAGCAGTACCCGACATCACGTCGCGCCGCATGACCCAAGCTTTACCCCAAGCCTTGACCTTGACAGGCAAAAACACGTTCCAACGTACCGGGCCGTCCATACAACGCAAGGCCACACGGGTCGAGCCCCACAAGCGGGTCCCTGGCGGCATATAGGGCTCCACGGCAGCACAGGGCGCCAGCTTCAAGCGGCT
>CAMAXR010000146.1 GCA_945862195.1 Hylemonella gracilis
TGGCGGGTGGGCGCCTGAGCCTCACAAAAAGGCATCATCATGACGGTCATAGTTGGTTACGTCGTAGCGTTTGGCTGCATTTTTGGCGTGTATGTGGTTCACGGGGGCAACGTCCAGGTGATTCTGACTGCGCTGCCTTTTGAAATGGTCACCATTTTTGGCGGCGCCTTGGGCGCGTTTGCGGTGAACAACCAGCCCAAAGTTATCAAGGCCACGCTGGCTTTGCTGCCCACGGTGATCAAGGGCTCCATTTACACCAAAGACCGCTACCTAGAACTCTTGGCCATGCTGTTTGAGGTGCTGCAAAAAGCCCGTAAAGAGGGCTTGATGGCGATTGAAAAAGACGTGGAAAACCCGCACGAATCGGCGATTTTTAAAAAATACCCCAATGTGGGCCACGACCACCATGTGCTGGAGTTCACCACCGATTACCTGCGCATGATGGTGTCAGGCAACCTGAACGCTCATGAAATTGAGTCCATCATGGACGCTGAAATTGAAACCCACCACGAAGAAGCCCATGCCCCCGTGGCAGCTCTCAACCGTTTGGCCGGTGCCCTGCCCGCGTTTGGCATTGTGGCGGCTGTGTTGGGCGTGGTGAACACCATGGGTTCGGTGGGCCAGCCTCCGGCGGTTCTGGGCGGCATGATTGCCTCAGCCTTGGTGGGGACGTTTTTGGGTATTTTGTTGGCCTACGGTCTGGTGGAGCCCCTAGCTGGTGTACTGGACCAAAAGTCGCAAGATGCAGCTAAAGAATTTATTTGCATCAAAACCACTTTGCTGGCCAGCATGCAGGGCTACAACCCAGCTACCGCCATTGAGTTTGGCCGCAAAGTGCTGTTCTCGACCGAGCGCCCCACCTTCAGCGAACTGGAAACGCACGTCAAAGGCAAGAAGTAATTTATGGCTTCTGACGCCAAAAAACTTCAACCGATCATTGTCAAAAAGGTCAAGAAGGGCGGCCACGGGGCCCACGGTGGCGCTTGGAAGATTGCTTACGCCGACTTCGTAACGGCCATGATGGCCTTCTTTTTGTTGATGTGGCTACTTGGCTCCGTCACCTCAGGCGACAAAAAAGGCATTGCGGAGTATTTTTTATCGCCATACAAGGTCAAGCTGCCTGGGGGTACAGGATCCGGCGAAAACAGCGTGGTCATGCCCGGTGGCGGTAAAACTTTTACTGAAAAAGTAGGTCAGTCCCCGCAGGGCAGCGAAGGCGACCCCGTCACCAAAAAAGCTGCTGCTGAAGCTGTCAAGGCAGAAGCCGCTAAAAAAGAGGCCAAAAAAATGGCCGCTATGGCCGCCAAAATCAGCGCCATGATTGCCAATGATGTGCGGTTGAGCGAATTCAGCGCTCAAATCAAACTCGAGGTCACGCCCGACGGCTTGCTGATTCAAATCATGGACGACCAAAAGCGCCCCATGTTTGACCTAGGGAGCGCCATCGTCAAACCCTATATGCGCGACATTTTGCGGGCCATTGGCTCTGCGCTGGAAGGCTTGGACAACCGAATCAGCCTGGACGGTCACACCGACATCACACCTTTTGGCAATGGCGACCGCGGTTACAGCAACTGGGATTTGTCGGCCGACCGTGCCAATGCCTCGAGGCGCGAGCTGGTTTACGGCGGTTTGCCAGACACCAAACTGGTGCGCGTGGTGGGCATGGCGTCTAGCCTGCTGATGGAGCCCGACAACCCCAAAAGCGCATCCAACCGCCGCATCAGCATTTTGGTGATGACCCAAGAAGCGCAAGAACGCATTCTGGGCGCCAGCAAAGCATTGGGCGAAGCGTCTGCAGCGTCTAAAACCTGATAAAAATGCAAATGGATGACCCGTCAAACTTAATTGCCATAATCAGAGCATCTGTTCATAAAGAGTGATACATGGCAGCCAACCTTAGATTTCTTGTTGTTGACGACTTTTCCACCATGCGCCGCATTGTGCGCAACCTGCTTAAAGAAAGCGGTTTTACCGAGGCCGACGAAGCGGAAGACGGTGCGGCCGCCTTGCAAAAGCTGCGCAACAGCACATTTGACTTTGTGGTCACCGACATCAACATGCCCAATATGAATGGGTTTCAGTTGCTGGGCGAAATCAAAAAAGACGACAAACTCAAGCACTTGCCTGTGCTGATGGTGACCGCCGAAGCCCGCAAAGAAGACATTGTGCTGGCAGCCCAAAATGGTGCGGCGGGTTACATTGTGAAACCCTTTACCAAGGCCACGCTGGAAGACAAGGTCAATAACATCATCAAGAAAATGGGGCTTCAGTAAGCATGGAGCAACCCCAACAAGAGGCAGCTTCTGATGCTGCTGTGGTGGCCGATTTACACAACCGCATTGGCCAACTGACCCGCCAGCTGCACAATTCTCTTCAAGAGTTGGGCCTAGCGGACAAATTGCAAGGCACTGCCAAAGAGTTGCCGGATGCCAAAAGCCGCCTGACTTACATTGCCCGCTTGACGGGTGAAGCTGCTGAAAAAGTGCTCAACACCGTTGATTTGGCCAAAAAAGACCGCGACGATCTGGCCAAAGAAACCTCCCGAATTACGGGCTTGCTCAAACAAAACCCTGTGTCGGCGGTGGCAACCGGTCAAGTGTTGAACTATTTGCTGGATGTCGACAAAAAGTCTGCGTCATTGGATCAGCACCTGACAGACATCATGATGGCGCAAGACTTTCATGACCTCACAGGACAGGTCATCAACCGCGTGGTGACATTAGCCACCACCATAGAAACGCAACTGGTGGAGTTGCTCCTCCAAACCGCACCGCCCGACGCATTGGGCAAACAGTCTGCGACCTCAAGCCTTGCTGCCAACAACCCAAGCAACAACTTGGAGCCTGCGCTGCAAGGTCCGGTGATCAACCCAGAAGGCAACCCCGAGGTGGTGACCGAACAGTCTCAGGTAGACGACCTGCTGGCCAGCTTAGGTTTTTAAGTCGGGGTTTGAATTAGCGGGGAAAAACCACCCCACTTTGCCCTTTAGAAAAGCGGCTCCCTTAGGACAATGGTGGTAACTAAGCTTTACCGCCAACATGGAATCAAGTCAGGATCGCAATCTACCCGCCTCGCAGCGCAAGCTCGACAAAGCACGAGCTGACGGCCAGGTTGCACGTTCCCAGTATTTAGGCCATTTAGCGGTTTTAGGGTCTGGTGCCTTGGTGCTGATGAGCTTGGCTCCCATGGCTTTCGAGCACCTCATGCACTCCTTAAGCCTGCAACTGCACTTCAATGCTGCCGCCATTGAGTTGCCTGGCGACATGATCCTGCGCATGCAAGATTCTGTTGCCCAAGGTGTGATGGTGGCGTTGGCGTTTGCAGCCATAGTGGTCATTGCTGCGGTGATCAGTTACCTCTCTATTGGGGGCTGGGTTTTCAGCCTCAAGCCCATCATGCCCGACCTGAACAAGCTCGATCCGCTTAAAGGGCTGGGCAATATGTTTTCTAAGAAAAAGTTGTTTGATATAGGCAAAACCTCATTTTTGATGCTGGTGTTGCTGCTAGTAGCAGCCTATTTTTTATACGGCAGCATCGACTCGCTGGCACTGCTCATCATGCAGCCCTCTGCGGGCGCTTTACCCCATTTGTTGGACTGGTTGATCAAGGGCTTGGCGCTCTTGCTTGGTGTGGTTTTTGTAGTGGCGCTGATTGATGTGCCGCTGCAAATGTTCTTGCACAAGTCAGAACTCAAGATGTCGCTTCAAGAGGTTAAAGACGAGCACAAGCAGTCCGAAGGCAACCCCGAGATGAAGAGCAAGCGCCGCGCTAAACAAAGGGAGATGGCCAGACGCAACAGCATTCTCAAAGTGCCTGAAGCTGATTTTGTGCTGATGAACCCCACCCACTTCGCAGTAGCCGTGAAATACGACGAAGCCACCATGGATGTGCCCATTGTCATTTCAAAAGGCACCGACTT
>CAMAXR010000147.1 GCA_945862195.1 Hylemonella gracilis
CCCATCCACAACACGCGTCGAGCAGCTATGCCGCGCCCCAGCAACCAGCCGGAAGCCACATTGCCCAGCATATTGCTGCCCGCCACCACGGCCGTGAGCAGCGCAGTGCTGTCCGTGCTGTAACCCGCTTGCAGGTAAATGGTGGGCAAAAATCCAATCACCGCCATCCATTGGCAAGAATAGACCGCAAAGCAACCCGCCACCAACCAAGGCCCGGCTTGGGTGAGCGTCTGAGACAAGCGCAACCACCAATCCGCAGCACCTGCTTGGTCTTTGGTGGTCTCATTTCGGGAATCTTTACCGGCCTCTACACCCACATCGGCAGGCAAGAGCAACCACAGCCTAAGCGCCACACCCAGGGTCAACACACCCAGCGCGAGCCACAATCCCTGCCACCCTACAAGGCCCATCCACCATGGCCCCAGCAGCAAGGCCAGCATGGCACCTAGGGGCATGAAGGTACCCCACCAGCCCAGCATGGCGCTCATGCGTTGGACAGGGACCAAGCGCCTGATCAAGGCGGGCGCGGGCATGGTGACCAACAAAAACCCCAGCCCTTCCACTGCGCGCAAGCCCAAGAGCGCCCATACAGAATGGGCCCAAGCCCCTAAAACCGACGCCACACCCAAGAGCACCAAGCCCCACAGCAGGCTGCGCCGCAAACCCCAACGGTCGGCCATCAGACCCACCACCAAGCCCAAGGACATACCGGCCAGCTGCACAAACGACAACAAAAACCCCGCCTGCACCAAGCTGATGCCCAGCTCGGCTTGCAATAGGGGCAAAGCGGGTGGCAATTTGCACACATGCAGTGCTGCGCACACCCCCGCTCCCACCACCCACCGTGCGCGGTGGAGGCTCATGCAAGAAGCCTCAAGCCGGTCAGGCGCTCATGCTCACGCCAAGCAAAACGGTCCGTCATACCTGCAATAAAGTCCGCCACCACCCGCAGCATGCCGCCCTCGCTGTGGGCTTGTTGAGCACGCTCGGCAAAGCCCAAGGGCATTTCGGTGTGGCGTTGGCGGTACACCTCAAACAAATCTCGAATCACCTGTCGCGCTTGCGCTGTGGTGGCCATGACTTGGGGGTGCCGGTACAAATTGGCATACAAAAACTGTTTGAGCTCAGTGGATTGCTCGCGCATGGCGGCACTAAAGCACACCAATGGCGGGCATTGGCGCACGGCCTGCGCATCGGGCAAGGTGTGGGCGTTAAGAACCTCTTGGGTGCTGCGGATCACGTCGTAGACCTGCGCGCTGAGCATGCGGCGTATGGATTCGTACAAGAGCTTGCGGTGCGACCGCTGCTCCAGCAGTTGCGGAAATTCCTGCAAGGTTTGGAGCCTAAAGTTTTCAAACAAGGGCACCGCTTGAAGCTGCTCCATGGTGATGAGGCCAGAGCGCACGCCGTCGTCAATGTCGTGCGCGTTGTAAGCAATTTCATCGGCCAAATTACACAGCTGCGCCTCCAAGCTGGGTTGGGCGCGCGACAAAAACCGGTGTGCCACGCCTTGGGGCTCTGCCGCCTCCAGGCGCTCGGCGTTGGCGCGCGAACAATGCTTGAGCACGCCTTCGCGGGTTTCAAAGGTGAGGTTCAAGCCGTCAAATGCCGGGTAGCGGGCTTCAAGGTAGTCCACCACCCGCAGGCTTTGCAAGTTGTGCTCAAAGCCGCCATGGCCGGACATGCAGTCATTTAAAGCGTCTTGCCCTGCATGCCCAAAGGGGGTGTGGCCCAGGTCGTGCGCCAGCGCAATGGCCTCTACCAAGTCTTCGTTGAACGCCAGCGAACGGGCAATCGACCGCCCCAGTTGCGCCACTTCCAGAGAATGCGTCAGGCGGGTGCGAAACAAATCGCCTTCGTGGTTCAGAAAGACTTGGGTTTTGTAAACCAAACGCCTAAAGGCGGTGGAATGCACGATGCGGTCGCGGTCACGCTGGTATTCGGTTCGGGTGGGCGGTGCGGGCTCGGGGTAGCGCCGCCCGCGCGAGCGCTGGGGGTCACTCGCGTAGGCAGCAAGCATCAATCACCTCGCGCACCAGCGCATCAGGGGCGGGGCGCACGGCAGCGCGGCCCGGGGCATCGATCACCACAAACCGAATTTCACCCCCCTCGGCTTTTTTGTCCACGCGCATCAAGGCCATGTAACGCTCGGCGTTGTCAGCGCCGGGCAATGTAGGCCCTACCGTTGGCAGTCCGGCTGCGGCCACCATGCGGCGGATGCGCTGGGCAAATGCCGCATCAATCAAGCCCAAACGAAGCGACAACTCAGCTGCCATCACCAAGCCGCAACCCACGGCCTCGCCGTGCAGCCACTGCCCATAGCCCATACCGGCTTCAATAGCGTGGCCAAAGGTGTGGCCAAAGTTCAATATGGCTCGTAAGCCCGATTCGCGCTCATCTTGCCCCACCACGTGAGCCTTGATTTCGCAGCTGCGCTGCACCGCATAAGCCAGTGCGAGGGGGTCGCGCGCTACCAAATTGGGCATGTGCGCCTCAATCCAGTCTAGAAACGCCATATCTGCAATGGGGCCGTATTTGATGACCTCGGCCAGACCCGCTGCCAACTCGCGAGGAGGCAAGGTGCGCAGGGTGTCTAGGTCGCACAACACGCGTTGAGGCTGGTAGAACGCGCCGATCATGTTTTTACCCAGCGGGTGGTTGATGGCGGTTTTGCCCCCCACCGACGAATCCACCTGTGCCAGCAAGGTGGTGGGCAACTGCACAAACGGCACACCCCGCATGAAGCAGGCGGCGGCAAAGCCAGTCATGTCGCCCACCACGCCACCACCCAACGCAAAGAGAACGGTTTTGCGGTCGGCAGCCTGCTGCAGCAAGGCATCAAAAATCAGGTTCAAGGTGTCGGCGTTTTTGGAGGCCTCGCCGTCGGGCAGTTCCAGCACATCCACTTGGGCGTAGTGAGCCCGCAGCGCGGCTTGAACCCCTGCGGCATACAAAGGACCCACCGTGGTGTTGGTCACCACCCAAGCCTGCCGAGCTGCAGGCAAACCTGCGTAACTGGAAGCTTGGTGAATCAGACCCGTGCCAATGACGATGTCGTAACTGCGCTCAGCCAGATCAATGCGCACCACGCTGGAGGGTGTGTGGGTCAAAGGGTGTGAAGAGGTGACGGTCAAGAGATGCCCTCAGGCCAAAAATAGGTCAGGAAATTCAAGCAAGTTTAGGCGAGTCGCCTTTTTCAGATTGGGCGGGTGGGTGGGTTGGGGTGGGTGGGGGCGCCAGTTCGAGCTGCATTTGAATCATGTTGACCAAATGCGAGACATTGGGGCGGCCGGTTTCAATGACAAAGTGGGCAGTTTCGCGGTACAGAGGGTCGCGCACTTCAAACAGCTCGCGCAGACGCGCTTGCGGGTCGGCCACTTGCAGCAGGGGGCGCTGCGTGTCGTGTCGCAGGCGTCTAAACAGCTCATCAGGGCTGGACTTGAGATACACCACTTGGGTGCGATCTTTCAAACAAGCGCGGTTGTTCGCCCGCAAAACCGCTCCACCCCCTGTGGAGAGCACCCCTTGGAAGGCTTGCGTCAATTCGTCGATCATGTGCGCTTCTTGGTCGCGAAAGCGCTCTTCGCCCTGCATTTCAAAATAGCTGCGAATGCTGCAGCCCAAGCGCATTTCCAGCGCCTGATCGGCATCGACAAACGGAACTTTTAAACGCCGGGCCAACTGGCGACCCACGGTGGATTTGCCAGAGCCTGGCAAACCCACCAGACTGATCAACACGTCACACTTACCTTGCCCGCTTGGGGCTTTAAGTTTGGATAAAGCCTCGAGTATGAACCAGAGGTTGGGATTTCGGTTTCAGCGGGAAGCCATGCGATCTGCCAAGGTTTTGGGCGTGATGAAGACCAGCATTTCTTTTTTGATGGATTTTTTGGACTTGGTCTTGAACAACCAGCC
>CAMAXR010000148.1 GCA_945862195.1 Hylemonella gracilis
CTTTTTGACGGGGGCGCCTTTGCCAAGCTCTACTTGGTGGGCGGCACCATCACCCCCGAATTGGTCAACAACACGGGCTTTCAGCAGGCGGTTTGGGTGGCTATTGGGCTGTATTTGCCTTGGTCTTTGCTTTTGTGGCATGCCCCTGCTCTGGTGCACTGGGGCGATGTGCCCCCGCTTAAAAGCTTGTTTTTCAGCGGTGTGGCATGCCTGAAAAACTGGCGCGCCATGACGGTTTACATGCTGGGCTGGATGGCGGTGTTTTTAGGCGTTGGGGTGGCCTTGATGCTGATTGCCATGGCCTTTGACGACGCCAATCTGATGGGCAGCATGATGTTTGCCGCCACGCTGATCTTGGCGTCCATGTTCTTCAGCTCGATGTACTTTACGTTCCGAGACAGCTTTATTTTGGACGGTCAGGTCGCCTGACCTGTGAACCACTTCGGTATGCAGTGTGTGCGGAGAAAGCGCTGCGGGTGAGTTCAATATCAGCGCGTGAAATGCCGATTTGCCGTGCATCGTCTTCCCAAGCGTCGACTGCTCGCGCGACTTCCTCAATGATCTTTCTACCCATGTCAAAGGACAGGTCGTAGAAAGAGGCTGTTTCAAGGACGGTTGCCAAGCTGGGTCGATTGTCAGTGTCATCGATGTTCAGCACGTGATCTGCCTTGTCAATGTTGGGGTTCACATCGAAAGCCTTGGCAAGACGCCAGCCTAGTGCACCCAGAATGAAACCGTGGTTTCTTAAGTGGTCATCTCTATTACCAACGGCCACATTGAATGCCACCCGCCTAAACAACTGCGCCAAGTCTGCTTTGACGTGCGCAGCATCACCATTGGCTCTTAGAAATTGAGCCAGTTCGGTGTAACTGGTACCTTCACTTTGGTCTTTACGAAGCAACGTCATTGCAGAGGCGTAAAAGCGCCTCTTCCCACCCTCACGGTCAAAGCGCTGCACGCAATAGGTGTGGTGGGTGTTCTGGAAGCGGGCAAGCTTGGCTTGAGGGACATCAATGAGCGCCTTTTGCGCAAGGTCATGCACCAAGAACTCCCACAACCCAACGTCCCGATCGTCGTACCCTGCCGGGAACTTGCCAATCCACAACGATCCGTCTGTATCTGTGAAGTTGGCCTTGGGGCGTGCGCCCCCAAGGGAAGCACCGGGGGCCACCAAGACGGCCAACCATCTGCGCAGGGCGTCCAGATCATCGAGCTTGCGTCCACTGAGCTGAAAGGCAATTTCTTCTAGTTCACGCAGCGTGGTTATGGGTGGTGCGGCCATTTTTTGGTTGTCTAGGAAAGCTGAAGTGCCTGCTAAGCAAAAGCGCAAAGCGCCCTGACGAGTGGTGTCTTGAACACCAATTAGAAAGTCCCATGCGTATAGGGTTCGGGTAACGCGCCCCTCATCCTTGGCCATCAGAGCCTCTCGACGCTTCATCAAAGTCTGGCCCCACCGGTCAGGCGATGAGTCTAGGAAGATTCCAAAATTGCCAAGATCTGGATTTGGAAAGAATGGTGCGTCATCCAAAGTTAGGCTTGGGTCAACCATGAAAGACCATGGTTTTTGCAGCCACTCTTTGGCATAGCGAAACCTAATCTGTCCTCGATCGTGTGAAAGCTTGCCCACCATGCTGACTGGCGCAAGATCGCAGTCAAGCCACACCTCCAGTTCGTTGGCGCTATTGCGAGTCATCGGGTTCGTTAAGTTTGGTTCTGCGTTTCCTGGGAGCTTGCTGAACAAGCCCGAGATCCTGCAACTTGCGCCCCAGTCTGTCGTCTTCAGCTAGTAAGTTCAGATCACCTTCCAAACCCAGCACCGCCAAAACGCGCATGCACATGCCCAACGTCACCCCAGCGTCCCCCACCTCGACTTTATAGAGCGATGTACGAGAGATTCCGGCGCGCTGAGCCACAACTGTAGAACTCAATTTCCGTCGAAGCCGCGCAAGCCTTAACCGCTCGCCAAGGCTGGCAAGCAATTTTTGCTCATTGGGAAAAACGACAGGTGGCTTACTTGGCATCAATCCATTATAGACAAATACAACATATTTTGTCCATAATGGTGAACACCTAAGCCCATAGCAAGCCCTTTTTAAGGATGCTAAGGCACTGGGGCCTTATGTAGCAATTGGAGTGGGGGTACGCTCAATCTAATCGGCAACAATCAAATTGCTGCGATCACCTGAATCTCCACCATCAGTCCTGGGTCGGCCAAGTGTGCCACCTCCACCATGGTGCTGGTGGGCAAGTTGGTTTTGAAGAATTCCTCGCGGGCAGCCACAATCTGACGAAACTCGCGCATGTCGGTGGTGTACACGGTGGTCCAAACGATGTCTGGGAGGCTGCCCCCCGCGGCATTCAAGCAGGCCTCGATGTTGCGAATGCACTGACGGGTTTGCTCCAGCATGCTGCCTACGCCCACCTGCTGGCCCTCACTATCTCGGGACACCTGCCCCGACACAAAAATCATGCTTTTGGGTTGATCGACCCGCACAAAGTGGTTGTAAACGGTTGCCCGTACGTTTTTAAGACCGTCGGGATTACCACGGGTGATAGGCATAAGGTTTCCTTAAATCAGTCGGATGAAATGTTGGCAGCCTGGATGATGGATGACCAGCGCTTTTGGTCCTCCAATGCTGCAGCTGCAAATTGCTCTGGCCGGTTACCGATAGGCTCATAGCCCATTTGCAGCAGACGCTCACGCACATCGGCTTGGGCCAATATCTTGATGACTTCTGTGGCCACGCGGTCGACCACCGGCTTAGGCGTGCCCGCCGGAAACAGCAAAGACTGCCAGTTCAGAGCTTCATAGTCACGCAGGCCCAGCGCCTCGTTGACCGTAGGCACATCGGGCAAAGCAGGGGAGCGGCGGATGCCTGTCACGGCTAAGGCTCGAACCTTGTCAGACTTGATTTGAGGCAGAGCGCCCTGCATGCCCGAGACCATGGCTGGAATACGGCCACCCACTAAGTCGGTGAAGGCCGGTGGTCCGCCTTTGTAAGGCACATGGGTGATCTGAATAGAAGCCATTCGCGCCAGCATCTCGCCAGCTAGGTGTTGCATGCTTCCCACGCCTGAGGATGCGTAGTCAATCCGCCCCGGGTTGGCCCGCGCCTGCAATACCAGGTCGTCCAGCGTCTTGCCCGAGAAGGAAGGCCCAACCACCAGCACGTTATGTGAAGCCGTCAATTGGGTGATAGCAGAAAAGTCGCTCACTCCGTTAAAGGGCATGCGTTTGCTCACCATGGGCGCGGTGATGGTGTCGATGGCGCCCAGCAGCATGGTGTAGCCGTCAGGTGCTGCTGTCTTCACGATCTCTGCGCCCAACATGCCCGCCGCGCCAGGTTTGTTGTCCACCACCACCTGCTGGCCCAGAGCCAAAGAGAGTTTTTCTGCCACATAGCGGGCAATGGTGTCCGAACCACCTCCAGCAGCCTGAGGCACCACCAGCCGTATGGCTTTACTTGGAAAGGTTTGGGCCCAAAGCGGCAAAGAAGCTGACCCGAGCAGGCTGGCAGCGGCTGAACCCAACAGCAGTTTTCTTCTGGAGGTCTGAACCATGAAATTGCTTTCTTGATAACGAATTAATACGGGTAACAACTGCGCTCCCGTCAAATATCCCCTTAAACGGTTTTCAGCCCCGGCAAGATGCGCAGCGCGTTGCCACGCTCAATGGCGGCCAGCTCCGAGCGGGTGAAGTTGCGGTCGGCCAAACCTTGGCGCACTTCATTTCCGGTACGGTAAGGGAAGTCCGAGCCGAACAAAATTTGCGAGGTGGGTATGAGCGTCCGCAGGGCGGCAATGGCACCTTCGTGGTGGCCTTGGGCGGTGTCGTAAAAGTGGCGCTGTACCTCGTACAGCACGCCATTGGGCACCACCTCTTTGGCCTTATCGCCCATGTCCACTT
>CAMAXR010000149.1 GCA_945862195.1 Hylemonella gracilis
CCTTGCACCGGCCGGTATAAGCCCGATAGCAACTTAAGCAGCGTGGACTTGCCAGAACCCACCGCACCAATCACGGCCACACGTTCGCCGGGCTTGATGCGCAAAGATGGGATGTTGAGCACTTCTGTTTGGGCCTCGTAAGCAAAATGCACATCCTCAAGCCGAAGGTCCATCTCGCATACAGATGGCTCTACTGCAGGGCCATGTTCGTACTGGTCATCGCAGGGCTTTTTCAAAATGTCGTCGAGACTTTTGAGCGAAAACCTGGCGTGTTGCCACTGCACCATCAGGTTTGAGAGTTGGGCAATGGGGGTGAGCGCGCGGCCGCTGATAATGGAGCAAGCAATCAAACCGCCCATAGTAAGTTCACCCGAGGTAATTGCATAAACACCAGTGGCCACCAAGCCCACATAAGAGAGCTGCTGTATGGCTTGGCTGAGGTTTTGAGAAAACCCCGAGAGTGACTTTAAAGACAACTCACCTTCGCCCATTTTGACCACCAATTCATGCCAGCGCTTAAAAAAAGAGGGCTCCGCGCCTAGACTTTTGATGGTTTCAGCGCCGTCAATGGACTCAATCAGGATGCCATTTTTAAGGGTACTTTCCATCACGTTTTCATTTGAAAGACGAGCAATTGGGGCAATAAACAAAAGGCCCAACAAAATAGAAATGGGCAAAAGCACCAAAGGCACCATGGCCACAGGCCCCGCAATGAGCGAAATAACGCCTACGAACAAAAAGGCAAATGGAATGTCCGCCAACAAAAACAAGGTGGTAGAGGTTAAGAAATTGCGCACCGATTCGTACATGCGGACCTGCGCCGCAAATGAGCCTATGGTGCGGGGCCGCTTGTCCATACGGATGCGCAGCGCACGCTCAAAGAAAAAATCAGACAATTCCGCATCAATGGCTTTGCAGGCACGATCAACCATAACAGCACGAACCTGCTTGAGCACCAGCTCGATGCCGACTGCCATCAAGACGCCGATGGTTAGCACCCAAAGGGTTTGCAGGCCGTTGTTGGGAATGACACGGTCGTACACCTGCATGGAATACAAAGACGTGCCCAACGCAATTAAATTGAGAACCACGGTACCCACAATGGCCTCAAAAAAGACCCATGCGCGCTTGAAAATGGCCCTAAAAAAATAACCGAGAGCAGACCTACCAGGTGAAGGAGTCATGCATCATTTCATGTGGGGAGACTTATGAATGATACCTGTGAGCAGGTCCAATCTATACATGGCAAGCTTGAGGCCGAAGGTGGTGTCAATAGCGGTGTAGCGAGCCTGCGCCAGCTCGCGCTGGGCATTGAGCACCTCAATCCAAGTTTTGCGCGCAGCGGTGTATTGCCTGAGATAAGAAGACATGACCTCCTGCGAAGACTCTGCGTACTGACGAGTGAATTCCATCTGCCCTTTAAAGGTCTGGACTTCATTGATTTGCGAGCTGACTTTTTCGGCCACTTCACGAGCTCCAGCCTCGTAGGCAAACTGAGCGGAACCTATTCGCTTGACAGCTGCATCAATGCCCGGCAAAACCGAGGCACCCGAGCCAGGCTGGTACTGTAAAACCACCATGGTTCGATCAAAAGGGACCACAGCGGCCGAACCCAAAAAGCGCTCATGCCTCAAGTTAAGTTGCGGAAGCACCAGAGTTTTGCGGTTGTTGACGTCAGCTTCATTGAGCTGCACCTCTGCTTTCAAGCGCTGCAGCAGGGGCGATGCATCGCGGGCAGCAGTTTGGGCAGCAAACTCATCGCTCCAAACCATGGATCGGTCTAAGGGCTCTTGAAGTATCAGGGTGTCGGCAAACACTTGGCCAGTAAGCTGCTCGAGGCTCAAGCGAGCATTGCGCTGAGTTGAAAGCATGGAAGAGAGCTCGGTTCGCACTTGCTGCACACGGGCCATGGCCAAAGCCACATCGGCCTCGCTGGTGACTTGCTGCTGCTGACGCCGATTGATGAGCTCCAACAAACGTTGGTGTTCGTCCACGTTTTCACGGGCAATTTTTAAGCGCGCACTCATGCGCTGGTAATCCATATATGACTGCAGCACCTTTAACAGCAAGTCTTGCTCTGTTTCATATAGCTGCAAATGCGCTATGCGTTTGCGGGCCTGCGCCAACTCCACTTCTGAAGTGATCCGGCCTGCAGTAAGCAGGGGCTGCTCTAACTTAAGGGTGGTGGCGCCGCTGTCGTTGTTACCCAGAACTTGGGGCTGACCGCTTACAGTTTGCGAGGTTTCTACGGTTAAGGTGGGAAACCACTTCCATTGGGCCGAACGGATATCGTCTTGGGAAGCATCAATATTTCCTTTGCGCTGGCGAACCACCGGATGCGTCATTAAAGAAAGCTCAAATGCCTTTTCAAGGCTGAGTGGGGAGGCTTTGAGTGCAGCGCTAGGCGTTTGTGCCCACAAAGCTGTGGGCAAAACAATTCCCAAAACACATGCAAGAAGGCACAAAGGAGCGGTCATAAATTTTGAATTCATCTTAATAATCTGGGTAGTCTGAGGCGCTCGACTCTGCTTGATTTGCTGCATTTTTTCTAACAGCAAGGAGTGGCTTCTAGCTATTCTATGAAAATCCCGCATTTCCAACACCAAAAACTTAGAAGCACGCACAGTTCTAGGACGCATTTCCTGCATAAGCGGGCAATTGGCCTGGAAGCAAAAAGTAGGTGGTTAGCCTAAGACTTAGACCAATGGTTGGGTCGGTCATACAGACAATATATGGAGGTCGATCCCTAGCCAAACCAAAGTTAAGCTGTCTTTTAAAGGGGGCCAACTTAACGCAGACGGTCCTTTTCTTCAGTCACCTCACGTACTTCAGCGTCAATGATGTGGTCTTGGGCGTTGTGCACACCGCGAGATTGTGTAGCCGTGTGTTTAAAGCGCTGAATGGCCTGAGCGAACAAGATGAATGTTGGCTTTTTGCCCGTAAACATCCATCGCACCAAGGACGCCAACATCAACACAGTAATGAAGGCTAAAGCGATGAGCAACAACACGGTTGACACCATCAGCATCAATATACGAGCCAGCCACATCTTAAGAATCCTAAACTGTCAACTCGGAGCCAGCAGCAAGTTGCTAAACGGGTGCTGACTCTTCCAACGGTACGCATGAAAATCGCTCCCATCGGTGCTGACAATCCGGCCTTCGCCCAACTCTTCGGCCAGCAAGACCAGCGAAGCATCAGCCAGGTCCATCGGCAAATCCGCATACTGGCGCATCAACTCGGTCATGGTAAGTCGCCATCAGTGGTTCGAGGTGCGTTGCGTTTTTCCGCAGTAACCGGGAGTGGTAAGCGTCACCCTTGTCGGCCAGCGCCAGCCATGCGCCTGTGTCCACCAAGATCATACTTGAGTGCCGACCTTCGCCGAGAAATCAATGTGCTGTTTGTAGCCGGTGGAGAGTTGCTCGCTTGTTTCGATGCAGCCTACAAACCCTGCATCAGACAGCGCCCGAAAAAATGGAGAGTCGCCACCGCTTTGCAGATTGCTATCCGCAATTGCCACTTTGGCGATGCCGTGCCGCTGCTTCACAAACTGCACGAAATCGAGCACCTCAGCCTGCAAATGCGGCGGTAAGGCTGATATTTCGGATTCAAATTTGTTGGCGGTAGTCATCGTCTGATCCCTTGGCGGCACACATCCAATTTCCTGTACAGGCCAGTACATTTGATCGACCATTGAGTAATGGAGTGTATTTCAACACCACCCCAATGGAGAGAAGCATGGCACGTCAGGGGCAATTCAGGGACATTTGGCGCCCCAAAATGAAGCTAAAAACGGGTTTTTGATGGTCTGCCCGGAGGGGATCGAACCCCCGACCCTCAGCTTAGAAGGCTGATGCTCTATCCAA
>CAMAXR010000150.1 GCA_945862195.1 Hylemonella gracilis
GAATGGTGCTGTCTTTTTTGAGTGGGGTTTTCAGGTCCATCAGCATCACATGAAAACCGCCGGGTTTGAGCGCCACGGTTTTGCCTGCGGGCAGGTCTAGGGCGGGTATGGCGCGCATTTTCATCACCTCGCCTTCCATCTTCATCTCGTGAACCTCACCCAGGCCCGCCACGGGAGAAGACACGCCCACGAGCTTAGCGCCGTCTTTGGCGGTGATGTTCATAAAAGCGCCCGTGGCTTTTTGCCCCTGAACACTGGTGCGCACCCATGCGTCTTTGATATCGATGTTGGTGGTTTGGGCGTGGCTGAAGGCGGCAAAAGCTAAAGTGCAGCAGGCCATGAAACCGATGCGAACGAATTGGAGGGGTTGGAGTTTAAAAGTGTTCATAAGGCGTATTGTTGTATCAAGGGGGTAAGTCGGGGGGGCCACTAAAGTTTAGGTGAGCTTAGTGAGAGTGCCCTTGTTGTAGGCCTGATGGCAATACCTCTAAAAGGGCTGCTGGTGCCTTGAGGCCTTTGGTCGAGGTGCCCTTGGCTGGAATTTCAGACCAGTCCAGTTGCCCCTGTGTGCAGTGTTGTAAAACCTTAAACCACAAAGCCCCGGCGGTTTTAGGCAAGGTGCCCCGCAGCACAAACTCGTCGTACCAAGCATCCGGCAAAGCGTCTGCCACGTTTTTAACTGTCCAGCGCACTTCCACCACGTCTTCGGTGATGGTTTTGCCATGGCTGTTGTAAGGCTGGGCCAGCCGCTCCAGCTGGGTTTCCAGCTTCCAACCAGCTTTGGGCATGGGCTTGGCGCCCTGAAAGCCTGCGGGCAGCCGAACGGTGATGCCCGTGGTGGCTGCACCCGGGCAACTGTGGCCCACCCTAAACACAGCCTTGTAGCTGCTGCCAGCCAGGGCGGCTTGGTCTTCTAAAACCACATGGGCGTTAGAGCTCAGGGCCATACCCAAAAAAAGAAGACCTAGTGCCACAGCACTAAACATGGAATGAAAGCGAAAACGCATGAAAAACCTCTGAAATTAAATGACTGATCCCAGCCAGCCAGAAGCGGCTTGCAGGGGGCGTCAATGAACCGTCAGAGGGGCGTGGGGGGGGCCTCGGGCAGGTAAAGGGGCGGCAGTGCGCGCCGCAATGTGTGCGGCTGGCATGGGGCGCAGCGCGTAAGACAGGCCTATTGGGGTTGCAGGGGTAACAGAGGTAGGAGCGGTAGGCAGCACCATCGACATGCACAAGGGGCACTCCATGGGGCCGATGCTTGGTTTTTGCGGGCTGTCGCTGTCTGGTGTATCTGCCGCTGGGCTGACTACCCATTTCATGCTGCCGCCTACGGAGCACACCATATCTAGGGGTTGCGCATGCACCAAGGGGGCCGCAATGGCCACACCCATAGCCAATATCCACCACGCCAGCAAAAACTGAACCAGTAAACGGGCGTTGCGAAGGCGCTGCATAGGGTGTTGATTATTTCAGATGTCTGGCGGGAGCTTGCGCTGGATCAAAAACCCCATAGCTTTTCTCTTGGAAGATGGGCTCATCACGATAAGGAGGCCACATGTTCAGAAATGCTTCAACCATAGTGCAGGTGGCGTCGCCGCCACCAGTCTCGGCGCTTAGCCACTTCAAAAGCATGCTGCTGGCCAAGCGCACCCAAATGCTCTCAGCGCTGTCTATTTTGCGTGGCGGCTCGGTAGGGCGCGCCGAGGCCTCGGCCGAACATTTTGGCCGGCCCGAAGATCCGGTCACCGACACCCTCGGTCAGCGCGAATTCGAATTCGCCATGGACGCCATGGAAACCGAAGAGTTGATGGCGCTGGATGCTGCCATTCGGCGCATTGAGCAGGGCAGTTTTGGATTGTGTTTGGATTGTGGCGAGCACATTGGGGCTTCGCGGTTGCAGGCCACCCCTGAAGTGGCGCGTTGTCTGACCTGCCAGAGTAAGCTTGAGGCGCATCAAAGCGCGGCGGGCGCGGGCGGTTCAGGCCTTGGCGCACACCAGCGCCGCGGCACCGACTGGAGGGCCTATTCATGACGTCCACCACCATCAAGCCCACGCATGCCGTGGTGTGGCTAGACCGCCGCGACGCACAGATCATTTGGTTTGACCCGGGCCATGTGGATGTGCAGCGCATTCATTCCAGAAGCCATCACAAGTCCAACGGCGGGCATGCGGGCATGCACCAACTCAAGCACGGGCGTGAGGTGCATGGCAACCATTCATCTGGGGGCGGGCACGACACGCATGACGAGCGTTACTACCACGAGGTGGCGCAGGCCTTGGGTTCTGCGGTAGAAATTTTGGTGACTGGACCGGCTCAGGCCAAAGACGAGTTCAAGGCCCATTGCGAGCGCCACGACCCGCTGGTGGATGCCTGCATCGTGCAGGTGTTGCCCAGCGACCACCCCAATGACTCAGAGCTGGTGCGGATGGCTCGACGCTTTTTTAAAAAGTACGACCCTATGCACCACATGCTCTAGGCGACTTGCTGAATCGTTTGGTCCATAGCGCCAAAAATGCTTTGGCCGTCTAGGCCTTTCATTTCAATGCGGATGGTGTCTCCAAACTTCATGTAATGGGTGGATGCTGCGCCGTCTTGCAGCGTTTCCATGGCGCGCTTTTCGGCAATGCAGCTGAAGCCTTTGGGCCATTCGGGGCGGCCGTTGACTTCAACACTACGGTTGCTCACGGTGCCCGAACCCACAATGCTGCCCGCGCGCACGTTGCGGGTGGCGCACAGGTGGGCAATGAGTTGGCCGAAATGAAAGTTCATGTCTTCGCCCGCGTGGCACAGGCCCACAGTGCGTCCGTTCCAGGTGCTTTGGAGCGTGAGGTGCAATCGGCCTTGGCTCCAAGCGGTGCCCAGTTCGTCAGGCGTCACCGCCACGGGGCTGAAGGCAGTAGCGGGCTTGCTTTGCACAAAGCCAAAGCCTTTTTCAAGTTCCGCAGGAATCAGGTGGCGAAGGCTGACGTCGTTAGCCAACATGACGAGCCGCACGCCTTCCAAAGCGGCTTCGGGGCTGGCGCCCATGGGCACGTCGCCGGTGATCACCGCCACTTCGGCTTCAAAGTCAATGCCATGTGCCTCGTCTATGCAAACAATGGGGTCGCAGGGACCCAAAAAGTCGTCGCTGCCGCCTTGGTACATAAGGGGGTCGGTTTTAAAACGTTCTGGTACTGGGGCGCCGCGCGATTGCCGCACCAGCTCTGCGTGGTTTAAAAAAGCCGAGCCGTCAGCCCACTGGTAGGCGCGGGGCAAGGGAGCCATACAACGCTGCGGCTCAAACGGAAACGCATGCCGCGCGCGGCCTTGGTTGAGGGTGGTGTAGAGGTCTTGCAGCTGGGGGGACAGAAAGTTCCAGTCGTCCAGCACGCGTTGCAGGGTGGGGGCAATGCCGGTCGCATAATGGGCCAGGCTCAGGTCTTGCGAGACCACTACGAGTTGTCCATCTCGGGAGCCGTCTTTGTATGTGGCAAGTTTCATTTGAATCAGATTATGGCCCGTATCCACCTTGCCATTGCCAACCCTGTAGACGCATTTCACGAGCTGTCTTGGCACAGGTCTTGGCAGCGTTTTGGACTGTTGACGCTATGTGTCTTGGCCGGGCATGTGCTGGTGTTAGGCATGCTGCTGCAGGGTGATGAGGTGTGGCGCCGAGGCTGGGCGCAGGTGCAGGCTTGGGTGGGCGCCAACGGAGATCAGTCCATGGACAGCACTTCGCCCCAAGGTTCAGCGCGCAGCACTTCATCTAAACACAAAGCAGAAGACGCTTTGCAGCGCCTAGCGGCGCAAGCGGTACATCAGGCACATCAAGCCTTGGTGTGGCAAGCCCGGCTTGCTTCGCAGGCTGAGG
>CAMAXR010000151.1 GCA_945862195.1 Hylemonella gracilis
CAGAGCGACCTTAGACAACCTCTCTGCTGATCTGGCCACCAAAACCCGTGCGGCAGGCCAGCAAATTCAAGACACGTCTGAGCTAAGTGCGGCGCTGGCCTTGGAGCGCATTCGGGAACAAATGGCAGCACGCGAGGTCATGCTGTGGAATTCTGCTGGCAATTTGCTGGCCAGCGCTGGCACAACTCAAGTGCAATTTGCGCCACAGCGACCCAGCCCACAACAGTTTCGAGCCGCCAGAAGCCAAAGCGTCACTTGGGTTGAGGGCTTGGATGAGGCGCTGGATGCTCAACATGCCGTGGTTATTAAGTCTTTGGTGATGGTTCCCGTTTCTAGCCTCAGGATGACAGAAGACGCCAGATTTCTAATGGTGACGCTGGGCGTATCTGCCAATTTGGTCAGCAATGCCAGCTTGGTTAACGATGCCTACCGCGAATACCAAGAGCGCGCTTTGGCGCGCAGCGGTTTGCAGCGTATGTACATCGGCACCTTAACGCTCAGTTTATTTTTAGCCGTCTTTGGCGCCGTGTTGCTGGCTGCGGTGTTGGGCAATCAAATCACCCGGCCTTTGTTGCTTTTGGCCGATGGTGTGCGCCAAGTTGCAGCAGGTGATTTGACCCCCAAAATGGTGGTAGAGGATCGTGATGAGTTGGGCGGTTTGACACGATCTTTTGCAGATATGACTCAGCAGTTGGCTGACGCCAGGGCCACTGTACAAACCAGCATGCAAGAGGTGAATGCCTCTAAAACTCGGTTGCAAACCATTTTGGACAACTTGACGGCCGGTGTGATGGTGTTGTCGCCTGAAGGCGAAATTCGCTCCGTCAACCCAGGCGCATCCAAAATTTTGCGTATGCCCTTGACCACTTTTATAGGCCAAAACCTCATGGGCGTAGAAGGGTTAAAGGCTTGGGCTTTACGTGTGCATGAGCAATTTGAGGAGTTTTCTACGTCTCATACAGGGAATAGTCCAGATTATTGGCAAAGCACCTATGAATTAGGCGGGCAGCTTGCGATGGCGGGCAATTCTTATAAGAACAGCATGAGTTTGGTTGCCCGTGGTGCCCTTTTGCCTGACCAAGACCGTCTGCTGGTGTTTGACGATATTTCTGAAATGGTGTCGGCGCAGCGGACTCAAGCCTGGGCCGAGGTAGCGCGCCGCTTGGCTCACGAAATCAAAAACCCTTTGACACCCATTCAACTATCGGCTGAACGGCTTGAAAAAAAACTCACAGGCAAATTACAAGAGCCCGAACAAGTTGTCATGGCCAAGTCAGTCAAAACCATTGTGGACCAAGTAGAGGCCATGAAGCGCTTGGTCAATGAGTTTCGTGACTTTGGACGTCTGCCTTCAGCCGAGCTTAAGCCGCTCAACCTCAACGACTTGGTTCGTGAAGTCTTGCTGCTTTATGGTGGTGATGAGCCCCATACGATGGGCATAGAGTGCGAATTGGTGCAAGACGGTCCTATGATCCAAGGCGATGCAGAGCAGTTGCGGCAAGTGCTTCATAACTTGATACAAAACGCTCAAGACGCCACCGATGCGGTACACCCTAAAGGGCTGGTATCAAAAGTGATGGTTAAAACGCAGTGGCAGGCAGATAGGCAACGCATGCGCCTGCTGGTAATTGATGGTGGAGCGGGCTTTCCAGAACACATTCTCAAGCGTGCTTTTGAGCCTTATGTGACCACTAAGGCCAAGGGCACTGGCTTGGGTTTGGCAGTGGTTAAGAAAATTGCAGATGAACATGGCGCCCGTATAGACATTGCCAATCGAGAAGAGCATGGGCTAATTGTGGGTGCGCAAGTGTCGCTATCATTCAATGCGTTACCTCTAACTTAATTCTGCGCATTCGCAATAGGCACGACATGGCCAACATACTGGTGGTGGATGATGAACTTGGCATTCGGGATCTCCTGTGGGAAATCTTGAACGATGAAGGGCATCACGTGGAGTTGGCAGAAAATGCGGCCCAAGCCCGCGCGCACAGGCAAGCCGAGCGTCCGGACTTGGTCTTGTTGGATATATGGATGCCCGACACCGACGGCGTGACGCTGCTCAAAGAGTGGTCTGCGACTGGGTTGCTGAACATGCCCGTCATCATGATGAGCGGACACGCCACCATCGACACCGCTGTGGAAGCCACCAAAATCGGCGCCTTGGCTTTTTTAGAAAAGCCCATCACCCTTCAAAAACTACTCAAAACAGTGGAGCTTGGCTTAAGCAAAAGTTTGCCTAAGCTTTCAGTGGCCAGCAATGGCGTGTTGGCAGTGGGAGTGTCTTCATCGCAATTTTCAGCTCATGAAATAAGTGCCGCAGCCACTGTGGAAGAGCTGCCTCCCGAGCAAACCTTTAACCTAGACAAGCCTTTGCGCGACGCGCGGGATGAATTCGAAAAAGCATACTTTGAATTTCATCTCTCTAGGGAAGGCGGGTCCATGACCCGAGTGGCTGAAAAAACCGGCCTGGAGCGTACCCACCTCTATCGCAAACTCAAGCAGCTGGGAGTGGATCTGAGCAAGGGCAAGAAAACCGCTCCTTAAGAGTCAGATACTGTCGTGAGCGCTGATATACTCAACGTCTTTGGCCCGGTAGCTCAGTCGGTAGAGCAGAGGATTGAAAATCCTTGTGTCGGTGGTTCGATTCCGCCCCAGGCCACCATCTTGCCCTATTGAGCAATTTGTCCCAATTCATGCCTTCACATTAAGATGCTAGATCTATGCGGGCCAAATTTAAAATTTGCCTGATTAATGAATATCTTACTAACTGGAGGTGCGGGATATATTGGGAGCCACACCACAGTTTTACTCATGCAGGCCGGGCTTCATGTGTGCGTATTGGATAACTTCTGTAATAGCGAGCAAATTGTGTTGGAGCGAATTGCTCGCATTACGGGTAAGCCCCCGTCGTTTGTAGAGGCTGACGTATGCAACACTAGCGTGGTAGCTGATGCATTGAAACGATATGAGGTGCAGGCTGTCATCCACTTCGCTGGACTTAAAGCAGTAGGGGGGTCGGTAACGCAGCCTATCAATTACTACGCCAACAATGTCCAAGGCACTATCAGCTTGCTGCAGGCCATGCAATCTTCGGGCGTCAAAACACTCGTTTTCAGTTCCAGCGCCACCGTCTATGGCAATCCGCAGTATTTGCCCATCGACGAATCCCACCCAACCAGTGCCACCAATCCGTATGGGCGTACCAAGTTGCACATCGAAGAAATGCTGACCGATGTCTCCCGGTCCGACCCAGCATGGCGCATCGCCTGTTTGCGCTATTTCAATCCCGTAGGAGCTCACGAATCGGGCTTGATCGGCGAAAACCCTCGAGGTGTACCTAACAACCTCATGCCCCTCGTTGCGCAAGTGGCCTCGGGCCTCCGCCCATATGTGCAAGTGTTTGGCAACGACTATTCCACGTCAGACGGCACTGGCGTGCGCGACTACATCCACGTCATGGACCTTGCTGAAGGCCACCTTGCTGCCCTGCAATATTTACAAAAGAATGTGGGTTGGCACGGCTTCAATCTTGGTACTGGTAAGGGCCGCAGTGTTTTGGAAATGATTCGCGCCTTCGAGTCCGCCAGCGGCCAGGCAGTCCCTTTCAAGGTGGTTCCTCGTCGGGTTGGCGATGTGGCAGCTTGCTATGCCAAAGCGAATAAGGCCTGTGAGCTTTTGGGTTGGAGCGCTAAGCGCGACTTGGCGTCTATGTGCGAAAGCACCTGGAATTTTAGAATTAATGCGAAAGAGCAATGAATTACAAATGAACCTGCATCACATAAAAAAATCTGCATCCAAATTAGCAACTCGACCCAAAAAAGCGCTTATCAC
>CAMAXR010000152.1 GCA_945862195.1 Hylemonella gracilis
AACTGCAAAAAATCGGTGTAGGCATAGGCCACCACATAGGCCGGAAACGCCATGGGCAGCAACAGGCACCATTCGAGCGTGGACTTGAATCGAAATTCAAAGAGACTCACCGTGGTGGCGGTTAAGGTGCCCAGCAGCACCACACCCACGCCTACACACAGGCACAACCAGAGGCTGGTACCTAGGTAGGCGGGCAGCACATGCTGAGCCAAATGGCTCCAAACTTCTGCCGTGGTGGCGCTGAACCCCAACCATGAGGCCAGCAGCGTCAACACCGGTAAAGCAAGCGCCAAGGTCAAGCACCACAGCGCCCCGCGAGGCAACATCCTGAGTAAAGAAAACATCCGGTTCATTTTAGGCAGACGGCAGTCTCTACAATTTGCTCATGTATTTAGAGATTGACCAAGCCGACATGAGCTATGCAGGTGCTGCGCGCCCTGCGGTTCACCAAGTGAGCCTGAGCCTGCAGGCGGGCGATATTGGCGTGCTCATCGGCCCCTCGGGTTGCGGCAAAACCAGCCTGTTGCGCGCGGTGGCCGGTCTGGAGCGCCTAGAAGGCGGCGCCATCCGCCTAAATGGCGAGACCGTCAGCCGCAAGGGCTTGCATATGCCCCCCGAGCAGCGCCGCATGGGTATGGTGTTCCAAGATTACGCCTTGTTTCCCCACTTGAACGTGCAAGACAACATTGGGTTTGGCTTGCACAAGTGGACCGCTTCCGACAAGGCGCAACGCGTGGCCGAAGTGCTGGGCTGGGTGGGCTTGAGCGGGCGCGCCAAGCGCTATCCACATGAGCTCTCAGGTGGCCAGCAACAGCGCGTGGCCTTGGCCCGCGCCCTGGCACCCAAGCCCCAGTTGCTGCTGTTGGACGAACCTTTTTCCAATATGGATGTGGAACTGCGCGAGCGTTTGGCATCTGAAATGCGGGTCATTTTGAAAGACGTGCAAGCCACCGCTTTATTTGTGACCCACGACCAAATGGAGGCTTTTGCCATTGGCGACCTGATTGGTGTGATGCACAAAGGCAGCCTGCACCAGTGGACAGACGCCTACACCCTTTACCACCGGCCCGCCACCCGATTTGTCGCGGAATTTATTGGACACGGGGTATTTGCCCCAGCGAGCATTCAGATGGAAGGCTCCAAGCGCATCGTGCACACGCCCTTAGGTGATTTAAGTGATTTGAGCGATGAAGCACAAGACCACGCCATGCTGGGCACCTGCGATGTGCTGCTGCGTGCGGACGACATCACCCACGACGACGACGCCCCTGTTAAGGCGGAAATCATCAGCAAGTCGTTTCGGGGGTCGGAATTTTTGTACACCCTACGCTTGGCCTCGGGCCAGCAGGTGATGGCGCATGTGCCCAGCCACCACGACCACAAAATTGGCGAGTGGATCGGCATCAGGGCCCAGGTGGACCATGTGGTTACCTTTGCGCAGGTACCTGCCTCGCAGGTGTCCGTCTAGGCCAGGTTTCAGCCGTCCACCATCAGGTGTTGCGCCAAGTCCTTGGGCAAAGGCCAGGGTTCTGCGCCTATGCGGCTGGCCAGCAACTCCGCACCAAGGGCGCTCAAGCTCAGGCCGCGGGAGCCCAAAGCAGCGTGTATCCACAAGCCCGAGGCTTCCAGTGACCCCACACAAGGCAGCCGTTTTGAGTTGACACAGCGTGTGCCCACCCAATGCTGCACGTGGTTTTGTTCAAAGTTTTCAGACAAGGCTTCAGCGGTACGGGGCTGCAATTGGCGCAAGCGTTCTAAGTTGTGCTGATGGTGCTGCTGTAGCTCAAGCTCGTTACGTGGCACCTCGTAGGTGGCCCCCGTGATCCACGCCCAGCCTTCAGGCATGGGAAATTTGGGGATCAAGCTGCCATAGCCATTCACAGGGTGCATGGCAAAGTTGGGGTCCTCCGCCTCTCTGTAACCCCAGCTCAAAACCCCTTGAAGTTGTTCCATAGCTGGGAGCTTGGTTAACGGGGTAGTGCATGTTTTAGCCAGCTCAAATGCCCCCCCTGCATTGGCCAACACCACGCAGCTGGAAGTGTTGATCAGTTGGTCTTGCGTGTCCCAGAGCTTCCAGCTTTGAGGCCCCTCATGGCTGATGCGTGCCACATAGGTATGGCCTTGAAAGGTGATCAAGGGGTGGGCCAGCCAAGCGCGCACCAACTGGCCGGGACGTATCCATGCACCACTGGGGTGCCAAGTTTCTGTTCGGTTGTCAGCAAGGTCTTCGGCCATTTGAAGCGTCATCACGCCAGTGGGCGCCCAATCTTGCCCTTCTATCAACAGCCTTTGCGCATGTTGGTGTGTCAGCTCAATACCCGCGCGGATCAAGCGCGAGCGGGGGCTGTCGTCGCGAGAGTCTTGTGGCGCCATCAAACCTGCGGGCAAGCCTGATGCACCTGCGGCGGGCATTGAGGCGGCATCCAACACCAAGACCCGCCAGCCCCGCCGTGCCAAGGCATACGCCACGGAGGCCCCCGCAAGCCCTGCGCCCAGGACGGTGCAATGGCCAGGTTCTTGGGCTGGACTTCGCCAAATGCGCCTTTGGGTCTTGATGTCCCACTGCGGGTCGTAGGTGTATGAAAGGGCTGGAGCTGAAAGAGCCGAAGTTTGAGGTGGGGTGTTTGGAGTTGCAGCCGTTTGGGGCGCGGTTTGGGAAGGTGCAGCTTGCGCCACAAAACCGGCTTGGCTTAAAAGAACCATCAAGCTCGATTCAGCTTCCTGACTCTCAGCATGTGACTCTACCCAAACTTGCGTGCCTCGCCTGCAGCATCGGGCAAGAGCCTGCACGGTCCAACGGTTCCAAGGCGTTGCCGTAGCGTGAAGGCTCACCACATCAGCTTCAAACTCCAGCTCCTTGAGGGTGTCCGCCACTTGGCCAACGCAAAGGGTCAGCAACACTTGGCGAGTGAGGAGGGGGGCATCTAAACCCACCTCCAGCCTGTGAAAACCTGGGTCTAAATGCTGCGCTTGACCCTGCTGCGGGCTCAGGCAGGCCACCAAATGCAATGTTTTGAAAGGGGTGGCTATAGTGTTTTTGGCGTCTTTGGCTTCTTCTGTGTCTAGAACCCAAGCTTTTTGGATGTCTTGTAGCTGCTGTTCGTCATAAAAGGTCAAGAGCCAACGCCAAACGTTTTGTCCAGACCACGGAGGCTGCACCTTGTTTGACGTGGCTGTAATGTGGCTTTTCTTAAGCCGCTGGGGGTACGTATCCCTGCGCTGCGTCCGCGCCATCACCAAAAAAGTGGTTTTCCATTTGCCTGGCCAAATACTGCCGGGCCCGCAAGTCGGCCAAGTTCAGGCGGTTTTCATTGACCAACATGGTTTGGTGCTTGAGCCACGCAGCCCAAGCCTCTTTGCTGACCGACTCCCAAATGCGTTTACCCAAATCGCCAGGGTAGGGCGCAAAGTCCAAGCCTTCAGCCTCTTTACCCAGCTTGATGCAGTTGACAGTTCGTGCCATGGTGAATTTCTTTCTATTTAGATCTATTGGTAATAAGCAACTGAAATCTTATTGGTTCCAGTTTTAAAGATGTTTCTTGAGAATTCAACAAATGAAACAACGTCGCAACTTTATCAAGCTTTTGAGCATCCTTGCGCTAACGGGTTGGAGTGGCCTGCTTACTGCACAAACGCCGCAGACCTTGCTGAATGTGTCTTACGACCCCACCCGTGAGTTTTATGTCGAGTTCAACGCTGCATTTATCAAACATTGGAAAGCCCAAACTGGGCAAGAGGTGTCCATCAAACAGTCGCACGGCGGGTCAGGCAAACAAGCCCGCTCGGTGATTGATGGCTTGGACGCCGATGTGGTGACCCT
>CAMAXR010000153.1 GCA_945862195.1 Hylemonella gracilis
GCGGTGCCCATTCCCAATTTAGGGCCTTCTCCCTCGGCAACCTTCTACCTACTGGCACTGGCATTGGCGGTGCTGTGCGTGTGGGTGGCTTACTACATCTACTGCAACCGTTTGGGCTCGGGCCTCTTTGCCATTCATGATGATGAAGATGTGGCTGAAGTTCAGGGGGTGCCCACACTCAGGTTCAAGTTGCAGGCGCTGGCCATTTCTTGTGCTTTTGCGGGAGTGGCTGGTGGCGTGCATGCGCTGTTTGTGTCGTACGTCACAGTCAGCGAGGTATTCAACATTGTGGTGCCACTGAACGTGGTGCTCATGAGTGTGCTGGGTGGTTCGCGCCATTGGTTGGGTCCGGCGGTAGGTGCAACCGCCATTACCGCTCTACTTTATGCCTTTACTGCAGGAGACTTTGCGGTGGTAGGTCGCGCCACGGTGGGCTTGACCCTCATTTTGGTCATCTTGTTCATGCCCGAAGGCATTTTGGGGCAGATCTTAAAAAGATGGCGCCGCTACCAAAAGCCACCGGCCTTACCTGAACCCATAGCCCCGGCGGCCATGGTGGGCAAGGGCGCGGCTGGAGGGGTGTTGCTGCAAGTGGACGATGTGTCCATGGCGTTTCGTGGGGTCAAGGCACTTTCCAATGTGAGTTTGGAGGTGCGACGTGGCGAAATTTTGGGCTTGGTGGGGCCCAACGGGTCGGGCAAGTCCACCATGGTCAACGTCATCAGCGGCTTTTACAAACCCACGGGCGGACGCTTGCTGCTCAATGGAACAGACTTGGTGCCATTGCCCGCGCACCGCGCTGCCCGCTCTGGCATTGCCCGCACTTATCAAATCCCCAAGCCTTTTACCAACTTGACGGTGCTCGAAAACGCCACGTTGGCGGGCATGTTTGGCGGGCAGCAGTTGAGCCGCAAGTTGGCTGCGCACCAGGCCATGTATTGGTTGGAATTTGTGGGCTTGGCAGAACGCGCGCGCGCTTTGCCCTCCGAACTCAATTTGCATCAGAGAAAATTTTTAGAGCTGTCGCGTGCGCTGGCTTCCGCTCCTCAGTTGGTCATGCTCGATGAGGTTCTGGCTGGTTTAACCCCATCTGAAATCAACCATGCCATCGCCATGGTGCGAGAAATCAGGCAGCGTGGTTCCACTATTTTGTTTATTGAGCACAACATGCGGGCGGTGCAAGAGCTTTGCGACCGCTTGATTGTGCTGAATTACGGGCAAATCATCGCCAGTGGCTTGCCACGCGAGGTCATGGGTGACCCCGCGGTGATCAGTGCCTATTTGGGGACTACGCAGTCATGACCGCACACTTGGCTCCAAAATCATCTCAATCCTCGCCTCTCTTAAGCGCGCATGAGGTTCACGTGTCTTACGGTGACGCACCCGCCTTATGGGATGTGAACTTTCATATCCAGGAAGGCGAACTGGTGTCTATGGTTGGGCCCAATGGCGCTGGAAAAACCACCCTGATCAATACCGTCATGCGCTTGCTGCCGGTGCGCTCCGGCCGCTTGATGTGGCGTGGTGAAGACGTGACCCGCCTCAATGCCAACGACATGTGCAAGCGCGATGTGTCCATCGTTCCAGAAGGGCGGCTGCTGTTTGGCGGGATGACCGTTGAAGAAAACCTAGACATGGGTGGTTACCGTGCTTCAGCCCGACCTTTTAAAGAGCAGACCCTTGAGCGCGTTTTCACGCTTTTTCCCATCTTGAAAGAGCGGCTCTGGCAGCAAGCTGGCACCTTGTCGGGTGGCCAGCAGCAAATGGTGGCCTTTGGACGCGCGCTCATGGCCCAGCCCAAGCTCTTGTTGATTGACGAGCCCTCTTTGGGGTTGGCGCCATCTGTGGTGGAGCAGGTGTTTGACGCTATTTCTGAAATTCACAAAAGCGGCGTGTCGATTTTATTGATCGAACAAAACGCGGCGCGCGCTTTAGATGTAGCCCAGCGCGCTTATGTCATGGAGGGTGGACGCATTGTGTCGATGGGAGACCCTAAAGAGTTGATGAGCCAACCCCACATTCGGCAGGCGTATTTGGGCGAGGCAGCTCATGCGTGAGCTTGAGGTATCGATTGTTGAAGTAAGGAGACGGAAATGTCCTACGTGAAAGTGACCGACCTGGCATTTGGTCGGCTGCAATCCCCCGACCTCGATGAGGCGGAGGAGTTTTTAACCAAGTTTGGAATGCAGCGCGCAGAGCGCACCCACAATGCCTTGTACATGAGGGGCACAGACCCTAACCACCACATCCATGTCACACATTTGGGTCCTTCTAAGTTCATGGGATTATGTTTTTTTGTTCGTGATGAAGATGACCTAAAGGCCTTTACCAAAGCACCTGGTGCCACTGGCATTGAGAACATAGATGAGCCCGGGGGTGGCAAGCGCGTGCGCATCACCGACCCTTTGGGTTATCAAATGGAAGTCATGTGTGGCATGGAACAGCTGGCTCCTTTGCCCGTTCGCAAAAACGTGATCAACACCGGCGACCAAAAATTCAACCGTGCTGGTCGCTTGATGCGTTTGACCCAAGGCCCCTCGCAAGTCAAGCGTGCTGCCCACGCAGTCATCTTGACGCCCGATGCGGGTGAAAAGGTCAAGTGGTACCGGGAAATGTTTGGGCTGGTGTGTTCCGACGAAGTTTATGCGGGCAGTCGCGACAACGTCATTGCCTCATTCAACCGTGTGGACCGCGGTGAAGAGTTTGTAGACCACCACACCTTTTTGTGCATCAAAGGCCCTTTGACCGGCTTGAACCATTTGTCCTTTGAGGCTCAAGACATAGACGACATCATGCTGGGGCACAAGCACTTACAAGATGCCAAAAAATACGAGCATGTATGGGGCATTGGCCGACACGTACTAGGCAGCCAAGTGTTCGATTACTGGAAAGACCCCTGGGGCCGTGTACACGAACACTGGAGCGACAGCGATGTGCTCAATATTCATGCTCCCACCAACTACATGACGCCTGAGGAGGGTTTGAACTCCCAGTGGGGCGAACCTGCGCCCGCACCGTTTATTGCACATGCCATTCCTTAATTAAGAAAGTTAATCATGAATAAGATCCGTCCCCTTTTCAAATTCGCATTGGCCACTTCGGCTGTACTGTCGGCCATCGTCTTGTCTGGCTGTGCAACGCCCACCGCCCAAGCCCCTGCCAACGACCCTGTCACCTTACGCGTCAATGTGTTTAGGGGCGGCAGTAACCTGCCTATCTATATGGCGATTGAGAAAGGTTACTTTGCGCGCCGTGGCATCACGACCGAAATGCAGTTCACCCCCAATTCCCAGCAACAGCGTTCTGGATTGGCCGCCGGGCGCTTTGACATTGCCCACGCCGCAGTAGATAACGCGGTGGCCATGATTGAGGTGGCCAAGAACGATGTGGTGATTGTGGCCGGAGGTGACGGCGGCATGAATGAACTCTTGGTACGCCAAGACATTCGCACGCTGGCCGATATGAGGGGCCGCACGTATGTGGTGGATGCCCCCAACACCGCTTATGCCTTGATCGGCCGAAAAATGCTTAAAAACGCAGGGCTTGCCGAAGGCCGCGATTACAAACTCAACCCATTGGGCGGCTCTGAGGCCCGCACTAAAGGTTTGGATACCCCCGCAGGTGCCGCCACCTTGCTGAACCCGCCATGGAACTTTATTGCCAAAGACCGTGGCGCAAAGAGCCTAGGGTTGACCATTGATTTGTATGGCCCCTATCAAGCCAGCGGTATTTTTGTCATGCGCCCCTGGGCTCAGAAAAATGCTTCAGCCATGGAGCGCTACATTGCCGCCTATATTGAAGGCTGCCGCGCTG
>CAMAXR010000154.1 GCA_945862195.1 Hylemonella gracilis
CATACGCTGCAAAGCCATCAGGGCCGTGTTGGGCGTGATGGGTTGTTGGCAAAGCCGCGCAGCAAACTGTAGGTTCTCTAGCGGGGTTAGGTCCTCTTTAACCGCATTGTGGTGCCCCAAATACAGCAAGTTTTGGTGGAAGGCCGCGCGGTCTGCTTGCAAGGGCTGATGGTTCCACAGCACCTGACCGTCTTCGGTCGGGCTTAAGCCGGTGATCAGGCGCAATAAGCTGGTTTTGCCACTGCCGTTGTCGCCCGCCACGCGCAACCAAGCGCCTGGTTGCAAATGAAAGCTCACATCTTTAAAAAGGTAACGCCCCCCGCGCTGACAAGACAAACTTACGGCTTGCAGCATGGGGCAGGGTGCGAACAGAAATACAGGTTGGGCTGCATGGTGCTGGTCATTCTAGTCATGCCAAAGCAAGTATCCTTGCGCCCAGATATGAAACACAACACCCTATGAAGCCATCCCCCAAGTCACTTTCAGGCTTGATGCCGTTTATTCGCCCCTACACCACCCACATGGCTTTTGCCGGTGTGTTTTTGGTGCTGGCTGCGGGCACCACATTAGCGTTCCCTTGGTTTTTAAAGCTCCTGATCGACGACGGCTTGGCCACATCGGCTACCCCAGAAGTGCTGGCCAACAGTTTTGTTGAACTGTTTGCGGTGGCAGCTGCCTTGGCAGTGTTTTCAGGCTTGCGGTTTTATGCGGTCAGTTGGCTGGGCGAAAAAATCACCGCTGATTTGCGCAACAAAGTCTACGCCCATGTGTTGCGGCAAAGCCCCTCGTTTTTTGAAACCACCCAAGCCGGTGAAGTGCTCTCGCGCTTGAGCAGCGACACCACGCTCATTCAAACCGTGGTGGGCTCGTCGTTTTCTATGGGCTTGCGCAACTTGCTCATGGGCGCGGGCGCCATCTTGATGCTCATTTACAGCAACCCGGTGCTGATGCTCAAGGTCATGGCGGTGTTGTGCGTGGTGATTTTTCCTAGTGTGTACATGGGCCGCAAGGTGCGCCGCCTGTCGCGCGCCAGCCAAGACCGTGTGGCCGATGCCAGCGCGCTGGCGGCCGAGGTGCTCAATGCCATTCCGGTGGTGCAAAGCTACACCGCCGAAACCCGCGAGGCTCATAAGTATGTGGCCTCTACCCGGCAGGCCTTGGCCACCGCGCTGCGGCGCATTCGGGCCCGCTCGATCTTGGTGGGTTTTATTATTTTGATGTCCAGTGCCGCTCTATTGTGGGGTTTGTATATGGGCACGCTGTCGGTGCGCGAGGGCACCACCACCGCGGGTGAGCTGAGCCAACTCGTGGTGTACGTGATTTTGCTGGCCAGTGCCTTTGCCGTTCTGGGCGAGGTGTACGGCGACATATTGCGTGCTGCGGGCGCCACCGAGCGGCTCATGGAGTTGCTGCACACCGAGTCCAGTGTGTCCACCCCGGCTCAACCTGTAGCAGGACGCTGGCCTGCTGGGGGCAGCAGTCTGGTGCTGGAAGGTGTGGGGTTTCATTACCCCTCGCGGCCGCAAACCCCGGCCATCAGCCAATTAAGCGGCACCATTCAAGCGGGTCAAACCGTGGCCATCGTAGGTCCCAGTGGTGCGGGCAAAACCACGCTGTTTGCCTTACTCATGCGGTTCAACGACCCGCAAACCGGACAAATTTTGGTCGATGGCACGCCCAGCTCACAGTTGGCGTTAGACGACTTGCGCAGCCACATAGCTGTTGTGCCCCAAGAGCCAGTTATTTTTTCGGGAACCGTGTCTGAAAATATTTTGTACGGCCGCCCGGAGGCTTCCGAACACGAGGTGCAGGCTGCAGCGCGCGCGGCCTTTGCCGAAGAATTTATTTTGGAGCTGCCTCAGGGCTACGACACCTACCTGGGCGACCGAGGGGTGCGCTTGTCGGGCGGGCAGCGTCAGCGCATTGCCATTGCACGTGCCATGCTGAAAAACCCGCCCATTTTGTTGTTGGACGAAGCCACCAGTGCGCTAGATGCCCACAGCGAGCGCATGGTGCAGGCCGCCCTAGAAACCGCCACCCGTGGGCGCACCACCTTGGTGATTGCCCACCGCTTGGCCACCGTTCAAAGGGCCGATGCCATTTGGGTGTTGGACCACGGTGTGTTGGTGGAGCAAGGCACCCATGCCGACCTGTTGGCCAAGGGCGGCTTGTATGCCAGCTTAGCGGCTTTGCAGTTCAATGCGGAGTTATCAGCCTGAGCTTTGGAGCTAAGCCTCTATTAACTTTATCAATCGGCCTTAATGCCCATATCCTTGATCACCTTGCCCCAGCGGTCCATTTCTTTGGTCATGAATTCGCCGGTTTCTTCAGGGGCGGCTAGCGACAACTGGACGCCAGCATCAAACAAGGCTTTTTGTGTGTCGGCCGAGTTCATGGCTTTGACGATCTCCGTGTGCAGGCGGTTCACCACATCTTTGGGGGTGCCGGCTGGCGCCAACAAAGCCAACCAAATGGACGCGTTGTAACCGGTAACACCCGCTTCATTAAGGGTGGGTACGTCGGGCAATTGCCCAATGCGCTTGGGGGTGGTCACTGCCAAAGCGCGCAATTTACCTTGCTGCACTAGAGTTAAAACATTGGGCACACCCGCAAAGCTGCTTTCCACCACGCCAGCCAACAAGTCGGTGGTGGCGCCAGAGCTGCCTTTGTAGGGCACATGCTTGATTTGAATGTTGGCCATGTTGCCAAACATACTGCCCACCAAATGCTGCGAGCTTCCGTTGCCAGATGACGCGTAGTGAATGGCATCGGGCTGGCTTTTGGCCAAGGCAATGAATTCGCTCACGTTGCGGGCAGGCACCTTGGGATTAACTACCAAAATATAAGCAGATTCCACCAGTCGCGCCACGGGCGTGAAGGACTTGATGGTGTCATAGGGCAATTTGGGGTAAACGGCTGGACCCAAAACATGGGTGGTGGAGGTCATGAGCAGGGTGTGCCCATCAGGTGCGGCCTTGGCTACAAAGTCTGCGCCAATGGTGGAGCCTGCCCCTGCTTTGTTTTCAATCACCACTTGTTGGCCCAGTGCCATAGTAAGTTTTTGGCTCAAGATGCGGGCCACCACGTCGGTAAACCCGCCGGGTGCAGTGGGTACAACAATGCGCACAGGTTTGGTGGGGTAGCTTTGGGCCATGACGGGCGTGGCAGACAAGCCCAGCACGGCGGCTGCGCTTAAAGCACATAGCCACGAAGTCGTACGGTTTAGGGTGGCAACCCTAGCCTTGGGTTTTATAAAAAGTCGCATAGCGGTCTCCTTAGGCAACATAAACAGGATCGGGCATGGTGTAGTAACTGTGCAGTATGTGGTACACCATTTTGTAGTTCTTCTGCTGGAAGCTGGCATGCGAAATGCCCTTCATGATGCTGAACTGCTTGTTGGTGTGGGGGAGCTTTTTGTAGAACTCAATCAGGTCGTCTAGTCCGGCAATACCGTCAAACTCGCCGCGCAACACAATGGTGGGCACGTTGATTTTTTCGGGGTCCACCACGGGCAACTTCGAGCACATGTCCACATAGGTGCCAGTGGGCATGGAGTCGTCCAAAGTCAAAATGGCATCGGCAAAAGCGCTGATGGTGGCGTCGTCGGCGGTGCCGGGGTGGTCGCGGTCAAAAATGCTTTGCACAAAGGCACGGTCTATGGGGCGGCGGTTGAGTTTGATGTAGTCGGCCAGTTTCTTGCGACGATTTTCTAAGGTGTGGCTGCCTTCGCCGGTCCACACAAACGCATCCAAAGCCAGTTTGCTCACGCGATCAGGATGGCGCTGGGCAAACAGCGCAGCACGCAAAGCGCC
>CAMAXR010000155.1 GCA_945862195.1 Hylemonella gracilis
GGCTGCTGTTTAAAGGCGTAGCGGCCTTGGGTGTCCGAATGGTTGCAAATATGGTTGGGGTCAAACGCATCTAAAAACTGAAACGGCCCGTAGTCAATGGTCAAACCCAAAATGCTCATGTTGTCGGTGTTCATCACCCCGTGGCAAAACCCTACCGATTGCCAATGCGCCACTAGGGCTGCAGTGCGCTGCGTCACCTCATGCAGCAAGCACGCATAAGGGTTGCCCTGAAATTGGTCTTGCAACGCATCGCTCTCTAGGCATTGGGGGTAGTACCGCGCCATCACATAGTCGGCCAAGGTTTTCAAGGCGGCGTCTTGGCCGGAAGCGGCCATGTGTTCAAAGTGCCCAAACCTGATGAAGCTGGGGGCCACGCGGGTCACCACCGCTGCGGTTTCTAGGGTTTCGCGGCGCACGGGTGCGTCCGAGCCCGTCACGCACAAAGCACGGGTGGTGGGTATGCCCAAGCCGTGCATGGCCTCGCTGCACAAAAACTCCCGAATGCTCGATCGCAACACCGCTCGTCCGTCGCCCCGGCGTGAATACGGCGTGGGGCCTGCACCTTTAAGCTGAACTTCCAATCCCTGCTCGGTTTCACCCAGCAAAATAGCGCGTCCGTCTCCCAACTGCCCGGCCCACACGCCAAACTGGTGGCCGCTGTACACGCTGGCTAAGGGGGGGCTGGAGGCTTGCACGGTATTGCCCGTCAACATCTGCAAGGCGGGGTCAGAATCCATCCACGCTGCGCTCAGGCCCACATGCTCGGCCACCTTGCTGCTGCGGCCTACCCAATAGGGGTTGGGCAGGGGGGTGGGCTCTAGGTAGGAATAAAAATCAGGGCCCAGCGACTGGAATGTGGCTTCACCAGACGTGCTGTGGGCTTTGAGCCTAAGGGGTGAAGTCATGCGGAAATTTTATGATGGCAATATGGACACCCCAAAAGAATGCCCACAAGAATGTCTACCAGAGTGTCTGACCACTCGACCTTAAAGGAAACCCAGCATGTCTGCTGACTACACCGTTCATGGCCCTATTGCTGTCCTGACCTTAAACAACCCGCCGGTCAACGGCTTGGGATTTATGACCCGTTTGGGCATCACACAAGGCTTGGAGCGCGCCAACTTTGACCCCCAAATTCAAGCCATCGTCATCACTGGCGAAGGGCGCGCGTTTTCAGGCGGCGCCGACATTCGCGAATTTGGCACCCCCAAAGCCAGCCAAGAGCCCAACTTGCTGGCCATGAACCGTGCAGTTGAAAACTCTGGCAAGCCCGTGGTTGCAGCCTTGCACTCGGTGGTGATGGGCGGTGGTTTGGAACTGGCCTTGAGCTGCCACTACCGCGTGGCCGCGCCCGGCTGCAGCATTGCCTTGCCCGAAGTCAAGCTGGGGCTCATTCCCGGCGCGGGGGGTACCCAGCGTTTGCCACGCGCATTGGGCGTAGAAACCGCACTCAACATGATCATCAGTGGCGACCCGCAAAAAAGCGAGGTTCTGGCTCAGGTGCCCGGTCAGCGCCTCATAGACCGCATGGCCCCAAGCCGCGAGGCTTTACTGGATGTGGCACTGGCCTTTGCAGCTGAAATCAGTGCGGTTCGGCCCGCACCCTTGGTGCGCCATTTGCCTTGCATGCACCCTCAGGGCGATGCGTATTTCCAGTACACCCGCAACATGGTGGGCAACACCTCTAAAAACTACCCAGCGCCTTTGAAATGCGTGGACGCCATCGAGGCCGCCACCAAGCTCGACTTTGAGGCCGGTCTGCTGGCCGAGCGCGACATCTTTAACCACCTCATGCAAACGCCTGAGAGCCGTGCGCTGCGCCATGTGTTTTTTGCCGAGCGCGCCACCTCCAAAATTGCCGATGTGCCCGAAGACACTCCCAAGCGCAGCATTGATTCGGTAGCCGTTATAGGTGCAGGCATCATGGGTGGCGGCATTGCCATGTGTTTTTTAAATGTGGGCATTCCGGTGCGCTTGCTAGACACCACCCCAGAAGCCTTAGACCGTGGCTTGGCCACCCTGCGCAAAAACTATGAAAGCCAGGTCAGCAAGGGAAAGCTGGCCCAAGACGTGTTGGACCAACGCATGGCCATGCTGTCCACCACATTGGATTACGCAGACCTCAGCATCGCAGACCTTGTAATTGAAGCGGTGTATGAGTCTATGGACGTCAAAGAAAAAGTGTTCAAACAGCTCGATGCGGCCATGAAACCCGGCGCCATTCTGGCGTCCAACACCTCCACACTCGACCTCAACACCATGGCGCAGTTCACCAAGCGTCCGCAAGACGTGGTGGGCTTGCATTTTTTCAGCCCCGCCAACGTGATGAAGCTTTTAGAAGTGGTGCGCGGCAAGCTCACAGGCAAAGACGTTCTTGCCACCGCCATGGCCTTGGCCAAAAAAATCAAAAAAACGGCGGTGGTGTCTGGCGTCTGCGACGGCTTTATTGGCAACCGCATGGTCGAGCCCTATGTGCGGCAAGCCTACTTTTTGCTGGACGAAGGCTGTACCCCCCAGCAGGTGGACCACGCCATGGAAGCCTTTGGCTTTGCCATGGGCCCGTTTCGCATGTGCGACTTGTCGGGCAACGACATCTGGTGGGCCATTCGCAAGCGCCGCTATGTGGACATGCCCCACGTCAAATATTCCAAAATTGCCGACGTCCTGTGCGAATTGGGCCGCTTTGGCCAAAAAACCGGTGCTGGCTGGTACGACTACCAAGCCGGTAAGCGCGAGGCTTTAAACAGCCCGCTGGTGCACAAGCTCATTGAAGACCACCGCAGCAGCTTGGGCATTACCCCACGCCACATTACTGATGAAGAAATTGTGCAGCGCTTGGTGTTGGCGCTGGTGAACGAAGGCGCGCACATCTTGGATGAAGGCATTGCCGGTAAAGCCAGCGATATCGACATGGTGTACCTCTCGGGCTACGGCTTTCCCACGTTTAGGGGCGGACCCATGCAATACGCCGACACCTTGGGGCTCTTTAACGTCATTCAAACCATGCAACGCTTTGCCAAAAACCCGCTGGACGACGCCCACTTCTGGCAGCCCGCGCCCTTGCTGGCGCGTTTGGTCACAGTAGGCCAAAACTTCAACGGAGCCAACTGACATGAGCAAGACCGTGATTGTGTCCACCGCTCGCACCCCCCTAGCCAAAAGCTGGAAGGGCGCTTTCAACATGACCCACGGCGCAGAGCTGGGTGGCCATGCGTTGCAACACGCCATAGCGCGCGCCGGTATTGAGGCCGCCGAGGTAGAAGACGTGATCATGGGCTGCGCCAACCCTGAAGGGGCCACAGGCGCCAACATTGCACGCCAAATTGCACTGCAAGCGGGCTGCCCCGTCAGCGTGTCGGGCCTCACCGTGAACCGTTTTTGTTCTTCGGGCTTGCAAGCCATAGTGTTGGCGGCCCAGCGCATCGTGGCGGGCGAGGGCAGCGTGTACGCCGCGGGCGGGGTAGAAAGCATTTCGTGTGTTCAAAACGAGCTCAATACCCACATGCTGCGCGCGCCCAGCTTGATGCACAGCAAGCCCGAAATTTATGCGTCTATGTTGCAAACCGCCGAAACCGTGGCCCAGCGCTACAACATCAGCCGTGAAGCCATGGACGAATACGGCGCTGCCAGCCAACAAAAAGCCTGCGCGGCTCAGGCCAGTGGCTTGTTTGAAACCGAAATCGCCCCCATCACCGTCACTGCCGGTGTGGTGGACAAGCGTTTGGGCTTTGTGACCCGCGAAATGACGGTGAGCCAAGACGAAGGCACCCGC
>CAMAXR010000156.1 GCA_945862195.1 Hylemonella gracilis
GCAGAAAGTTTTTGTGCCAGTTCATCGGCCAGCAGTTGCGCATCTGGGCGGTTTTGAAATGTTTCTGCATGCCGGGCTGGTTGTTTGGGTTTTGCAATTGCTTGGGGCAGGGTAAAGCAGGTCAAACACAGGTAAAAGAAACAAAAAAAGTGAGTAAAGTGCATGCGTTATTGTCATGGAAAAGGTTCAAAGCCTTCATGACCGCCGCCGACATAAGCTGCGTGTTAATCTGATTTCAATCCCATCGGCTTTATTTAAATATGTCTTCATCTTTGCCAATTTCTTCGCATGATATTCGTACCGGTTGGTTCACTCATGGCGATTGTCGTCGGCATGAAATGGGTACGGGCCATCCTGAATGCCCAGAGCGGTTGGATGCGATTGAGCAGTGTGTTGCCTCAACGGGATTGGCCGATGTGCTGTTGCGCAGGGAGGCCCCGTTAGCGCAAGCATCGGATCTCACCTTGGCACACAGTGCGCATTTGGTGAACCGCTTGGAGGAATGCGCGCAAGGTTTGGTGTCGCCAGACGGCAGCGCCAGACCGCGCTACGCCCAAATAGACCCCGACACCGCCATGAACAAGTATTCATGGTCGGCAGTGTTGCGCAGTGTGGGGGCCACCTTGGCGGCTACTGATGCAGTAATGTCGGGCGACTTGGACAACGCCTTTTGCGCCGTGCGTCCCCCTGGTCACCATGCCACCAAAGACCAATCTATGGGGTTTTGCCTGATCAACCATGTGGCCACAGCCGCCAAATATGCGTTGGAGCGGCATGGTTTGTCGCGCGTGGCAATTGTGGATTTTGATGTGCACCATGGCAACGGTACCGAAGACATCGTGGCGGGGGATGACCGCATTTTGATGGTGGGTTTTTACCAGCACCCTTTTTATCCTTATGGCGGTGCCCGCTCTCAAGCGCCTAACTTGGTCAACGTACCTGTGCCTGCCCACACCCGGGGCGACGTGGTGCGGCAACTGGTGGAAACACAGTGGATGCCGCGCTTGCACGAGCATCGTCCCGAGCTGATTTTGATCAGTGCGGGTTTTGACGCGCACCGCGAGGACGACTTGGGTCAAATGGGCTTGGTAGAGGCCGATTACGTGTGGATGACCCAACGCCTGATGGAAGTGGCGCGTCTTTACAGCCAAGGACGCATTGTGTCCAGCTTAGAGGGGGGCTACAACCTCAGTGCCTTGGGCCGAAGCGTGGAGGCCCATGTTCGGGCGCTTGCAGGAGCCTAAAGTATGTGGACCGATCTATATCAAGCCCTTCTGAGTTTGGAGAACATCCATTTTGTGATTGGGCGCACCCCCTGGACCCTGTTGGGTTTACTCAACAGCACCTTGCATGCTTTGCTGGTGTTGATGCTGGCGCTATGGGCATCGGCCGCTCTAGAAAAACGCATCCTTAGACAAAGCCTGGGCGACTTGTCTATGCGCAAAGCCGCTGCCAATGTGGTGCGCGCGGGCTTGCTGTTGCTGGGTTTGATGTTTGCGCTGTCCACCTTGGGGGTGGACTTAACCGCTTTGTCGGTGTTGGGTGGCGCTTTAGGTGTGGGTGTGGGCTTTGGTTTGCAAAAGCTGGCGGCCAACTACATCAGTGGGTTTGTGATTTTGTTGGAGCGCTCTTTGCGCATTGGGGACTGGGTCAAGGTCGATGGGTTTGAAGGCGTGGTCACCGACATCACCACCCGTTTCACCTCCTTGCGCGCGCTGGATGGACGCGAATCTATTGTCCCTAACGAGATGATCATCACCCAACGCATCGAAAACTCTTCGTTGGCAGATTCCCGCATCACGCTGACCTTGCCTGTGACTGTGGGGCCTCAAAGTGATGTGGCTTTGGTTCAAAAAATCTTGTGCGCGGCTGCAAGTGCCAGCGACAAGGTGTTGGTTGATCCAGCCCCTGCCGCGTTTTTGCGCAGCTTTGTGCCCGATGGGTTGGAGTTTGTAGTTGTGGTTTGGATTGCCGACCCCACGGCGGGCCAACTTGGGGTGCGTTCGGCTGTCAACCAAGCCATTCTTTTGGGGCTTCAGGCTGAGGGCATTGAGTTGGCGCGTCCATCAACCCTTTTGGTGTCTGGCCCGAAGTAAGCACTTAAAATCACCGGCTTTTGCTGTTGCTGGAGTCTTCCCATATGAAAGTCTTGGTCCCCGTCAAACGTGTGGTGGACTACAACGTCAAAGTTCGGGTCAAGTCCGATCAAAGCGGCGTAGATATTGCCAACGTCAAAATGAGCATGAACCCATTTGACGAAATTGCAATTGAAGAAGCGGTGCGCCTGAAAGAGCAGGGTCTGGTGAGCGAAGTGATTGCAGTGTCTTGTGGCGTGCTGCAATGCCAAGAAACTTTGCGAACCGCCATGGCCATAGGTGCAGACCGCGCCATTTTGGTGGAAACCGCTGAAGAGTTGCAGCCCTTGGCTGTAGCCAAGTTGCTCAAAGCTATTTTGGATAAAGAGTCTGCAAGCCTGGTCATTTTAGGTAAACAGGCCATTGACGACGACTGCAACCAAACCGGTCAAATGTTGGCTGCCCTAGCCCGACTGCCCCAGGCCACGTTTGCATCCAAAGTGGTGATTGCCGATGGCCGCGCCCAAGTCACACGAGAGGTAGACGGTGGTTTGGAGACCTTGTCTGTGTCGTTGCCCGCCATCATCACCACCGATTTGCGATTGAACGAACCCCGCTACGTGACCTTGCCCAACATCATGAAGGCCAAGAAAAAGCAGCTTGACCACATGAAGCCTGAAGACTTGGGGGTAGACGTGACCCCACGCATCAAAACCCTCAGGGTATGCGAGCCACCCAAGCGAGCGGCGGGCGTCATGGTGCCCGATGTGGCCACTTTGGTGGACAAGCTCAGAAACGAAGCCAAAGTGATTTAAGGAAATTACATATGACCTCATCTATGAAAGCTTTGGTAATTGCAGAGCACGACAACCTCTCGCTTAAAGGCGCCACGTTGCCCACCGTCACGGCTGCATTGGCCTGTGCCTCAGAGGTGCATGTGCTGGTGGCTGGCCATCAAGCAGGCGCAGCGGCCAGTGCAGCAGCGCAGATTCAGGGTGTGAGCAAAGTGTTTCATGCCGATGGCGCGTCTTTGGCACATAGCTTGGCCGAAAACCTTGCCGAGCAAGTGCTGCAACTTGCGTCGGGTTACACCCACATTTTGTTTCCGGCAACGGCCTCTGGAAAAAATACGGCACCCCGTGTGGCAGCACGTTTAGACGTGGCTCAGGTGTCCGACATCACCAAAGTAGAAAGCCCCGACACCTTTGAGCGCCCCATTTATGCAGGTAACGCCATGGCTACGGTGCAGTCGCTAGATGCCATCAAGGTGTTGACGGTGCGCACCACGGGGTTTGATCCTGCGCCCGCAACTGGCGGATCGGCCACGGTGGAAAGTATCGAGGCTGTGCAAGATGGGGGACAAAGCCAATTTGTGGGCTCTGAAATGGCCAAAAACGACCGCCCCGAACTGACCGCTGCCAAAATCATTGTGTCGGGCGGACGAGCTTTGGGTTCGAGCGAAAAGTTCAACGATGTCATGTCGCCCCTGGCCGACAAGTTGGGTGCTGCCATTGGCGCCAGCCGAGCTGCGGTAGATGCGGGTTACGCCCCTAATGACTGGCAGGTGGGCCAAAC
>CAMAXR010000157.1 GCA_945862195.1 Hylemonella gracilis
GCCGAGGTTTTCATGCCAATGCGCAGGTCGTCGTCGCGGTCCACCATGGCGTATTCGGTGTCGTAGGCCAACACCCAAAACAAGTTGCCCAGCAGCAGCAGCCAAGCTTGCCAAGGCACAGCGTGCCACACGTTAAGCCACGTGAGCGGCTGGCCTTGCCCCAGCACCGCCGCAAACGCCATGGGTATGCCAAAACTAAAGGCCACACCCAGCACCGCTTGCGGCATAGACACCACCCGCTTGGCGTAGGGATACAACACCGCTATGGCCAGCGCCGCAAAAGACCACACCACCGCTATAGGGTGAATGGTGAGCACAAGCCCAAACGCCAGCAGTGCCAGCACTGCGCCCAGCGCCAAGGCCTCGCGCACCGACACGGCACCGGTGGTCACGGGGCGCTGCGCGGTGCGCTTGACGTGGCGGTCAAACTCGCGGTCGGCCACATCGTTCAGGCAGCAGCCCGCACTGCGCATGAGGATGGTGCCCGCCACAAACACGGCCACTAAATGCCAGCCCGGAAAGCCGCCCGCCGCCAACCACAGTGCGCTCAGCGAGGGCCACAACAGCAGCAGCCAGCCCGCGGGCCGGTCCCAACGAATCAGGTTGAGGTAGAGCTGAATTCGGCTCAAAGTGGACTCAAGATGGAATCAAGACAAGCGCTTCACGCCAGCCAGCTCGCAGGCATACACCGCATTGCGCAAGGCGGCAATGGCTTCGTAGCGGGTAAAGCTGCGGCGCCACACCATGACCACGCGGCGGGTGGGGGGGTCACCGGAAAACGGCAGGTAGTGGATGTAGGGGTCGTCGTCATCGCGTTTGGCGCGCGCACTAAACGCCGACTTAGGAATGCTCAGGCGGGGCACCAGCGTCACACCCATGCCCGAGGCCACCATGTGCTTGATGGTTTCCAGCGACGACCCTTCAAAACTTTTGCTGATGCCCTCGGCATGGGTAGAAAACCGCGCAAATTCGGGGCACACCTCCAGCACATGGTCGCGAAAGCAGTGGCCGGTGCCCAAGAGCAGCATGGTTTCTTGCTTGAGTTGTTCGCTGGTGATGCTGGGCTCCGAGGCCAGCACGTGGTGCGAGGGCACCGCCGCGTAAAAAGGCTCGTCATACAAAGGGGCTACGGCCAAACCGTTGTCGGGAAAGGGCTCGGCCAGAATGGCGCAGTCAATTTCGCCGGTACGCAGCATTTCCAGCAGGCGCACGGTAAAGTTTTCGTGCAGCATCAGCGGCATTTGCGGGTTGCGCTGAATCATTTGCTTGACCAAACCGGGCAGCAGGTAGGGCCCAATGGTGTAGATCACACCCAATTTAAGAGGGCCAAACAAGGGGTCTTTGCCGCGCTTGGCAATTTCTCTAATGTTGGCCGCTTGCTCCAATACCGACTGGGCCTGCCGCACAATGTCTTCGCCCAAGTCGGTCACCGTGACTTCGTTGGCGCTGCGCTCAAACAGCTTGACCTCTAACTCTTCTTCCAGCTTTTTTACCGCCACCGACAAGGTGGGCTGCGACACGTAGCAGGCTTCGGCCGCTTTGCCAAAGTGCTTTTCGCGCGCCACCGCCACGATGTATTTGAGTTCGGTCAGGGTCATAAGCAAACCATCTTAAACGCCTTGAGGCCAAGCCCAGCTGCGGCTTAAGGTGTGGAAATGCGCAGCTGCAGCAGCTTGCGCGATGTTTCGGCGCCCTCACTGCCGTAGCTGCCCCGCACGGCGCTGGCCCCAGTGGAGGCAATGGTGACCCAGTGGCCTACGGGTGCGCTCACGGTGGTCACCAGCTCGCTGCGGCTTTGGCCGGGCAATTCTGCACCGGGCCGGGTGTCCAAGCGGGCGCTTTGCACCTCCACTTCCACCACCACGGCTTGCGCGCCGCCGGCCCAGGTAGGGTGCACCACCAAGCGTTGGCCAGTGTCGATCATCATCAGCCCTTGCGTCACGCTGCCGCCCCGGCTGCTGCCTTGCGCGCTGCCACCCATGGCGGTGTTGGTGGTGGTGCCCACCGTGGTGGAGGTTTCGCCCCCAGTGGACGATTGGCTGGAGGTAAAGCCTGACACCGACTGCACCCACTGCACCGGCACGCTTTGCCCCAAGCTCATGCTGGCTTTGCTGCCGTTGCGCACTTGAATTCTTTGCGGCTTTAGGAGTTGTTCGCGCTGAGATGTGCTCCAGCTGGAGTTGCTGCCGCCAGTGTTGCTGGACCCCGCCGAACCTTCTTCCACTTGGCGCAGCTCTACCAGCAAATCCACCTTGGGGTTTTGCGCCCAGGAGGGGAGGGTCAAGAGGCTCAAACTGCATATGCCCAAACCCCACAAGCACAAACCAAGGTTGAGACATAACACCCGACCCAGCCGAACGCCCACCAAGTTGGAGAACGTATTAGAAATAAAGGGTGGTGGAGTTTTCATACAGTGTCTTTCAGCAAAATGAGAACTGCGGTTTGGTTCATGAGGTTTGCGCTATGTCGCAGTCATTGTGCCCGCCTAGGCCTCGTGGCATGACACAATTTAAAGCCTGTTCTAAGGTCAGTTGCTCTGAAAGCCATTCCATGAGTTTGCTATTTACCCCCTACACCCTCTCTTCACCGCGCGGCGGCTTGCCGCTGGCCAACCGCATTGTGGTGGCCCCTATGTGCCAGTACTCGGCCGTGCAAGGTCAGGCCACCGACTGGCATCTAGCCCATTGGACCAGCTTGCTCAACAGTGGCGCGGGCTTGGTGACCCTGGAGGCCACGGGTGTGACGGCGCAGGGCCGCATCACCCCCGACTGCTTGGGCTTGTACGACGACGCCACCGAAGCCGCGTTGGGCAACTGTTTAGACCGCGCCCGAAAGCTGGCGCCTGCTGTACCGGTGTGCATACAGCTTTCGCATGCGGGGCGCAAAGCATCCAGCTCGGCGCCGTGGTTTGGGGGCGGCTTGTTGTCTGCCGCAGATGGCGGCTGGACCACCGTGGCGCCGTCTGCTCTGCCGCAGCGGCCAGAAGAGCCCGCGCCTGCAGAGCTGACCTTGAGCCAAATGGCCAACATTGCCCAAGCGTTTGCGCTGGCTGCGCAGCGCGCGCGCCGTTTGGGCATAGACGCCATTGAGCTGCACGGTGCGCACGGCTATTTGCTGCACCAATTTTTGTCGCCCCTGTCCAACCACCGCACCGACGCCTATGGCGGCAGCCTTGAGAACCGCATGCGCTTTCCGCTGGAAGTGTTGGCCGCTGTGCGCGCCGTGTTTGATGGGCCGGTGGGCATGCGGGTGTCGGCCACCGACTGGGTGGACGGCGGCTGGGACGCCGCGCAAACCTGCACCCTGGCCCAAGAGCTCAAGGCCTTGGGGGCCGACTTTGTGCACGTGTCCACGGCAGGTATTTCGCCCGCGCAGCAAATACCTGTGGGGCCGGGCTACCAAGTGCCCTTTGCCCGCCAAGTGCGCCAAGCCACGGGGCTCACCACCACGGCCGTAGGCTTGATCACTGAGGCGCAACAAGCTGAGGATATTTTGCAAGCGGGCGATGCCGATCTGATTGCCATTGCCCGAGCGCTGCTCTACAAACCCCGCTGGCCATGGGAAGCGGCGGCGGCATTGGGCGCTCAGCTAGAAGCCAGCCGTCAGTACTGGCG
>CAMAXR010000158.1 GCA_945862195.1 Hylemonella gracilis
CCGATGATGTTGATGTGACCCACTTCCACTAAGAGCGCACCATGTCTCAAGACGAAGGACTCAACGACGCCGCCATTTTGCTCATGTCCATGGGTGAAGATGAGGCGTCTGAAGTATTTAAGCATTTGTCACCCAAAGAGGTGCAAAAGCTGGGCGAGGCCATTGCCAAAACCCGGGTGGTGCCCAAAGAAAAAGTGGAGACGGTGGTGGATAAGTTCATCGCCGTGGCGGCTTCGCAAAGCCTTCTGGTGTCCGACTCGGGCGACTACGTGCGCAATGTGCTCAAGCGCGCCTTGGGCGACGACAAAGCCGCCTTGCTGATTGACCGTATTTTGCAGGGGGGCGACGTTTCAGGAATTGAAAGCTTGAAGTGGATGGACCCCTTGTCCGTAGCCGAGCTGCTGCGCAACGAACACCCCCAAATTGTGGCGGCGATTTTGGTGCACTTGGAGTTTGACCAAGCGGCCGATGTACTGAAGCACTTTACCGAGCGCCACCGCAACGAAGTGATGTTACGTGTTGCCACCATGGAAGGTATTCAGCCCGTGGCCCTGAAAGACCTGAACGAGGTGCTTTACAAAGTGCTGGCTGGAGGCGACAAGGTGCGCAAGGCTTCTTTGGGTGGTGTGAAGACCGCTGCCGAAATGATCAACTTTTTGGGTGCGTCTATGGAAGGCGCGGTGCTCGAGTCTATTCGGGGCTTTGACGGCGATCTGGCCCAAAAAATCATGGACAAAATGTTTGTGTTTGACGACGTCAGCAAACTGGACGACAAGGGCATTCAGCTGCTGCTGCGCGAAATCACCGCCGACTCGTTGTTGGTGGCGCTTAAGGGCTCGTCGCAAGAGCTCAAAGAGCGCTTTTTGTCCAACATGTCCACCCGTGCTGCTGAAACCATGCGCGAGGATATGGAGTCGCAAGGCCCCATGCGCTTGTCTGAGGTGGAAGGCCAGCAAAAAGAAATCATCAAGGTGGTGCGCCGACTGGCCGATGAGGGCCAAATCATGCTGGCGGGCAGTGGCGGCGACGACGCCATGATCTGAGCCCATGCGAAATTTCAGCAAATTTATACCCGGCGAAGAGGTGGTGGACGCCGCCCGTTGGAGCTTCTCGGATGTGGAGGCCGACAAGCTCCTGAAGCAGGCAGAACAGCAAGCCCAGCTGAACGAAGAATTGGCCCGAGCCGTTCGCGAAGAGGCGTATGCCGAGGGCTTCCAGCAGGGGCAGGCGGCTACCCGGCTAGAAGCGCAACAACAAATAGATGATTTTGTGGCCAGCCAAGGCCAAGAAAACGCCCGTTTGCTGGCCGAGTTGTTGGAGTCTGCCAAGGCTCAGCTTGAGGCTGCCGAGCATGTGAGCGCGCATGGCGTGCTGGAGCTGGCTTGCGAAATTGCCCGCCATGTGGTTCGCCAAGAAGTCAACACCAACCCCAATGTGCTCATGCCCGCCATACGCGAGGCACTGGAAACGCTGTTTGCCGACACCCGTGCCGTCACCCTGCGTTTGCACCCGCAAGACTTGGACATGTTGGAAGAGTCACTCAACACAGAGCATCCCAATTTAAATTTGACCTTTGTGGCAGACCCCGCACTGCTGCGCGGCGGTTGCCAAGTGGAAGCGGGCGGCACGTTTATAGATGGTCGCCTGGAGCGCAGGTGGTCTAACGCCTTGGCGCAACTGGGGTTTGACAGCACTTGGACCGCTGAGGTGTCGAGCTCAGAATTGCCAAACAAAGAAGCCCCGCACACAGAGGCCAAGCATGACGACTGAAGCGCTCGTCAACCCCAAGTGGTCTTTGTTTTTGCAGTCGGCCGTGAAGCGGGTGCAGCAGGGCCGCACCACCTTGGATGCAGGCGGCACCCTGACCCGTTTGACAGGCTTGGTGCTCGAGGCGGGTGGCATGCGCGCACCCGTGGGCACGCAGTGGCAAATTTGTCTGCCCAAGCAAGAGCCGGTGGTGGCCGAGGTGGTGGGGTTTTCGGGCGAGCGGGCGTTTTTGATGCCCGCATCTGAAGTTCAGGGCTTGGCAAGCGGTGCCCGCGTGTTGCCTTTGGCGCCCAAACTCACCACGCCCCCCCTATTGGGCGATGAACCAGACCAGTTGCCTTTGCCACCCAAGCCCGGCACCTTGTGTTTGCCCATGGGCGCCGGATTGTTGGGGCGGGTGGTGGATGCGCATGGCGAGCCCATGGACCGCCAAGGCCCCCTAACAGAGGTGCACATTGCGCCCCTTGAGCGCCCCCCCATCAACGCCATGGACCGCGACCCCGTGCGAGAGCCATTGGACACGGGGATTAAATCCATCAACGCCCTGCTAACCGTGGGGCGTGGCCAACGCTTGGGTTTGTTTGCCGGGTCAGGCGTGGGCAAAAGTGTGTTGCTGGGCATGATGGCCCGTTACACCCAAGCCGATGTGATTGTGGTGGGCCTGATTGGCGAGCGAGGCCGAGAGGTCAAAGAGTTTATTGAAGACATTCTGGGCGAAGATGGCAGAGCCCGCTCTGTGGTAGTGGCAGCCCCTGCTGATGCGCCGCCCCTGTTGCGCATGCAGGGCGCCCATTACGCCACTGCGGTGGCGGAGTACTTTAGAGACCAGGGCCAGCACGTGCTGCTGTTGATGGATTCTTTAACCCGTTACGCCATGGCACAGCGAGAAATTGCCTTAGCTGTGGGTGAGCCGCCTGCCACCAAGGGCTATCCGCCATCGGCTTTTTCGAAGTTGCCCCAATTGGTGGAGCGCAGTGGCAATGGCCTGAACGGTATGGGGTCCATTACCGCTTTTTACACCGTGCTCACCGAGGGAGACGACCAGCAAGACCCCGTAGCCGATGCTGCACGAGCCATTTTGGACGGCCACATTGTGTTGTCGCGCGAACTGGCCGAGGCGGGTCATTACCCCGCTATTGACATCGGCAAATCTGCTTCCCGTGTGATGCACAACGTGGTGTCTAAAGCCCACTTTGAGGTGGCGCGGCGCTTTCGCGCGGTATACGCCCGTCATGAAAAGGGCCGCGATTTGGTGCAAATTGGCGCTTATGTACCCGGCTCAGATGCGGGCCTAGATGAGGCATTGGAGTTGCATGAGGGTATGGCTGAGTTTTTACAACAAGACATGTACTCCGCGGCCAATCTAGACAACAGTTTGGCAACCATGGCGGCATCCGTGCGCCTTGAGGACGCCCTAAATTCAAAGGCTAGGGTGAGCTCAGCATGAGTGCACTGCAACTCGCCATACAAGTGGCCACCCGCAAGCGCGACGATGAAAGCCGCTTGGTGGCGCAGGCCTTGCGAAAATTACAGGGCGCGCAAGCGCAGTTAACTCAACTGCATGCTTATGCCGATGAGTCGCACAACCGTTGGTCGGCGCAAACTGGCCGAGTGTTGAATCCTGCCTTGATGGCGCACCACTACCAGTTTATGGACCGGCTGCGCCACGCCACGGGTTTGCAAGACGGCGTGGTGTTGCAAATGAACCGACAGCTGGAAGCCGCCCGCAAGCATTTGATGGCGGCCGAATGCCGCTTGGCGGTGCTGGAAAAGGTACTAGAAAAACAACGCCTGTTGCTGCAAAAAAAGCAAGACCAAAGGGAGCAGCGCCACA
>CAMAXR010000159.1 GCA_945862195.1 Hylemonella gracilis
CCCATTTTGAAAGCCAAAAAGGCCTTGGCCGAATTGACCAGCGGCCAGATTTTGCGGGTGGTGTCCACCGACACCGGCTCTATGCGCGACTTTGAGGCCTTTGCCAAGCAAACCGGCAATGAACTGGTCGAGCAGAGCACCGAGGGGCAAGACTTTATTCACATCTTGCGCCGCCGGTAATGCGGCCGCTCATGCTGCCGGTAGTGCCGCAACTTTTTTAAAGTTGCAAAGACTTCAGGTAGCTCCTAAAGCTCTCACCCACTTCGGGGTGTTGCAAGGCCAGTTCAATAGTGGCCTCTAAAAATCCTTCTTTGCTGCCGCAGTCGTAGCGTTTGCCAAGGTAGGTATAGGCGTGTACCGCTTCATCGGCCAGCAAGCCGGCAATGCCGTCTGTTAATTGCAATTCGCCACCGGCGCCTTTGCCTTGTTTTCGAATATGGCCAAACACCGCATGGCTCAAGATGTAGCGACCGGCTACCGCCAGCCTAGAAGGAGCTTTTTCGGGGCTGGGTTTTTCCACAATATGCTGCACCTTCAGAAGCCGCTCACCATCGGCAACGCCAGCCACTATGCCGTAGCGCTTCACATGGTCTAGGGGCACCTCTTGCACCGCAATGACCGAATTGCCCAGACGCTCATAGGCCTGCACCATTTGTTTGAGCACATTGGGGCCGCCGGCTTCGCCTTGCATCAAGTCGTCGGCCAGCAGCACCGCAAAGGGTTCGCCATTGGTCAGATGTTCGGCACACAAGACCGCATGGCCCAAGCCCAAAGCGCGGGCCTGACGCACATAAGTGCAGTCCATGTCAGCAGGTGCCAGCGAGCGCACCAGTTCGAGCATGGCGGTTTTACCGTTGGCTTCGAGCTCGCTTTCCAGCTCGTAAGCGGTGTCAAAGTGGTCTTCAATAGACCGTTTGTTGCGGCCCGTTACAAACACCATGTGCCGAATGCCCGCCTCATAAGCCTCTTCCACCGCGTACTGAATCAGCGGCTTGTCCACAATGGGCAGCATTTCTTTAGGGTTGGCCTTGGTGGCAGGCAAAAAGCGGGTGCCCAGGCCAGCAACCGGAAATACGGCGGTGTTGATTTTGTTCATGTGAGTCTAGGGATTACGTTTTGGCCATTTGGTCTAACTGTGCCAATTGCTCTTGAATTTTGGCCAGGGTGTTGCTGAATTCGCTCAGGCGTTTTTGTTCTTGCTCAATCACGGCTGGCGGTGCCTTGGCCACAAAGGCTTCATTGTCCAGTTTGTGCTGGGCCTTGGTGATTTCAGTTTGAAGGCGGCTGGCTTCTTTGCCCAAACGCAGTTTTTCGGCTTCAATGTCTACCTTCATGAACAGGCACAGCCGCGTTGCGCCCGCCACAGCCACCGGCGCGGCTTGGGCAGCTTGCGTCCAAGCCGACTCGTCTTGGAATATTTGCACTTCACTCAGCTTAGACAAGGCTTGCAATACCGCTGCCCAGCGGTTTAAAAAGTCTTGGTCTTGGGGTGCCACCAATGCAAACAGGGGCAAGCGTGTAGAGGGCGACACATTCATCTCGCCGCGCAGGTTTCTGCAGGCGTCCACCCATTGCTTAAGCTGGTTTATTTCTGCTACCGCTTGGGCGTCAATGCGCTCGGGCTGGCTTACCGGATACGTTGCAATGCTGATGGAGGGGCCCGCTCTGCCCGCTACCGGAGCCACTTTTTGCCAGAGCTCTTCAGTAATGAAGGGTGTGATGGGGTGCGCCAGACGCAGTATGGTTTCCAGAGTGCGGATCAGCGTGCGGCGTGTGGCCCTTTGGGTGGTCATTCCGGCTGCTTGGTTGGGGTTAGCGGCGCCCTGTTGGATTTGTACTTTGGCGATTTCCAAGTACCAGTCGCAAAACTCGTTCCAAACAAAGTCGTAAATCGTGTTGGCCACGTTGTCGAGCCGGTAGTCGGCAAAGCCTTGGGCCACGTCGGCCTCGGCCATTTGCAGCAGTGACGTGATCCAGCGGTCTGCCGCACTGAAATGCATATAGCCGTGCGCGGGGCCGCCCACTTGGCAGTCGGCTTTGGTGTGTTCCCTTAGGCCGCAGTCTTGGCCCTCGCAATTCATCAGCACAAAGCGGGTGGCGTTCCACAGTTTGTTGCAGAAGTTGCGGTAGCCCTCGCAGCGCTTGCTGTCAAAGTTGATGCTGCGCCCGAGCGACGCCAGCGCCGCAAAAGTAAAGCGCAGCGCGTCCGCCCCGTAGGCCGGAATGCCTTCGGGGAACTCTTTTTCGGTGTTTTTGCGCACTGCGGGCGCGGTTTCGGGCTTGCGCAGGCCGGTGGTGCGTTTTTCCAGCAGGGGCGCCAACGCAATGCCGTCAATCAGATCCACCGGGTCGAGCACATTGCCTTCGGACTTGCTCATCTTCTTGCCCTGCGCGTCGCGCACCAGACCGTGGATGTACACATGCTTAAAGGGCACCCGCCCGGTGAAGTGCTTGGTCATCATGATCATCCGGGCGACCCAGAAGAAAATGATGTCGTAGCCGGTGACCAAGGTGCTGGAAGGCAGATACAGGTCGAAGTCGCTCAGGGCGTTTGTGCTGTTTCCGCCAGCGGACGTGCCGGACTCGCCCATGCTCATACTCGCTGCGCTCGCCAAATCGCCCGGTTCGTGTCCGGAACGCCAGCTGGCTAGGTCATTGCCCCAGCCCATGGTGCTAAAGGGCACCAGCGCGCTGGAATACCAGGTGTCGAGCACGTCGGGGTCGCGCTTGAGTGTCTTACCTGGAGCTTTGGCCTGGGCTTCAGCTTCGTTACGCGCCACGATCACGTTCCCGTCTTCGTCGTACCACGCCGGAATCTGGTGGCCCCACCATAGCTGGCGGCTGATGCACCAGTCGGTGATGTTGTTCATCCACTGGTTATAGGTGTTGACCCAGTTCTCGGGCACAAAGCGCACATCGCCACTTGCTACTGCATCGATAGCGCCCTGCGCAATGCTGGTGCCCGATGGTGCCGGTTTGTTCATCGCCACAAACCATTGGTCGGTGAGCATGGGCTCGATCACCTGGCCAGTGCGGGCGCAGCGCGGCACCATCAGCTTGTGCTTTTTGACTTCCACCAAGAAGCCGCCGGCCTCTAGGTCGGCCACCACTTTTTTGCGGGCCACAAACCGGTCCAAGCCTTGGTAGGCGGCGGGGGCGTTGTCGTTGATTTTGGCGTCCAGCGTCAGCACGCACATCATGGGCAGCTGGTGGCGCTGGCCCACCTGGTAATCGTTTGGGTCGTGGGCGGGCGTGACCTTGACCACGCCGGTGCCGAAGGCTTTGTCCACGTAGTCGTCGGCAATCACCGGAATCTCACGCCATTGCGCGGGCGTGTCGCCCGACAGGGGCAGCCGCACCATTTTGCCGATCAGGACCGCGTAGCGCTCGTCTTCGGGGTGCACCATCACCGCCACGTCGCCCAGCATGGTCTCAGGCCGGGTGGTGGCCACGGTGATGGACTCCAAGCCTATGGCTTTAAGCGCGCCGTCTGCGTCCACCAGCGGGTAGCGGATGTGCCAGAGC
>CAMAXR010000160.1 GCA_945862195.1 Hylemonella gracilis
CCAACTGGGCTCCGGGCCTAAAAAGCCCCAACCTAAAAAAGTAAGCACCGCAGCGGCCACCACCGCCATCACAAACCAAGCCGCTACGGTATCGGCCATGCGCTGCATAGGTGCTTTAGAACGCTGTGCTTGAGCCACCATTTGCACAATTTGCGACAGCACCGTGGATGAGCCTACTTTTTCAGAACGCATCACCAGCGCGCCATAGGTATTAAGAGTGGCCCCCATTAATGGGTCGCCCACGCGCTTGGTTACCGGAATGGGCTCACCCGTCAGCATAGATTCATCGACCGCGCTGCCGCCCACTGTTACCCGTCCATCCACCGGAATTTTTTCGCCCGGGCGAATGCGCAGCAGGTCGCCCACGTGGACGTGGGTCAGAGGGACATCGGACTCGCTTCCATCGGCTTGAATGCGGCGCGCTGTTTTGGGGGCCAAGCCCAGCAGCAACTTGATGGCCGCCGAAGTTTTGGAGCGCGCCTTGAGTTCCAAAATTTGGCCCAGCAAGGTCAGCGAAATAATGACCGCAGCCGCCTCAAAATAAACAGCCACGCGCCCCATGGAGACAAATGAAATAGGAAACATCTGCGGCGCTAAGGTAGCAACCACGCTGTACACAAAGGCGGACCCAGTGCCTAAGCTAATGAGCGTCCACATATTGGGGCTGCGGTTGACAACCGATTGCCAACCGCGTGAGAAATAAGGCCACCCTGCCCACAACACAATGGGCAAAGATAAGGCCAGCTCGATCCAGCTTTGCACCGTTATGTTCATCAGATTCAGGCGATGGCCCACCATAGACAAAAAAGCCACCAACAGGGTGAGCGGCAAGGTCCACCAAAAGCGACGTTGAAAGTCAGTCAGCTCTGGGTTGTCTTGGTCATCAAGTTCTGGCAGCTGAGGCTCAAGCGCCATACCGCACTTGGGGCAATTGCCAGGGTGATCCTGCTGAATTTCAGGATGCATAGGGCAGATGAAAGTGCCGCTACCGGCCGCAATGTGTGTTGGCATCAATCTAGGTGGACCAAGTGAATCAGAATGCTCAGTGTCCTCCACAGTAGGTGCCCTGCACTTGATGTGCATCAACAAAAACCATCACACCAAAAAACGAACCACAACTCCCGCAAACCCACAAGCTGCAATGACGTAAATCACATTGAGCTTGTATTTAAAAAGGGCCACTGCGGCCAACAAAGCAATGGCTGCAGACACCCCATCCAACGCACCCCCAAGTCCACTGGGCCACAGCACGTGGTAACCAAAAAATAGGGCCAAGTTCAAAATCACGCCCACCACTGCAGCTGTCACGGCAGCCAAAGGCGCCGTCAATTTCAAGTGGTTGTGCGTACTCTCCACCAGTGGGCCCCCAGCCAAGATGAATATGAACGAGGGCAAAAATGTGAACCACGTCACCAAGGTGGCCGCAAGTGCCCCCGACCAAAACAAGCTGTCTGGCCCCAACACTGCTTTAGCGTATCCACCCATAAACCCTACAAACGTCACCACCATGATGAGAGGCCCGGGTGTGGTTTCCCCCAGCGCTAAGCCATCCATCATTTGAGTAGCGGTAAGCCAGCCAAAGTGCTCAACCGCACCTTGATAAACATAAGGCAATACCGCATAGGCGCCGCCAAACGTCAACAAAGCAGCTTTGGTGAAGAACCAACTCATCTGTGTCAGCGTGTGCTCCCAACCCAAGTTCAAAACCAAAAACCCCATGGGCAAAACCCACAGCAGTCCACCCACCGACAAGACAAGACACAAGCGCTGCCACTTGAATACAGCGTGTTGGGGCGCAGGAGTGTGGTCCTCTGTCAATGAAGCGCCCGTGGAAAAAGTAGTGGGAGAAATTCTCCCGCCCAGCAAACCGATGGCAGCCGCCGCAAGGACGATGAGTGGAAAGGGCAGGTTAAAAGAAAAAATAGCCACAAAACTGGCCGCGGCAATAGCCCATAAAGTCCGGTTGGTGAGTGCTCTAGAACCTATTCTGTAAACAGCTTGGATCACGATGGCAATTACTGCTGGCTTGATGCCATAAAACAACCCTTCGACCCATGGCACCTCACCAAAGACGATGTAGACCCAAGACAGCGTGATCAAAATAAAAAGCGATGGCAGCACAAATAAGACTCCTGCCAATATGCCACCCCAAGTTTTATGCAGCAGCCAACCGATGTAGGTGGCCAATTGCTGCGCCTCCGGCCCTGGCAAAACCATGCAGTAGTGCAGTGCATGTAAAAAACGCTTCTCTGAAATCCACTGGCGGCGCACCACCAGTTCTTCGTGCATCAAGGCAATCTGTCCGGCAGGACCACCAAAGCTGATAAACCCCAGCTTGAACCAAAAGCCAAGGGCCTCATGCCAACTTACCTTGGGTACAAACTCTGTATTGGGTTGAGGGTGTTTGGGCTGGTCAGAACTGCTCAAGAATGACACCATGCTTTTGTGATAGCGCCCAGCTCTTTTATGGTTTGCCTGTTTAGAGTTTTGAAGGCAACACGTTGATGACACCCTTCATGCCAGCCTCGTAGTGGCCGGGTTCAAAGCAGGCCATAGCGTACTTCCCAGGCTCTTTAAATGTCCAAACCAATTCAGATTGCTGCCCCGCTTTTGCAGCCAACTCATTGGTGTGGTGGTGTCTATGGGCATTGGGATTCGCCATTTCTTTTGCATGGGCGATCAGCTCTTTTTCAGTGCCGATGACCAATTCGTGATCGACCTTACCCTTATTAACAAGCACGATTCGAACGGACTCACCCACCTGCGCCTGCCATGTATCAGGGGAAAAGCGCATGGTGTCGTCCACTTCGATTCGAACCTCTCTGATTGAAGGGGTGGTCACCGTTTCGGCTTTCGGGGGAGCATGGTCATGGCCGTGATCATGGCCTTCGCTGCCGTGTTCATTAAAGTAGGAAAGTGCATATAAGGAAGCTGCCAACACAACGGCCAAGCTGATCAAGCCATATACCAGCAAGGTTTTCACTTGAACCTTACCTTTACCGTCCATCCAATACATCGCCATCAGGGACATGACAAACCCAACAGGCACAACCCACGAACTTCTTGCGGGCGAATCTGGAAAGTGCTGAAGCCCTCCCGTAAAGAAACCCAAACCAATGGAGGCCACGATACCTACAGCCAACACGTTGGTCCAACTGTGATCTTGATCAGGATTAGAGATTTTTTCTAAAGTGCCGCCAATCAAGTAAATGGTGATGCCAATGATGGCGGTCCAAAATGAACGCTCACCACTGAAAAAACCTTGGGTAATGGCTCCGGCGGTAAAACTGATTCCTGTGTACTTGCAAAGAGAAGCGATGTGTGTAATGGGAAAGTTCATGCGGCACCTATTAGATGGAAATAACTAAATTTCATAGACTAAATTTTCAAACATCATATTGCCCCTTCACTGCGGCTCACATGTTGATGGGAATTGACTTTTTTGCAACGCAAATACAAATCA
>CAMAXR010000161.1 GCA_945862195.1 Hylemonella gracilis
CCCGACACCCTAGGCTGCCCCGACATTTTGTTGGTGCAGTGCGAAGAACTTGCCGTGATCGACAACTTGTCGGGCATGCTGTACCTGATGGTTTATGCCGACCCCGCACAGCCCGGCGCTTACAGTGCTGCGCAGCAGCGCCTGCAAACCCTAAAAGACCGCCTGCGTTTGCCGGTGCAGGCTCCGCCCATTCACCAAAGCACCTCGTACGAGGTAGAGCGCGAATTTGCCAAAGACGACTACTTGGCCGCCGTGGCCCGCGCCAAAGAGCTGATTGAAGCGGGCGACTTTATGCAGGTGCAAGTGGGCCAGCGTTTGCACAAGCCGTTTACCGAGTCGCCGCTGTCGTTGTACCGCGCTTTGCGCATGCTCAACCCCTCGCCCTATATGTATTACTACGATTTGGGCGACTTTCAGGTAGTGGGGGCCTCGCCCGAAATTTTGGTGCGCCAAGAGGCCACGCCCGAGGGCCAAAAAGTCACCATCAGGCCGCTGGCGGGCACGCGTCCGCGTGGCGCCACCCCTGAGCTGGACAAGGCCGCCGAGCAAGAGCTGATTCAAGACCCCAAAGAGCGGGCCGAGCACGTGATGCTGATTGACCTGGCCCGCAACGACATTGGCCGCATTGCCCAAACCGGCAGCGTGAAGGTGACCGAAGCCTTTGTGGTGGAGCGCTACAGCCATGTGATGCACATCGTGAGCAATGTGGAAGGGCTGCTAAAGCCGGGTCTGAGCTCTATGGATGTGCTCAAGGCCACGTTTCCGGCGGGCACCCTGACGGGCGCGCCCAAGGTGCACGCTATGGAGCTGATTGATCAGCTTGAGCCCAGCAAGCGCGGCATATACGGCGGCGCGTGTGGCTATTTAAGTTACGCGGGCGACATGGACGTGGCCATAGCCATTCGCACCGGCATCATCAAAAACCAAACCCTGTATGTGCAAGCCGCTGCCGGTGTGGTGGCCGACTCTGTACCTGAGCTGGAGTGGAAAGAAACCGAGGTCAAAGCCCGCGCCCTGCTTCGCGCGAGCGAGCTGGTGGAAGAGGGGCTGGAATGACGGCCACAAGCTCTTCAAGTCATCCCCTTCGCTTGGTGATGATCGACAACTACGACTCCTTCACCTTCAACTTGGTGCAGTACTTTGGCGAGCTGGGCGCTGAGGTCGCGGTGTACCGCAACGATGAGATTTCGGTGCCTGATCTGCAGGCCCAAGTGAAGTCCGGTGCGGTGGACCGACTGGTGGTGTCGCCGGGCCCTTGTGCTCCGGCGCAGGCGGGGATTTCGGTGGAGGCTATAAAAGCCTTGGCAGGGCAATTGCCTATTTTGGGGGTGTGTTTGGGGCACCAAAGCATAGGGGCAGCTTTTGGCGGGCGCATTGTGCGTGCGCAGGCCTTAATGCATGGCAAAACCAGCGTCATCACCACCACCCAACAAGGCGTGTTTGCGCATTTGCCCGAGCGGTTCACCGTGAACCGCTACCACTCGCTGGTCATTGAGCGTGCATCCTGCCCTGAAGAACTGGAAATCACCGCTTGGACGGACGACGGCGACATCATGGGGTTGCGGCACAAACGCTTGGCGGTGCAGGGCGTGCAGTTTCACCCTGAATCCATTTTGAGCGAGCATGGCCACGCCCTGCTGCGCAACTTTCTCACACCCACCTAAACGTATGGCCCAAGTTCATCAGATCACCCCTCAAGAAGCGCTGCAGCGCGTGATCGAGCACCGCGAAATTTTTCATGACGAAATGCTGCACATCATGCGGCTCATCATGAGCGGCGAGATGACGCCTTTGATGGTGGCGGCTTTTATCACCGGCCTGCGCGTCAAAAAAGAAACCATAGGCGAAATTACGGCCGCGGCCATGGTGATGCGGGAGTTTTCGCTCAAGGTGCAGGTGCCCGACACCACCCATTTGGTGGACATTGTGGGCACCGGCGGAGACGGCTCGCACACTTTCAATATTTCCACCTGCGCCATGTTTGTGGCCGCGGCGGCGGGCGCCAAGGTCAGCAAGCACGGCGGGCGCAGCGTGAGCAGCAAGAGCGGTAGTGCGGATGTGATGGAGTCTTTGGGCGTGAACATTCAGCTCAGCCCCGCCGCCATTGCGCAATGTGTGACGGAGGTGGGCGTGGGGTTTATGTTTGCCCCCAACCACCACCCCGCCATGAAAAACGTGGCCCCGGTGCGGCGCGAGCTGGGCATTAAAACCCTGTTCAATATTTTGGGTCCCTTAACCAACCCGGCCAGTGCGCCCCATATCTTGATGGGCGTGTTCCACCCCGACTTGGTGGGCATACAAGTGCGTGCGCTGGAGCGGCTGGGTGCGGTTCATGCCCTGGTGGTGCACGGCAAAGACGGCATGGATGAGGTGAGCCTGGGCGCGGCCACTTTGGTGGGTGAGCTTCAAAACGGACGCATCACTGAGTACGAAATTCACCCCGAAGATTTTGGCTTGACCATGGCCAGCGCCCGCACCTTGCGGGTAGACACGCCCGAAGCCTCCCGCGAGATGCTGATGCAGGTGCTGCACAACCAGCCTGGCCCTGCGCGCGACATCGTGGCCCTCAATGCGGGCGTGGCTTTGTACGCCGCCAACGTGGCTGCCAGCATTCAAGATGGCGTCCAGCGCGCTCAAGCGGTGTTGGCTTCCGGCGCAGCACTGGCCAAGCTCGAAGCTTTGGTGGCCCTATCGCACGCTTTGGCCGAACCAAGCCAAGGGGCAACGCCTAAGCTGGGAGCTGCGTCGAAGCAAGGAGCTGCATCATGAGCGACATACTGAATCAAATTGTGGCGGTGAAACGCCAAGAGGTGGCGCAGGCCCAAACCAAATCCCCCTTGGCTGCGGTAAGAGCCGATGCGGAGTCGCGGGTGCTGACGCGCGACTTTGTGGGCGCCATGCGCCACAAACTGCAGGCCGGTGCGGCGGCGGTGATTGCCGAAATTAAAAAAGCCAGCCCCTCCAAAGGCGTGCTGCGCGCAGATTTTGAGCCGTCTGACATTGCTCAGAGCTATGCCCTAGGCAATGCGCAGGGTGGTGCGCCTCAAGGTGGCGTGAATGGGGCTGCCCAAGGCGTGGTGAGCGCAGCCTGCCTCTCAGTGCTGACCGACCGACAGTTTTTTCAGGGCTGTCCTGACTATTTGAAGTTAGCGCGTGCTTCTTGTGAGCTGCCTGTATTGCGTAAAGACTTCATGATCGACCCCTACCAAATTTATGAATCCAGGGCTATGGGGGCAGACTGTGTGCTGCTCATTGCCGCCTGCCTGGACGATGGGCTGATGGCCGAGCTAGAAGCCGTGGCGCGCAGTTTGGATATGGCAGTGTTGGTGGAGGTGCACGACGCAGCCGAGCTGGAGCGGGCCTTGCGCCT
>CAMAXR010000162.1 GCA_945862195.1 Hylemonella gracilis
TCCAGGCCTTTTCGAGCGAAATCATTGGCCACAAATAATATGAGTTTGCGGGACGCGTCCAATCCCAAGTTGGTCTTCGCATCGTTTTTTTCCATACGCATGGTAGGCAAACGAATACCTGGCTCAATCACCTCAATATGCGCCTTGGGATAAGCTTTTTTGCATTCCGCCGCCAATGGGTCAGACGTGGCCACCACGCACACTTGTTTAAAACGTGCTGCTTCTAAACACACGTAGGTCAGCAGCCTAGGGCTAGTTAGCACCTTGAGCCACCTGACTATCAAACGCCAGTCAGTTACCCCCGCCAATAGGTTAAACCGCACTGGACGCACGTGTATGGTTTGAATTTGCCCATGCCATGTCAATTCATGTGAATGCACCACATCAAAACCCTTTCGGGTGGCGCGCCAAGTTAACCAGGCAAACAGCAGGTGATTCAACCAACGCGGTCGTGGGCTGATACACCAGACTCGGTGGTAGGTGACCCCTTGTAGAGGCCGATCGGTGGATTGCGTAAACACATGAACTTCGTGCTCTACCGCTAACTCCTGGGCAATTTCTACCGCATAGGTTTCTGCCCCCCCCGCTTGACGGCTGAATGTGCGTCCTAAAACGGCGATGCGCATGGTTTAAGTCTGTGACGCCTGTTAAACCAACACAATGTCGAACTGCTCTTGCCCCAAGCTGGTGTCGCTTTGCAGGGAAATAGGCTTGCCTACAAAGTCAATGAGCCCAGCAAGGTGCTGACTTTCCTCATCCAGCAGCAACTCCACCACCTGGGGCGAAGCCACAATGCGAAATTCTCGCGGATTAAATTGCCGCGCTTCTCTAAGTATTTCTCTCAAAATATCGTAGGCCACGGTTCTAGAGGTTTTTACGCTGCCTTTACCCTCACAGACAGGGCAACTTTCGCACAGCATGTGCGCCAAAGAATCGCGCGTGCGTTTGCGGGTCATCTCTACCAGACCCAATTGTGAAAAATCGCCCACCATGGTTTTCACACGGTCTCTGGCCAGTTGCTTGCGAAACTCTAACAGTACTGCTTCTTTGTGTTCAGGAGGGGACATGTCGATGAAATCCACAATCACAATACCGCCCAAATTGCGCAACCTCAGCTGGCGGGCGATGGCCTGCGCCGCTTCCAAATTGGTTTTGAACATCGTCTCGTCAAAATTGCGAGCACCCACAAAACCGCCCGTATTCACATCAATGGTGGTAAGTGCCTCGGTTTGATCCACGATCAAATACCCACCCGATTTCAAATCAACGCGCCTGCCCAAGGCTTTGGCCACCTCTTCATCAATGGCGTACAAATCAAAAATAGGACGTTCGCCCTTGTAGTGCTGTAACTTATCCACCGCTGAGGGGGTGAATTCGCGGCCAAATTGCACCAGAGCTTGGTGTTGTTCAAAAGAATCGATACGGATGGTTTGGGTGGTCTCACCCACCAAGTCGCGCAGTACCCGCTGCAAAAGGTTCAAGTCCTGATGCAAGATCGACTTAGGCGGCATTCTGGTAGACGCCTCTTTGATACGGCTCCAAGTTTTGCGCAAATAGGAAATGTCATCCCCCAGCTCTTGGTCCGTGGCCTCCTCGCCATTGGTTCGCAAAATAAAGCCCCCGCCAAACTTGCCCTTTTCGGAAGCAGCATCTACAAGGTTTTGGAGCCGTTGCCTTAGATTCAACCGAAGTTCACCGGGTATCTTTTGCGAGACGCCAATATGATCGTCTTGAGGCAAAAACACCAACAAACGACCTGCAATGCTGATTTGCGTGGTCAACCTCGCCCCCTTGGTGCCAATGGCGTCTTTGATCACTTGAACCAAAAGGGTTTGACCTTCAAAAATCTGCTTTTCGATGGGGATCAGTGCTGTAGGTACTTGTGACGGCGTGGGCGCTGTTGGTAAATTTGCTGCCCCCTGCGGCTCTGAGACCTCGGTGGAGACATGGGGGTGCCACACATCCGCCACATGCAAAAAGGCTGCCTTTTCAAGACCCATATCAATAAATGCCGACTGCATACCTGGCAACACACGGGTTACCTTACCTAGATAGATATTGCCCACCAAGCCGCGCTCACAGGTTCTTTCAACGTGGAGCTCTTGGACCGCGCCATTAGCCACCACCGCGACGCGGGTTTCTTGGGGTGACCAATTGATCAAGATGTCTTCATGCATGTTTTAAGCCCCACGACTTCAACAGCTGCAAAGTTTCAAACAAGGGTAAACCCATGATGCCCGAATAGCTGCCCGATATGTGCTCAACAAATCCTGCTGCACGGCCTTGTATTGCGTATGCCCCAGCCTTGCCCATAGGCTCACCGCTGGCGACGTACTGTTCAATTTGCGCGCCGCTTAACTTGGCAAACCGCACCTTTGAAATGCTGACACTTTGCTCAACATCAGCAGAAATTTGAAGAGGATCTTTCACACCAAATGCCGTCGGTTGGCCCAAGCTCACGGCTGTCAATACCCTATGAGTCTCGCCAGACAACTGGCTGAGCATGCGCCGGGCATCTTGAGCGTCATGGGGTTTGCCCAATATGAGTCCACCCAAAGCCACCGTGGTGTCGGAACACAACACGGGCGCAGGCGTCAAATGACGCGTCTTTAAACGCTGAAGTGCGGCCAGTAATTTCAGATTTGTAACCCTTTTGACGTAGCGCAGTGGCGCTTCATTTGGTAAGGGCGCCTCCAAGCTTTCAGTATCTTCTGAGGCTTCGGGAAGCAGCAGTTCATAAACAACACCCGCTTGCTCCAGAAGTTGCCGCCTGCGGGGGCTTTGAGAGGCCAGATAAATAAAACTAGAAGATGGTGCTTGCATTTACTCGCGATGGTAAGGGTGATGCGCCAAGATAGACCACGCCCTGTACAACTGCTCCACCAACAACACACGCACCATAGCATGCGGTAAGGTCAGATCTGACAGCCTAATCCGTTCATGCGCTGCAGCTCGAAGCTCGGGATCCAAACCATCGGGCCCACCAATGAGCAGGGCCACATCTTGCCCCTGTGTTTGCCAGTGTTCTATTTTTTCAGCCAAGGCCTTGGTATTCAAGGCGGTTCCTCGCTCATCAAGCGCCACCCAACGACTCCCCTTGGGTATGGCAGCCTCAATGCGAGCGCGTTCTGCAACATGGATTTGCTCTAAAGATTTGCCGGGCCGGGGCTCAGTTTTGACGGTCTTGAGCTCCACTTTCAGCTCTGGTGGAAACCGCTTGGCATAGTCGTCCCACGCAGTCTGTGCCCAGTCGGGCACACGCTGACCCACCGCTACGACCAGCAACCTCACCGAAATCA
>CAMAXR010000163.1 GCA_945862195.1 Hylemonella gracilis
GTCAAGCTGGAACAGATTTGGCTCACGCATGCGCACATTGACCATGCGGGTGGCACGGCAGAACTGGCACAGTTGTTGAACTTGCCGATCATCGGGCCGCATACAGGCGATCAGTTTTGGATTGATGGTTTGCCGCTGCAAAGTCAGCGGTTTGGCTTTCCGCCATCAGACACCTTTACACCCTCACGTTGGCTGCACGATGGCGACACAGTGCAAATTGGGCATTGCAGTTTGCAGGTCCGGCACTGTCCAGGCCATACGCCTGGTCATGTGGTGTTTTACTCAGAGGAGGCCCATAGGGCATTTGTGGGCGATGTGTTGTTTGCCGGCTCTATTGGCCGCACCGATTTTCCGCAAGGCAACCACGACCACTTGATTGCCAGCATCACACAAAGGCTGTGGCCCATGGGGGACGACACGGTGTTCATTCCCGGTCACGGGCCGGAAAGCACGTTTGGCCGTGAGCGCAAAACCAATCCTTATGTGGGCGGGACTTGATTATTCCGGGTAAGCCAGCTTAGCCTTCTCATACAAAGGCATCACCTTAGGCAATTGCTGCTGAATTTCCTCAATGCGGCTGCGCCCGGAAGGGTGGGTAGACAGCCATTGAGGGGGGCTATTGGCATTGGCCGCGCTCATTTTCTCCCAAAGCGAAATGCCGGCACGTGGGTCGAAGCCTGCACGGGCGGCCAACTCCAAACCCACAATGTCGGCCTCGGTTTCATCTTCTCGGCTGAACTCTAAGGTCAGCAAGTTGGCGCCGCCGCGCGCCACCATGTCGGTGAGGTTGGGGTCTATACCAAAAATACTGGCCGCCAACACGCCGCCAATGCGCGCCACGCCATTGGTCACAGCGGTTTTGCCCATGCGCTCGCGGGCGTGCTCACGCAAGGCATGGGCAATTTCGTGGCCCATCACCATGGCCACCTCATGGTCGGTGAGCTTGAGCTTGTCCAATATGCCGCTGTAAAACGCAATCTTGCCGCCAGGCATGCAAAACGCGTTGACTTGCCCTGAGCCAATCAAATTCACTTCCCACTTCCAATCTTTGGCGCGGGGGTTCCAAGTCAAAGCATGGGGAATGATGCGTTTGGCAATGTCACGCAGCCGGATCAGCTGCGGGTGGTCTTTGGGAGCGAGCGCTTTTTTAGCATTGGCCTGGTCCAACATTTGGTAGTACTGCTGGCGCGCGCTGTTTTCCACCTGCTCGGCGGGCACCATCTTGGCAAAAGCCGATGGCTGGCCCACCTCCACCCCCTCACGGCCTTGACCTTGCGCTTGAACCTGTAACGGTACGCCCCCTAAAACAAGTGCGCAGCAGACGGCCCAGCGCCGCAGAGAAGCTGAGGCAGCAGGGGCGGCAAGAGGTTTATGGGCTTTGAGTGGGTTCACTGGGCGCTGTATTGGGGTTAGGCATTCAGGTGAATATTTTGATGCATCATCCATCAATTTCTGCAAAAGATGCCGAAGCCCCTCCAAACAAGCCCCCGCAAACTCCACCCTGAACCCGCCCCCATGCCTCTTCCCTCCCCTTTGCTCCCCACTTGGCGCGCCACCTTGGCGGTGTACCTGGAGCCCGCATCTTTGCGTATGTTGGTGTTGGGTTTTGGGGCGGGCCTGCCTTTGCTGCTGGTGTTGGGCACTTTGAGTTTTAGGCTGCGCGAGGCGGGCATAGACCGAACCACCATTGGGTTTTTGAGCTGGGTGGGCTTAGCCTATGCGTTTAAGTGGGTATGGGCACCATTGGTAGACCGCTTGCCTTTACCTGTGGTGAACCGTTTGTGGGGCCTGCGCCGCAGCTGGTTGATGGCGGCGCAAGTGTTGATCATGGTGGGGCTGGTGGGCATGGCGCTGCACGACCCGCGCAGCGGCTTGGAGCCCTTGATATGGTGCGCACTGGCAGTGGCGTTTGGGTCGGCCACACAAGACATTGCGCTAGACGCTTTTCGCATTGAATCCGCGGGCGCCGAGCGGCAAGCCGCGCTGGCGGCGTCTTACCAAACCGGCTACCGCCTGGCCATGATTTGGGCTGGTGCCGGGGTACTTTGGCTGGCCACTCTGGCAGAAGTGGCTGAGGCGGGCACTTACCAGCAAACCGCTTGGCAGTGGGCCTATTTGGTGATGGCTGCGAGCATGTTGCCCGCCATGCTGACGGTGTGGCTCAGCCCCGAGCCCGTGGCGCGCGACTTGCCCCCCGCCCGCAACCTGGGCTCGTGGTTGCAAGGCGCGCTGGTAGAGCCGTTTGCCGACTTTATTCGCCGCTACCGCTGGCAAGCCGCCCTGATTTTGGGGCTGATTGCGGTTTACCGCATTAGCGACGTGGTGATGGGCATCATGGCCAACCCGTTTTATGTGGACATGGGCTACACCAAGGCCGAAGTGGCCGCTGTGACCAAGGTGTACGGCGTCATCATGACGCTGGTGGGCGCCTTTGTGGGCGGGGCCATGGCGGTGCGCTGGGGGGTGATGCGCGTGCTGATGTTGGGCGCCGTACTCAGCGCCCTGAGCAACCTGCTGTTTGCGTGGCTGGGCGGGCACGGCCACGACGTCACTGCCTTGATAGCCGTGATTTCTGCCGACAACTTGGCCAGCGGGATTGCCTCTGCGGCGTTTATTGCCTACCTTTCCAGCCTCACCAACGTCAGCTACTCGGCCACCCAATATGCCTTGTTCAGCTCCATGATGTTGCTCGCGCCCAAGTGGTTGGCGGGTTTTTCGGGGCAGTTTGTAGACGCATGGGGCTATGAGGTGTTTTTCACCTCTACCGCTTTGTTGGGGCTGCCGGTGTTGTTGTTGGTGTGGCTGGCAGGGCGGCAACAGCGCTCTCAAAATACTTACCATCAAGAGCCGATCGGCCCGCCCAGTCAGCCTCTAAACGAATAACGCGCCCTCCGCTCCTTTCGTTCCTTCCGCCCCCGATGCTCTTTTGTCTCCTTGCGCTCCTTAGAAACCTCAATGTTTTACCCCCTATATGGGGGATGGGGGTTTGGGTATTTGTGACTCAAACTGCAGAGGTTTGCTGTCACTGTCAAAAAAATAGTCCTCTGGACCATCAAAAAGCCGCCTTGGGGTTCACCCCTTGGCGGCCTTTTTTTGGGCGGGCTGAAGCTACTTAAGCAGCGCGTGCAGCTGCGCCCAAACCCGCGCCACGGTCAGGTCGTTTAGGCAACGCATGTGCCCCAAAGGGCATTCGCGCTCAAAACAAGGCGCGCAGTCCAACGGCGGCTGGTAAGCCGCCTCTTGCTTGAGCCACATAACCTGCGCAACATCGCTCAGGGGTGGTGTGTG
>CAMAXR010000164.1 GCA_945862195.1 Hylemonella gracilis
CAAAACTCAGGCGGGTGACTTCTACTTCGGGTAATTCGGGCATGGATTATTATGAGCTGACCCTCACCCCATAAGCTCATCATGCTTCGCACTGCCCACCGTTTAGCTGCCCTTTTATTGGTCTCTTGCATGCTCAGCGCTAACGCGACAGAAGGTGCGGTTAATAAGCCTGTTGCCAATTCCACTATTGATGGGGGTTTGCTCTACCAATTGCTGTTGGGTGAGTTGAATGCCCAGCAAGGGGAGCCTGGTGCCGCCTATTCTTTAATGCTGGATGCCGCACGCAAAACACAAGATCCACAGCTTTACCAACGCGCTGTTGAAATTGCCCTGCAGGCGCGGTCTGGCGAATCGGCCTTGCAAGCAGCAAGAGCCTGGCGACAAGCCCTGCCCAATTCGCGCGAGGCCAACCGCTTTGTGCTGCAAATATTGCTGGGCTTGAACCGCACTCAAGAAACCGCTGACCCCCTAAAGCGGGAAATCACCCTCACGCCAGAGGCTGATCGCGCAGCCGTGATTTCTATAGTGCCTAGGTTTTACGCCCGAGCTTCGGACCGCAAAGCGGCCGCTCAAATTGTGGAGCAAACCTTAAGCGAGTTTGCCAACAAACCCGAAACGGCTGTGTCCAGCTGGACGTCCATTGGCCGCATGCGCCTGCAGGCAGAAAACCGATCAGGCGCCTTAGATGCTGCCCAACGCGCCCATAGCCTAGACGCCCAAGCCGTTGGCCCCATTTTGTTGGCATTGGCTCTCATGAACCAGCAGCAAACCCAGGCTGAAACCTTGGTTCGCAGGTTTCTTGCGCGCCAACCCAGCCCCGAGGTGCGCATGGAATATGCCCGGGCACTTTTGAACAACCAACGCTTTGCGGAGTCTTTAGAGCAAATTCAAATGGTGACGCGCAGCCAAGCCGGTTTTGCAGATGCATGGCTGTTTCAGGGGTCTTTAGAGCTGCAAAACAACCAATTTAAAGAAGCCGAAACCTCTTTGCTGCGCTTTTTACAGCTGTCCGGCTCTGCCCCTGAAACTGCACAAAATGCATCTGGCGAGACAGATGAACGCACGCGCGGCTTGGTGTCGGCCTACTTGGCCTTGGCCCAAATTGCAGAGCAGCGCAAAGACTTTGCAGGCTCTGAGGCATGGCTGGCCAAAGTGGGCAGCCCTGAAGACTTGGTCAGGGTACAAAGCCGTCGCGCCAGCCTATTGGCCAAACAAGGCAAGCTGGACGATGCCCGCCAATTGCTCCAAAACTTGCCCGCTCGCACCGAGGCAGATGCCCGCTTCAAACTTGCTGCTGAACTGCAGCTGCTGCGCGATTACCGCAAATACGCGCAGGCTTATGAGCTGCTCAGCCAAGCTCTTAAAAAGTCTCCCAACGACGTGGAGTGGCTTTATGAACAGGCCATGCTCGCTGAAAAAATGGGGAATATTGGTGTGATGGAGCGGCTGCTGCGGCAAGTGATTGCAATCAAACCCGATTACCACCATGCCTACAACGCCTTGGGCTACTCGTTTGCAGACCGCAACGTGCGGCTGGTAGAGGCCAAACAGCTCATCACCAAAGCCTTGGAATTTGCACCAGCCGACCCCTACATTACCGACAGCCTGGCTTGGGCTGAGTTCAGGCTTGGCAACAAAGAAGAAGCTCTGCGCTTGCTGCAATGGGCCTTTAAAAACCGCCCCGATGCTGAAATTGCCGCCCACTTGGGCGAGGTGCTGTGGTCGCTCAACCGCAAAGATGAAGCACTGAGCATTTGGCGTGAAGGCAAGGGTTTGAATGCTGACAACGACACCTTACTGGACACCCTGAAACGACTGGGCGTGAACCCCTAATGCTCAGAGGTTTATGGATAGCGGTGTGCCTGTGTAGCTTTCTGGGCTGCGCCAGCCGCCCAGAGCTTGCGCCCCCACCCGCCCCAGAAACTCCACCAAGCCTTTGGCAAGGCAGGTTGTCGGTTCGGGTGCAAAGCGACCCACCTCAAGCTTGGGCAGCAGACTTTGAGCTCAGCGGCACGGCACAGACTGGGCGGCTCAAGCTGTCTGGCCCCTTGGGAATTCAACTGGTTGATCTGACTTGGTCTCCCTTGGGGGCGCAGCTTTCAGCGCGTGGCGAAACCCGTTCCTACGCTTCATTGGACGAACTGGCGAGCCAAATGAGCGAACACGCGCTGCCTGTTGAAGCCTTGTTTGGATGGCTCAATGGTCGCACTCAGGCCATTGCCGGATGGGATGTGCAACTGGAGCCCGGCCAGCGCCTGATGGCGCGCCGAACCGCCCCACAACCTACGGCTGAACTCCGATTGATCTTGGCACCTTTGGATACCAAAGCACCATGAAAGCCATTTACGACGTGCCAGCACCAGCCAAGGTGAATTTGTTTCTACATATTGTGGGCCGCCGACCAGATGGCTACCACCTGCTGCAGTCGGTCTTTATGCTGATCGATTGGTGCGACACCTTGCACTTTGAACGGGCCACGTCATCAGCTATCACGCGCCAAGACCTTACCAGTGCATTGCCTGAGGACGACCTTATTTTGCGAGCCGCACGGGCCCTACAACACGCCAGCGGCTGCACTTTAGGCGCACATATTTCCATAGACAAACAGATTCCTGCCCAAGCAGGCATGGGCGGCGGCTCATCAGACGCTGCTTCGACCCTGCTGGCCTTGAACCGCTTGTGGGGCCTCCACCTCAGCCTAGAACAACTGGGCGCTTTGGGCTTGAAACTCGGGGCGGATGTGCCATTTTTTCTGTGCGGACAACATGCTTGGGTGCAAGGAATTGGGGAAGACATGACCCCCATTCAGCTGCCCAAAGCGCGTTTGTTGGTGGCCAAACCCCATACTGGCCTGCAAACCGCCTCAATTTTTTCCAGCCCGGACTTAAAACGGGACACGGCTGCTGATACAATTTCTGGCTTTGTTGAAACGCTGTCGGGACAGCCTGTAGAGAAGTATTTTCAATACGGCCGTAACGACTTGCAAGCGGTTGCGCAATCCCTGTGCCCTGAAGTTACCCTGGCCCTCAATTGGCTGGAGTCCTTGGGTTTAAGCGGAAGAATGACCGGTTCTGGTAGTGCTGTGTTTGCTCATACGTCGCAAGACGTTGGCTCGAACCAAGCGCCACAGTTCTTGCAAACCCGTTTGTGTTTTAACCTGGATGAACACCCCCTCAAGGGTTGGGCCTCCAGCGAAAGGGTTGATGGTGGGCCTTAGGGCTTACCTGTGTAGGGGAGTCGCCAAGTTGGTCAAGGCACCGGAT
>CAMAXR010000165.1 GCA_945862195.1 Hylemonella gracilis
GGCGGTGCAGTAGCCGAAACCGTGGGCCGTTTGATGAAGCAACTGGGGCGCGACCGGCAAGTGCTGGCCGTGACCCACCTGCCCCAAGTGGCGGCCTGCGCAGACCACCACTGCCAAGTCATCAAGTCTTTGGAGGCTGGGGTGACCACCAGCACCGTGCAGCATTTGGAAGGCGAACAACGGGTGGCCGAAGTTGCCCGAATGCTGGGCGGAGAGCGCATGTCTGCCACCACTTTGGCGCACGCCAAAGAAATGTTGCAATCGGCGCACTGACATGGAACTTATTCTGATTTCTGGCATGTCGGGCTCTGGCAAATCAGTGGCCCTGCGCTCTTTAGAAGATGCAGGCTATTTTTGCGTGGACAACCTGCCCCCAGAAATGCTCATCGCATTTACCGACTTACTGCTGCAGCGCCAATACGAATTGGCCGCCGTGGCCATCGATGTGCGCAGTGCGGAGTCTTTGTCTCAAGTGCCCTACTACCTTGAAAAAATAAAAGCCAGAGGCATTGCGGTGGAATGTATTTTTCTAGACGCGTCTACCGAAACCTTGGTGCACCGGTTTTCAGAAACTCGCAGGCGCCACCCCTTAGCACCCGCTTCAAGCGGCCAGCCGCACGCCGACTTCAATTTGGTGTTGACCGACGCCATTGAGCTTGACCGCCAACTGTTGTCGGGCATTCGTGACATTGCCCATGTGATCGACACCAGCTTGATGCGATCGGCTCAGTTGCAAGCCAATATCAAGCAAATCATTCAAGCGCCTCCTAGCAGCATCACCTTGGTATTTGAGTCGTTTGCTTACAAACGCGGTGTGCCTTTGGATGCTGACTTTGTGTTTGATGTGCGCATGCTGCCCAACCCGCACTACGAACCTTCCCTCAAAGCGATCACTGGCCTTGACGCGCCCGTGATCGACTATTTAAAAGCCCAGGACAAAGTGCTGAAAATGAAAGCACAAATTCAGCACTTTTTAGAAAGCTGGCTAGATGCCATGGCTCAAGACCACCGCAGCTACGTCACAGTGGCCATTGGGTGCACGGGTGGCCAACACCGTTCGGTGTATTTGGTAGAGGCCTTAGCGCAGCATTTCGCACCGCAGTGGATCACGCTGACCCGCCATCGCGAGGCCAATGTCTGGCCAGCAAACTCCAGCTCATCAAACCGCTGAACCGAGCTCAGCTTTTTGTTAATTGCTCCAGCAACACACGCAGCGGAGCAGGCAAGCCCAAGTCTGGCCATTGCGTGTTTGAAAACCACTTCCCTGTTGATTTAGAAATTAAAGCGCTTTGAGTTTGACCCTGCGATACGGGTAGCCAAACAGGGTGCAAATGCAGGTCGCGGTGGGTCAGCTTGTGCAGCACAGGCGACAAGTCTTGAGTTTGGTTTTGCAGTTCGGCAGGCAATGCCTGCAGCAATGCTGAGTGCGATGTAAACAATTCTGCGCAGTACAACCCCGCCCATACCCCGGGCGTGGGTCGGGCGCTTAACCAAACCGTTCCGCCGGAAGTCGCAGCCAACAACAACCAATACCACTGGCTCGTGCGCTTGACGCGCTGCGTTTTGACAGGGTAATCCGCCACCCGATCTTGCTGGCGCGCGCTGCACACGTCTGCCACAGGGCATGCAGCGCAGCTCGGGTTGCGCAAGCGGCAAACCGTAGCGCCTAAATCCATCATGCCTTGGGTGTATCGGGGCATGGCTTGAACCAGATCTGCAGTGGGCAAAGGGTCCAGCACTTGCTGCGCCAAACTCCACAACATGCGCTCATTTTTAGGCTGGCTAAGGTCTGCATCAAACCCCATGACGCGTGTGAGCACCCGTTTGACATTGCCGTCCAAAATCGCCACCCGCTCGCCATAGCAAATAGAGGCAATGGCCGCCGCAGTAGAGGGGCCAATGCCCGGCAAGGTTTGTAAACCTGCTGCGCTCTTGGGAAACACCCCCGCCCATTCGTTCACCACCTGCTGGGCGCAGGCGTGCAGGTTGCGGGCGCGGCTGTAGTAGCCCAAACCACTCCAAAGGCCCAGAACATCATCCAATGTGGCTTGGGCCAGAGCCGACACATTAGGAAACCGCTGTAAAAACCTGTTGAAGTAATCCAGCACGGTGACCACTTGGGTTTGTTGAAGCATGATTTCGGACAGCCACACAGGGTAAGGGTCGCATGTGCCTTGCCAAGGCAGGTCATTGCGCCCATGGGTTAGCTGCCAATCCACCACCCTTTGGACCCAAGCTTGGGGAATGACCTGGAGCTTCAACAAGCCTTCAGATGTCAACGGCTTTGGCATGCGGCGCAAAAATAGGTAGAGCGCTGACCCTGTCGAGCTACCCGAACGGGTTGCTCGCACTGCTTACAAGGCGACCCTGCGCGGCCGTAAACAGCGGTTTCAAGCTGAAAGTACCCTGTTTCGCCCCGCGCATTAGAAAAATCTCTCAAGGTGGTACCACCCTGCTCTAAGGCGCGCGCCAATACCGCCCTTATGGCGGCATGGAGCTTTGCTGCACGCGGCTTGCTGATGCGGCGCGCGGCCAGGGTGGGCCGAATACCCGCCATAAACAAGGCTTCGCAGGCATAAATATTGCCCACACCCACCACCAAGTCACCAGCCAGCAGCACTTGCTTGATGGCGGCTGGACGCGTCTTAAGCCCCGCATAAAAGGTGGTGACTTCAAAAGCGTCGGTCAACGGTTCCACACCCAAACTGCCAAGCAGTTTTTGGGCCATGGGGGCAGATTCATTGGGCACAAACACCACCGCACCAAAGCGGCGCGGGTCGTGCAAGCGCAAAACGCCTTGGGATGTATGCATATCAAAGTGGTCGTGTGGACCAGGTTGGGGCAAAGCTGCAGCCAAGGCCTGAGGCGTGAACGTCAAACTCCCTGACATACCCAAATGCACCAGCAACAGCCCATCGCTCAAGTCCAGCAGCAAATACTTGCCGCGTCGACGCACGCACAACACGCGTCGCCCCAACAAAGTCTGCACATCTGTGCCCAAAGGCCATCGCAAGGGCTTACCCATTCCTATCGAGAGCACTTGGGCACCCGCAATGCGGTCGGCAAAACTCAGGCGGGTGACTTCTACTTCGGGTAATTCGGGCATGGATTATTATGAGCTGACCCTCACCCCATAAGCTCATCATGCTTCGCACTGCCCACCGTTTAGCTGCCCTTTTATTGGTCTCTTGCATGCTCAGCGCTAACGCGAC
>CAMAXR010000166.1 GCA_945862195.1 Hylemonella gracilis
TTTTACGGTGGCTTGGTGCGCAGCAAAAACATGCTGTCGGTGCTCATGCAGGTCATGGTGAGCTTCTCGCTGATTGTGGTGCTATGGTTCATTTACGGCTACAGCTTGGCGTTTACCGAGGGCAACGCCTTTATTGGTGGCTTTGACCGTCTGTTTTTGGCCGGTATTTGGGACAACGCAGAAGGTACTTTTTCCAATGCGGCCACCTTTAGCAAAGGGGTCTACATCCCTGAAATTGTGTTTGCGGCTTTTCAAGCCACGTTTGCGGGCATTACCGGCGCACTGATTGTGGGCGCCTTTGCCGAGCGCATGAAGTTTTCTGCCGTGCTCTTGTTTATGGTGCTGTGGTTCACCTTCAGCTACACCCCGATTGCCCATATGGTGTGGTTCTGGATGGGACCTGACGCTTATTCCGCCGCCGATGTGGTGGACGCTATGAACGCCAAAGCGGGCTTCATCTGGCAAACCGGCGCGCTGGACTTTGCCGGCGGTACCGTGGTGCACATCAACGCCGCTGTGGCGGGATTGGTGGGCGCTTACATGGTGGGCAAACGCATTGGCTACGGCAAAGAAGCCATGGCGCCTCACAACCTGACCATGACCATGGTGGGCGCTTCCTTGCTGTGGGTGGGTTGGTTTGGCTTTAACGCTGGCTCGGCTTTAGAAGCCAATGGCACAGCGGCACTGGCCTTTATCAACACCTTTGGCGCCACTGCTGCGGCTGTGTTGGCATGGTGTGTGGGCGAGTCGCTCATGCGCGGCAAAGCGTCTATGTTGGGTGCGGCTTCGGGTGCGGTGGCTGGCTTGGTGGCCATTACGCCAGCAGCCGGTAACGTGGGTGTGGGCGGTGCACTCATCATCGGCCTCGTGGCGGGCTTTGCATGTTTGTGGGGCGTCAATGGCCTCAAGAAAATGCTGGGCGCAGACGACTCACTGGATGTGTTTGGTGTGCACGGCGTGGGCGGCATTGTGGGAGCCTTGTTAACCGGCGTGTTCAACAGCCCCGCCTTGGGTGGCCCCAGCTTTGTGGGCGACTGGGTGACGGCTGGCGTGGTGGGCGCTGCCGACTACTCCATTGCCGCTCAAGTTTGGACGCAGCTCAAAGCCGTGTTGATCACCATCGTGTGGTCGGGCGTGGTGTCTTACCTAGCCTTCAAGATTGTGGACCTGACCATTGGCCTGCGCGTGTCTGAAGAAGAAGAACGCGAAGGTTTAGACATTTCTTCTCACGGCGAGACGGCCTACAACCGCTAAGTTGTTCATCGGTTCTACCTAGAACCTTACCCGCCCAGGCCTCACGGTATGGGCGGGTTTTTTGTTGGGTGTGACATTTGCTGCGTCTTTCAAGCCTCTTATTTAAAGGCGTTACGATAGATGCAATGGAAAACGCTTTGCATCATATGATTGAGCAGGTTCGCTCAGCCCATTCCCAACGCCGTCCCTTGCGCGTTTGTGGCGGGGGCACCAAAGGTTTTTATGGCCAAAGCGTGCAGGGCGAGGTGCTCAGCACACAAGGGCTGAGTGGCATCGTCAGCTACGAACCCAGCGAGCTGGTCATCACCGCTTTAGCGGGCACGCCGTTGCCGGAAATTGAAGACACCCTAGCCCAAAGCGGTCAGTACTTGGCTTTTGAGCCCCCGCACTTTGTAGAGGACAACACTGCAACCCCCAACGCCACGTCTACCCTTGGCGGCATGGTCGCCGCGGGTTTGAGCGGGCCAGCCAGAGCCTCGGTGGGCGCGGTGCGCGACTTTGTGCTGGGCTTGCACATGGTCAATGGCAAGGCCGAACACCTGCAGTTTGGCGGACAGGTCATGAAAAACGTGGCGGGCTACGACATCAGCCGCCTCATGGCCGGCAGCTGGGGCACCTTGGGGCTTATCACCCAAGTCTCACTCAAGGTGTTGCCTATTCCGGTGGCCGATGCCACTTTGGTGTTTGAGCTGCCGCAGGCTTTGGCGCTGGAGCAAATCAACCGCTGGTGCGGTCAGCCCTTACCCATCAACGCCAGCTGCTGGGTCGCAGACGACACCCCCAAACTCTTTGTGCGCTTGCGCGGGGCCCAAGCAGCTGTGGAGGCGGCCTGTGTGCGCATGCTTAAAGACAAAACCGGCCACCGTATGGACGCACAAGTGGCCGCCGCCGATTGGCGGGCCTGTGCCGACCACCGCCTGCCCATCTTTGCTGAAGCCCCTGCCGAACAGTGGCTCTGGCGCCTGAGTGTGCCGCCCACCACGGGCGTGATGCTGACCGAATACCCGCAGCTCATAGAGTGGCATGGCGGCCTGCGCTGGGTGTGGGCCCCGCAAGAGGCCGCCACCCAGATACGCGAAGCCGCCGCCAAAGTGCAAGGCTCTGCCACTGTGTTCAAGCGGCAGACTGAGGGGGGCCTTGGTGCTGCACATACGTCAATTCAAGTTTTGCAAGCGTTAACGCCACCGCTGGACCATCTCCACCGCCAAATCAAAGCGGCGTTTGATCCGGTCGGTATTTTCAACCCTGGCCGTTTGTACGCAGACCTGTAAACCGCGCTGCCCACTATGCACACCCATTTAGCGCCCGAATTTCAAGACACGCCGCAGGGCCAAGCGGCCCAAGACATCTTGCTCAAGTGCGTGCATTGCGGCTTTTGCACGGCCACCTGCCCCACATACCAAGTGCTGGGCGATGAGCTCGATGGCCCGCGCGGCCGCATTTACCTTATCAAGCAGGTGCTTGAAGGGGCAGAGCCCACCCGCAAAACCCAGCAGCACCTGGACCGGTGCCTGACCTGCCGCAACTGCGAAACCACTTGCCCTTCGGGCGTGGAATACGGCCATTTGCTCGACATTGGCCGCAGCATTGTGGAAGGCAAAGTGCAGCGGCCCATGGGCGAGCGGCTCACGCGATGGGCCCTTAAAACAGGGCTCACCTCGCCCCTGTTTGGCCCCGCCATGAAGCTCGGTCAAATGGCGCGTACTTATTTACCTGAAAGCCTCAAAGCCAAAGTGCCCAAGGCCCAAGACAGCGGCCTGTGGCCCGCCACCGAGCACTCCCGCAAAGTGCTCATGTTGGCCGGTTGTGTGCAACCGGCCATGCTGCCCAACATCAACTTTGCCACCGCGAGGGTGCTGGACGCGGTGGGCGTGCAGACGGTGGTGGCACAAGAGGCGGGTTGCTGTGGCGCGCTTAAATTTCACCTCAACGACG
>CAMAXR010000167.1 GCA_945862195.1 Hylemonella gracilis
GTGTTGACGTTGGCAATGTTGTTGCCAATGGTTTGCAAGGCGATTTGATTGGCTTTCAGAGCGCCAACGCCCACATTCATAATGCCGCCGCTCATGGTCGTGGCCTCAGGTCAAGTTGCGCTGAATGCGCTGTGCGGTGGTGATGGCCCGGCTGAGCTTGTGGGCGTAGTCCGGGTCGGTGGCGTAACCAGCACGTTGCAGGCCATGGGCATACGCCACGCTGGATCCGGTTTGTTGGCGGGCTTTGGCGTAGCGGGGACTTTCAGATATCAAGCGGGCGTAGTCTCGGTAGGCTTCTTCGTAGTTGTCGTAGGCGCGAAACTTGGCCAGGCGTTTTTCAGGCTTACCGTTGACGTATTCGGTGGTGGTTACTTCGGCGACTTTGCCTTTCCAACCGCTATCGGCCTTGATGCCAAACAAGTTGTGCGAGCTTGCGCCACCCTTCATCTTGATTTGGAACTGGCCCCATCCGGTCTCGTGGCCTGCCTGACCAATCATGTAGCTGGCTGGAATGCCGCTTTCTTTGGCTACTTTTTCGGCAATGTCCGATTGCTGTTTGACAAATTGCGTTTGGTGCGCGCCGTACTTAGGGCTGCCATTTAAGGCATTGACTGCGGCCGCGTCGCTTTGGGTTTTAGCCGCTGCCGCTTTTTTGGTGCCGGGCAAGCGGCGGGCAGACAAGCCCTCAAACTGAGACAGGCTGGACAATGCACCTTCGTCGGTATTCAAGGCGCCTTCACTTAAGTGGTTCATGTCTTCCGCTTTGACGTTGCCCATTTGCCGCGTCAGTTGCTTGGCAATCAGGTCACCCAAGCCACCGGGCAGGCCAGTCATTTGCGTGGCCAACTGTTGGTCTAGCAAGTCTGAGCCGAGGTCGGTGCCAGCGTTGTCGAGCATGCCCGATTTCATGGTGGCCTCTCGCATGCTCTTGATGAGCTCGCGCATGAACAAGGCTTCAAGCTGTTTGGCGGTTTCTTTGATGGCCTCAGGTGAGTTTTGGCCGGCCTGAAATTTAAGGTTGTTGAGGCTGCGACCATCAGCCGCTAAAGCATTTTGTTGTAAGGCGCCAATGCTCATCAGATCACCTCCAACTCTGCATTAAGGGCGCCTGCAGACTTGATGGCCTGCAAAATAGCCAACAGGTCTTGTGGTGTGGCGCCTAAGGCGTTGAGTGCGCGCACCACGTCGGCCAACTGCGGCGCCGCAGGCACTTGAATGAGCACGCCGGGTTCTTGCTTGATTTGTATGTTGGCTCTTTCCGTGACCACGGTTTGGCCGCCGGATAAAGGACCGGGCTGGCTGATGACGGGGGTGGAACTGATGCTGACCGACAAATTGCCATGCGCCACCGCACAGGGTCCTAGGCTCACGGCTTGGTTCAGCACAATTGAGCCGGTGCGGGAGTTGATGACCACCTTGGCTGCGGGCACTGAGTTTTCTACCGACAACTCCTCCATGTCGGCAATAAAGGCTATGCGTGCGTCGGGGTCGATGGGGGCTTTGACTTCTACCGTGCGGCCGTCTAGGGCTTTGGCTGTGGCAGGGCCAAAGCGTTGGTTGATGGATTGGGCCACGCGACGAGCCGTTTGAAAGTCTGAAGCCTCTAAGCCGAGTTTGAAGCTCGCGCCTTCCAACAGAGGGGTGGGAATGCCTCGTTCAATTTGGGCGCCTCCTGGAATTCGCCCGGCACTCAAGTGGTTGATTTGCACTTTGCTGCCTCCCGCAGCGGCACCGGCTCCGGCCACCACCAAGTTGCCTTGCGCCAAAGCATAAATTTCACCATCAGCACCGCGCAATGGGGTGGTGAGTAGGGCGCCGCCTTTAAGTGACTTGGCATTGCCCATAGAGGACACCACCACATCCACCACCTGGCCGGGTCGGGCAAATGGCGGTATTTGGGCGGTGACCACCACAGCCGCCACGTTTTTAAGTTGCAGGCTGCTGAGTTTGTCCGCAGGCAACACAATGCCCATTTGCTCTAAGTAGTTGCGCAGCCCCTGTGTGGTGTAGGGCATTTGGGTGGTTTGGTCGCCGGTGCCATCCAGACCCGTGACCAAACCAAAACCCGTAAGCTGGTTGGTGCGCACCCCATCAATGGACGCCACCTCTTTAATGCGGGCCGCAGAGGCTGTTTGCACGCACCCCAGCAAGCTCATTGCCACCGCCAAACCAGCCAGCCAGTGCGTCCGCCAGCAAGATGAGTTGTGAAACAAAGGAGCGGGCTTCATGTGTGGGCTGGGTTTAAGTTTTCAGGGCAACGGTCGATAAGAATTCAACAGTTGCATTCTGAAGTTCGTCAGAACGGCCAAACGCTTGAAAAGAACCGTGAAAACCAGCCAACTGTTTGCACATCGTTTTGGGCGCCGCGGCCTTTAGATTCCACACGTACATTCGACACCAAGCTTGAGCTCACAATGCTGCCGGGCAACATGGTGCGGGGGTCCACCGTTCCGGTAAAGCGCAGCACGTCCACGTTTTGGTTCACGCCAATTTGCTTTTCGCCCACCACAATCAAATGCCCGTTGGGTAATACTTCTGAAACGGTAGCGGTGATCGTGCCTGTAAACGTGTTGGCGCTGGTGGTGCCGCCTTTGCCGGAAAAATCGAGTGCAGATGAAGCTGTCACACCCGATACGTTGTCTGTGCTGTTTCGCATAGCAAGCAAGGGTATGCCAGTCACGCTGCCTGAATTGCTTGAAGTTCTTGCCGCGGTTGAAGTTGACACTTGGCTGGCCGACACCGCCTCCACAATTTGAATGGTCACCACGTCACCCACCAAGCGGGCTCTGCGGTCTTCTAGGCTGGGGCGGTAGGTGGCGGTGCTGAACAAGCTGCCGTTGCTCAGTTCACTTTTGATGGCGGGAATCGCGCTGGGTTTGGGGTCTGCAAAGTCCACTTTGGCCGTTTGGGGCAAGGTTTCGCAACCACCTAAGACTAAAGCGGCAGTAAAGCATGCGGCGATTCGCATGCCCAGACGATTGCTGAACCCATGTTCAAAAAAGCAGTTCATCAGAGCTGTCCTAACTTTTGCAGCATTTGGTCGGAGGTCTGAATGGCCTTGGAATTCATTTCATAGGCGCGCTGGGTTTGAATCATGGTCACCAGCTCTTGCACCACATTCACGTTGGA
>CAMAXR010000168.1 GCA_945862195.1 Hylemonella gracilis
AGCTTGATTTTGCGCCACCTGTTTTCGCCACCTAACAACACCCGGCTGTCCCACCTGTGCGGCCCAACCGACCAACACCTGCGCAGCATTGAGCAAGCGCTGGAAGTCAAAATTGCGCACCGGCACGAGCAATTTAAGGTGGAAGGCCCAAAGGTCAAAGCACACAAGGCCATGGAACTGCTGCAAGCGCTTTACGAGCAAGCGGCCCGCCCCATAGATTCCGCCATGGTTCAACTCATGTTGGTGGGCGATGGCACAGTGGTTTCTGGTGCTGATGGTGCTGAACCTTTGCAGACCCGCCGCAGCGCGTTGCGTGCACGCACGCCCAACCAAGCCATTTACTTAGACAGCATGACCAGCTATGACATCACGTTTGGCATTGGCCCGGCGGGTACCGGTAAAACCTATTTAGCCGTAGCCTGCGCGGTAGATGCGCTGGAGCGCAGCGCGGTGCAACGCATTGTGCTCACGCGACCAGCCGTGGAAGCGGGCGAACGCCTGGGGTTTTTGCCGGGCGACCTGACCCAAAAAATTGACCCCTACCTGCGCCCGCTCTACGACGCCTTGTACGACCTGATGGGCTACGACAAAGTGCACAAGGCGTTTGAGCGCCAAATGCTCGAAGTTGCGCCCTTGGCCTTTATGCGTGGGCGCACCCTGAACAATGCATTTGTGATTTTGGACGAAGCCCAAAACACCACCACCGAACAAATGAAGATGTTTCTCACCCGCATCGGCTTTGGCAGCAAGGCCGTGGTGACAGGTGACGTGAGCCAAATAGATTTGCCCAAAACACAGGTGAGCGGCCTTATAGATGCCGAACGGGTGTTGCAACGCGTTCAGGGTATTGCCATGTGCCGCTTTACCAGCGCCGACGTGGTGCGCCACCCGCTGGTAGCCCGCATTGTGGACGCTTACGACCAGCGTAAAACCCCTGCCGCATGAAGCCCGCACCTTTACCCGATCTGGACTTGTGCCTGCAGCTTGACGATGCGGCCGTGCCGCCCGAGCACCGCAAAGTGCTGCGCCCGTCACAGCTTAAAAAGTGGGTGTTGTATGCCTTGGCCCCACAGGCAGCACAGACCATAGAAATCACCGTGCGGGTGGTGGGTCTGGCTGAAGGCCGCCAGCTCAACCGCCAATTTCGGGGGCAAAACCACGCCACCAATGTGCTGACGTTTGACTATGGCGATCCCCAAGGCTTAAGTGCCGACCTGGTGCTGTGCGCACCCGTGGTGGAGCGCGAAGCAGAAGCGCAGGGCAAGCGCCTAAAAGCCCACTACGCCCACCTGCTGATCCACGGCACCCTGCACGCCCAAGGTTATGAGCACGACACCAGCGCCCAAGATGCCGAAGAAATGGAGGCGCTGGAAATGCTGCTCATGCTCAGCCTGGGTTTTGATAACCCCTATCAAGACTGATGGCGCTATTTACCGGCTGAACTCAGTCCTCTGACCTCAGGTTTATCATTCCCCAAAATACTTTAGGAGACAGCATGACACTGCGCACCGCCACTTTCCGTCTGTTTGCAACCTCAATAAGCGCTTTGCTGCTCAGCGCCGCACCCGCTTGGGCTCAATCTGCCTCAGCTGCAAGCAGCAACAGCACCCCCATGGCCACCTCAACCGCCGCTGCGCTGCACCAACGTGCGCTGGCGGCCACTTGCGCTAACTGCCACGGCCCAGAAGGGCGCGTAACCCCTGGCTCTGCCGTACCCAGCTTGGCGGGCATGCCCAGCGCTTACATCGTGACGCAAATGAAGGCCTTTAAAGACGGCAGCCGCCCCGCTACGGTGATGCATCAAATTTCAAAGGGCTATACGGATGCGCAAATCCAGTCAGTCTCCGACTACTTTGCTTCGCTCAAGCCCTAACTGTTAAGGAGACCCGCTTCATGCCCAACAAAAATCACTCTATTTTCAGCTCTCAATCCAGCGAACTTAACCGCCGGGGTTTTCTGCAACATTCCACCGCTTGGGGTGGGCTGGTCGCGCTCTCGGGTTTGGGGCTGAGCGCCTGCGCCACCCGCATGCCCGAACATGCCAAAGTGGTGGTCATTGGTGGCGGCTATGGCGGGGCCACCGCTGCCAAATACGTGCGCACGTTTTCGCAGAACCAAATCGACGTGGTGTTGGTGGAGCCCAATGAGTCGTTTGTGTCTTGCCCAATGTCCAACCTTGTGCTGGGCGGCAGCAAAACTATGGCGGACATCACCACGCCCTACGACACGCTGAGCAGCAAGTACGGTATTACCCATGTCAAAGACCGCGTCACGAACATTGATGCTGCCAAAAAAACCGTGCTGTTGGCTCGCGGCAATGCCATTCGCTACGACAAACTCATTGTGTCCCCCGGCGTGGACATGATGTGGGACAGCATAGAAGGCTTGGCTGCGGCTCAAGCCTCCGGCCAAATTTTGCAAGCTTGGAAAGCTGGGCCCGAAACCATGGCCCTGCGCCGACAGCTGGAATCCATGCGCGACGGCGGCGTGTACGCTATTTCGATTCCCCTTGCCCCCTACCGCTGCCCCCCCGGCCCTTACGAACGGGCCAGCCAAGTGGCGCACTACTTTAAGCAGGTCAAGCCCAAGTCCAAGGTGCTGATTTTGGACGCCAACCCCGATGTCACGTCCAAAGGGGCCTTGTTTAAAAAGTTCTGGGCCGAAAACTTCGGCGGCATGTTGGAGTACCGCGGTAACCATAAAGCCATTGGCGTGGATGCCAAAGCCAATGCGGTTAGGTTTGAAACCGAAAACGACGTTAAAGCCGATGTGCTGAACGTGTTGCCTAATATGAGTGCGGGCACCATTGCCATGAGCACAGGTTTGGCGAACACCAACGGCCGCTGGTGCAATGTGAACTACCAAACCTTTGAATCCACCGCCGCCAAAGACGTGCACGTGATTGGCGACTCTTTGCTGGCAGCACCCCTCATGCCCAAGTCGGCCCACATGGCCAACTCACACGCCAAAGTGGCTGCCGCAGCGGTGGTGGCCCAGTTGTCGGACATTGCGGTCAACCCCGACCCCATGCTCACCAACACCTGCTACAGCTTTGTCACCGACAAGCTGGTGGTACATGTGGCGTCGGTACACCAGTACGTTGCCGCCGAAAAAACCTTCA
>CAMAXR010000169.1 GCA_945862195.1 Hylemonella gracilis
GCAAAGGAAATTTGGTGGGCACCTTTGCCGCACAAGTCTTCGTAGCTGATGCCTTTGCGCCCCAAGTGGCGCTCGGCCAGGCTGGCCAGGCCGTGAGGGCGGTGCACTTCCAGCACATAGCTTTGCAGCATGGTGTCGTGCACATAGCCTTGCACCTCAATGCCGTGGTTGGCAAACACATGCCGGTCGTACTTGATGTGCTGGCCCAGTTTGCGGTGGGCGGGGTTTTCGAGCCAAGGTTTCAAGCGGGCCAATACTTCGTCCCGCGGCAGTTGCAGCGGCGCATCTGGGCCGCTGTGCATGAGCGGCACATAAGCGGCATGGTGAGGCTCCACACTCCAAGAAATGCCCACAATTTCGGCCCGCATTTCGTCTAATGAGGTGGTTTCGGTATCCACGGCCACCAAATCGGCGGCCAGAATTTGCGCCAACCAGCGTTCTAGATGGGGCCAGTCCAAAATGGTTTCGTAGTGGGTGTCGGCTGCCCAAAGGCTGGGAGCTGCATGCGTGGCTTGGGGCTCGTCAAACAAACCCGGTGCTTGCACCGTGGCCTTTTGCTGGGCCCGCTCATTGCCGCCTAGGGCTTTGGCCAAGCTTTTAAAGCCAAAGCGTTCGTAAAAGTCTCGCAACGCCTCTGTTTGGGGGGCTTGCAATGCAATGGCTTGCAGCGTGGGTAAACCTGCCACATAAGCAGATAAGTCGCAGTCGGTTTTGATGGTGAGAAGCTGCCGCGCCATGGGCAGCCAGCCCAGCGCTTGCTTGAGGTTTTCGGCCACCGCCCCTTTAATTAGATGGGCGTTGGAGGTAATGCCGTCTAAAGAACCAAACTCCGCCAACCACTTGACCGCAGTTTTGGGGCCCACTTTGGGCACGCCGGGCACGTTGTCTACCGCATCGCCCACCAGGGTTTGGTAGTCGATCATTAAGTGTGGGGGCACGCCAAATTCAGTTTGCACCCCCGCCACGTCGCGCCGTTTGCCGTTCATGGTGTCCACAATGGTGATGTGTTCGTTCACCAGTTGCGCCAAGTCTTTGTCGCCGCTGCTCACCACCACCTCTAAGCCCTGCTGCGCTGCGAGGTGGGCCAAGGTGCCAATGACGTCGTCGGCCTCAACGCCGGGCACATCCAGCACCGTCCAGCCCATAAGCCGCACCACCTCATGGATGGGTTCTATTTGGGCACGCAGGTCGTCCGGCATGGGGGATCGGTGGGCTTTGTACTCGGGGTACAAGGCATCGCGAAAGGTGGGGCCCTTGGCGTCAAACACACAGGCGGCCCATCGCGCGGGCACGTCTTTGCGCAAGCTTTGCATCATATTGATCATGCCGCGTATGGCCCCAGTGGGCGCGCTGGCAGGGTCTCCCGGCACCGCCCGCAGGTCGGGCATGGCGTGAAAAGCTCGGTACAAATAACTCGACCCGTCAACCAGTAACAGGGTGTTGCGCCCAGAGTCTAAATGACCGGCTGGAGAATCGGCTGGAGAATCGGCTGGCGTTTCGGAGGGTAGGTCGGGCATCAAGATAGTGGGCAGAAAGTGGCTTCAAAACAACCCTGCATTGTGCCGTGCATACAGAGGCGGGTTTTACAATGCCCCTTATGCGAACCGACCCTACCCTTTAACCATGGCCGTGTTCACCACCGTCTCATTTAATGAGGCCGCCCAACTCCTGAAAACCCTGAACCTAGGGCAGCTGCAGCACCTGGAAGGCTGCCAAGGCGGCATAGAAAACACCAACTACTTTGCCAGCTCCAACCAAGGTGAGTATGTGCTCACCGTTTTTGAGCGCTTGAGCTTTGAGCAGTTGCCTTTTTATTTGCGGCTCATGAAGCACTTGGCGGCTCAGGGCATCCCGGTGCCCGACCCCGCGGCAGACCCACATGGGGAAATTTTGCACAGCCTGCACGGCAAACCCGCCGCCGTCGTCAACCGCCTGCAAGGCCGCAGCGAACTGACCCCCCAAGCCACGCATTGCGCTCAAGTGGGCGACATGCTGGCGCGCATGCACTTGGCAGGCCGCAGCTACGAACGCCGCCAAGGCAATTTGCGCGGCTTGGCCTGGTGGGAAGCCACTGTGCCCGTGGTGCTGCCCCACCTCTCTTCCGATCAAGCCAGCCTGATTCGCGGCGAACTGGCGTACCAACAACATGTGGCCGCGTCTTCAGCCTACCAAGCGCTGCCGGTGGGGCCCATTCATGCCGATTTGTTTCGCGATAACGTGATGTTTGTCACTCCTGAGGGCGCTGCAGCTCAGCTCACCGGGTTTTTTGATTTTTACTTTGCGGGTGTGGACACCTGGCTGTTTGATATAGCCGTGTGCCTAAACGACTGGTGCATTGAACTGTCCAGCGGCGTACCCGACGTGCCACGCAGCCAAGCATTTTTAAAAGCCTATGGAGCTGTGCGCCCCCTTAGCTTGGCCGAACGCCAGCTTTTGCCCGCCCTGCTGCGCGCAGGCGCTTTGCGGTTTTGGACCTCGCGCCTGTGGGACTTTCATTTGCCGCGCGAGGCCTCTATGCTCACCCCGCACGACCCCACACACTTTGAGCGGGTGTTGCGCCAGCGCATTTTGCAGGCGGCGCAAGTCCGTCACTATCTGACCTAAAGACCTAGACTGCCCCCTATGAAACTCAATCTTGTTCCCGCCCGCACCGGATGGCTTTGGGTGACCGAAGGTTTAAAAACCTTTCGCCGCCAGCCACTGGCCCTCTCGGGTTTGTTCTTTTTGTTCATGATGGCAGTGTCTTTGGTGAGCTTGGCGCCCTTGGTGGGCAACGCGCTGGCGCTCACCTTGTTGCCAGCTGCCTCCCTAGGCCTGATGGCTGCCAGCAAAGAGGCGTCTCTAGGCCAGTTTCCTATGCCCTCTATTTTGGTGAGCGCCTTCAGGGCCGGCCGCCAGCAGGCCAGTGCCATGGCGGTACTGGGCGGCATCAATGCGGCTGGTATTTTGGTGGTGCTGGGTTTGTCAGCACTTTTTGACGGGGGCGCCTTTGCCAAGCTCTACTTGGTGGGCGGCACCATCACCCCCGAATTGGTCAACAACACGGGCTTTCAGCAGGCGGTTTGGGTGGCTATTGGGCTGTATTTGCCTTGGTCTTTGCTTTTGTGGCATGCCCCTGC
>CAMAXR010000170.1 GCA_945862195.1 Hylemonella gracilis
AACACGGGGGTGGCAAAGGTCATACCGTGTGTCAAATTGCCCGCCATTTCGCGAAGCTGTGTTTCGCTCAATTTGGACAGATCTTCTTTTTGACCGGACACGTTGTAGATTTTTTCCAAGAAGCCCTTGATTTCGGCAACCTTAGCTTCAGCTTGGAGCATGTCGCCAATGCGCTGGCCAATGCCTTTACCAGCCCAGCCCAAATGCACCTCGAGCACCTGACCCACGTTCATGCGTGAAGGCACACCCAGTGGATTGAGCACGATGTCGCAAGGCGTACCGTCAGCCATATAGGGCATGTCTTCTACTGGCACAATTTTGGATACCACGCCTTTGTTTCCGTGGCGACCGGCCATCTTGTCGCCTGGCTGCAAGCGGCGTTTGACGGCCAAATACACCTTGACCATTTTGAGCACACCGGCTGGCAACTCGTCTCCTTGGGTGAGTTTTTTGCGCTTTTCTTCAAATGCCAAGTCAAAACTGTGGCGGGTTTGCTCGGAGGAGTTTTTAATGCTCTCGAGCTGAGCGGCGACGTCATCGTCCGCAGGACGAATGTCAAACCAGTGGTACTTGTCGACCGACGCCATATAGGCTTTGTCAATTTTGCTGCCCTTGGCCAACTTGTTGGGGCCGCCATTGGCGGATTTACCCACCAGCAGTTTTTCGATACGGTCAAACGCATCGGCCTCCACAATGCGCAGTTGATCGTTCAAGTCCAAGCGGAAGCGCTTGAGCTCGTCGTCAATAATTTGCTGAGCGCGTTTGTCGCGGGTGATGCCCTCCCGGGTGAACACCTGCACATCAATCACGGTGCCTGAGCTGCCTTGATCCACGCGCAATGACGTATCTTTCACATCGCTGGCTTTTTCGCCGAAGATGGCACGCAACAGTTTTTCTTCAGGTGTGAGTGTGGTTTCGCCTTTAGGGGTGACCTTACCTACCAACACATCGCCGGGCTGCACTTCTGCGCCAACGTAAATGATGCCGGACTCGTCCAAGCGGTTGAGTTGCTGCTCTGCCAGGTTGGGAATATCGCGGGTGATTTCTTCTGCGCCCAACTTGGTATCACGCGCCATCACCACCAATTCTTCAATGTGGATGGAGGTGTAGCGGTCTTCCGCCACCACGCGCTCGCTGATCAAGATGGAGTCTTCAAAGTTGTAGCCGTTCCAAGGCATGAAGGCCACCAGCATGTTTTGGCCTAGGGCCAATTCTCCAAGGTCGGTGGATGCGCCGTCGGCAATCACGTCACCTTTTTCCAGCACATCGCCCTTTTTAACGATGGGGCGCTGGTGGATGTTGGTGTTTTGGTTGGAACGCTGGTATTTGATGAGGTTGTAAATATCCACACCCACTTCACCAGCTTGAGCTTCTTTGTCGTTGACGCGAATCACAATGCGGGTGGCATCCACATAGTCCACCACGCCGCCGCGTGTTGCTGTCACTACTGTGCCGGAGTCGATGGCGGACACGCGCTCAATGCCCGTACCCACAAAAGCTTTTTCAGGGCGCAGCACCGGCACCGCTTGGCGCTGCATGTTCGCTCCCATCAAGGCGCGGTTGGCGTCGTCGTGCTCCAAGAAAGGCACTAAAGAGGCAGCTACCGACACGATCTGTGCGGGCGACACATCCATGTACTGCACGCGTTCAGCGCCCACCAAAACAGATTCGCCTTTTTCGCGGGCAGAGACCAAGTCGCCCGTCAGCTTGCCGTCTTTATCTAGCGTGGCATTGGCCTGAGCGATCACGTACTTGCTTTCTTCAATGGCAGACAAGTAATCGATCAAGTTGGTGACCTTGCTGTCCACCACACGACGGTAAGGGGTTTCAATAAAGCCGTAATCGTTCAAGCGGGCGTACAGCGCCAAGGAGTTGATCAAACCAATGTTGGGACCCTCTGGGGTTTCGATAGGACACACACGACCGTAGTGGGTCACGTGCACGTCACGCACCTCAAAGCCGGCTCGCTCGCGCGTCAAACCGCCTGGGCCTAAGGCTGACACACGACGCTTGTGCGTGATTTCAGACAGGGGGTTGGTTTGGTCCATAAACTGCGACAACTGCGAGGCGCCAAAGAATTCTTTAAGCGCCGCAGAGATGGGCTTGGAGTTGATGAGGTCGTGCGGCATCAAAGGCTCTTGCTCGGCCTGACCCAAACGCTCTTTAACGGCCTTTTCAATACGAGCCAAACCGGCACGGTATTGGTTTTCGGCCAGTTCACCTACGCAACGCACACGGCGGTTGCCCAAGTGGTCGATATCGTCCACTTCGCCACGGCCATTGCGCAAGTCCACCAAGATTTTCACAACCGACAAAATGTCTTCATTGTTCAAGACCATTTGTCCGGTGGATTCGCCGCGGCCCACGCGGGCGTTGAACTTCATTCGGCCCACACGAGACAGGTCGTAGGTGTCTGGATTGAAGAACAATCGCTGGAACAAGGCTTGCACAGCGTCTTCAGTGGGCGGTTCGCCTGGGCGCATCATGCGGTAGATGGCGACGCGTGCGGCAAACTCATCCGTCGTTTCGTCGGTGCGCAGGGTTTGCGAAATGTAGGCACCCTGATCCAATTCGTTGGTGTAAACGCATTGGATATCGATGACGTTGGCAGCGCGCAGTTTTTTCAGCAACGCTTCGGTCAGTTCTTCGTTGGCTTTGGCCAAAATTTCGCCGGTATCGGCTTCCACAATATTGCGGGCTACCACTCGACCCACCAAGAAGTCTTCAGGAACGCTGATGTGCGTGGTGCCTGTTTGCTCCAGATCGCGGGTGTGACGCACAGTGATGCGCTTGTCTTTAGCGACCACTACTTTGCCGGACTTGTCGGTGATGTCAAAACGGGCCACCTCGCCACGCAAACGCTCCGACACAAATTCCATTTGTGCGCCGCTGTCCATCAGACGGAAGTTGTCGTTCACAAAGAAGTGCGCCAAGATGGATTCTGGGTTCAAGCCAATGGCCTTGAGCAGAATGGTGACCGGCATCTTGCGGCGACGGTCCACACGGAAGTACAGCAGGTCTTTGGGGTCGAATTCAAAGTCCAACCACGAACCGCGGTAAGGGATGATGCGGGCAGAAAACAGCAACTTGCCGGAGCTGTGGGTTTTACCCTT
>CAMAXR010000171.1 GCA_945862195.1 Hylemonella gracilis
GCCGAACAGATCAGCGTTAAGGGTTCTGGCGGTACTTTGTCTTTGGCCCAGTCGGCCTTGGTCAAGGTCGCGCAAGACGCTGGCAAGCTGACCTTTTTGCCCGCAGACGCTTCACGTGAAGCCAATGCCATGAGCGGCACCATGCGCCAGTTGGTTAACAACATGGTGATTGGTGTGAGCAAGGGTTTCGAGAAAAAACTCACCCTGATCGGCGTGGGTTACAAGGCCCAAGCCCAAGGCGCCAAATTGAATTTGGCTGTGGGGTATTCGCACCCGGTGAACATTGACATGCCTGCTGGCATTTCGGTGGCCACTCCCACACCCACAGAAATTTTGATCAAAGGGGCCGACCGCCAACGCGTGGGCCAGATCGCTGCAGAAATCAGGGCGGTTCGTCCTCCTGAGCCTTACAAGGGTAAGGGCATCCGTTATTCGGATGAGACGATCACGATCAAAGAGACCAAGAAGAAATAAGGATCTGCATCATGTTGAACAAAAAAGATCAGCGTCTTCGTCGTGCACGTCAAACACGCATTCGCATCGCCCAGCAAGAAGTGGCGCGTTTGACGGTCAACCGCACCAACCTGCACATTTACGCCAGCGTCATTTCTGGCGACGGCAGCAGAGTGTTGGCTACGGCCTCTACCGCAGAGGCGGGCATCAAAAAAGAATTGGGTGGAGCCGGCAAGGGCGGCAACGCTCAGGCTGCTCAATTGATTGGCAAATTGATTGCCGAAAAAGCCAAAGCGGCTGGTGTTGAAAAAGTGGCCTTCGATCGTTCAGGCTTTGCCTACCACGGACGTATCAAAGCCTTGGCTGACGCTGCTCGCGAAGCGGGTCTGCAGTTTTAAGCGGAACGGAACTACACATGGCTAAAGTACAAGCAAAAATGCAGGGCAAAGGGGCCGAGGGTCCTGAAGACGGTCTGCGCGAGAAAATGATTGCGGTCAACCGCGTCACCAAAGTGGTGAAAGGTGGCCGTATTTTGGGCTTTGCAGCGCTCACCGTGGTGGGTGATGGCGATGGCCGCATCGGCATGGGCAAGGGCAAATCTAAAGAGGTGCCTTCTGCAGTTCAAAAGGCCATGGAAGAGGCGCGCCGCAACTTGACCAAAGTGTCCCTTAAAAACGGATCCATTCACCATCAGGTGTTTGGTCACCACGGAGCTGCTTCGGTCATGATGGCTCCTGCTCCCAAAGGTACGGGCATTATTGCCGGCGGCCCTATGCGCGCAGTGTTTGAAGTGGTGGGTATCACCGACATCGTGGCCAAGAGTCACGGTTCTGCCAACCCTTACAACATGGTGCGTGCCACCATCGACGCCCTGAACAACTGCACCACTCCTGCAGAGGTGGCAGCCAAGCGTGGCAAGTCTGTTGAAGACATCTTTTCTTAACAGGAGCCCCACGTATGACCACCGCACAAACCGTTGCTCAAACCACCGTTAAGGTTCAGTTGGTTCGCAGTCCCATTGGCTGCAGAGAGTCCCACCGCGCTACCGTGCGTGGCTTGGGCTTGCGCAAAATTGGCAGCACCAGCGAGCTGGAAGACACACCCGCAGTACGCGGCATGATCAACAAGATCAGTTACCTGATCAAAGTTCTCTAAGAGGATCAGATGGAACTCCATAGCATCAAGCCCGCAGAGGGCGCCAAGCACGCCAAGCGCCGCGTAGGTCGTGGCATTGGCTCGGGTCTGGGTAAAACCGCTGGCCGTGGACACAAGGGGCAAAAGTCCCGTTCGGGGGGCTACCACAAGGTGGGCTTTGAGGGCGGTCAGATGCCTATGCAGCGCCGCTTGCCTAAGCGTGGCTTCAAGTCACATTTGCTGAAATTCAACGCCGAAATCACCTTGCGCACGCTCGAGCAATTGGGTGCCGACTCTGTCGACATCTTGACTCTCAAGCAAGCTGGTTTGGTGGGCGAGCTGGCCAAAGTGGTCAAGGTCATCAAGTCGGGCGAAATCAAGCGCGCCGTCAAATTGACCGGTATTGGCGTAACAGCCGGTGCACGTTTAGCCATTGAAGCCGCTGGCGGCTCCATCACCGAATAACGCTTAAACAAGAGACTCAAGTGGTAACCAGCAGCGCCCTCAAAACAGACAAGTACGGAGATTTGCGTCGCCGTCTTATCTTTTTGCTGCTCGCCTTGGTGGTGTACCGTATTGGCGCGCACATTCCGGTTCCGGGTATCAACCCCGACCAATTGGCGCAGTTGTTTCAAGGCCAACAGGGTGGGATTTTGAGCATGTTCAACATGTTCTCGGGCGGCGCGCTGTCTCGGTTTACGGTGTTTGCCTTGGGCATCATGCCGTACATCTCTGCATCCATCATCATGCAGCTGCTGACCTATGTGGTGCCCACCTTTGAGCAAATGAAAAAAGAAGGCGAAGCCGGCCGCCGCAAAATTACCCAATACACCCGTTACAGCACTTTGGGTTTGGCGTTGTTCCAGTCCTTTGGTATAGCAGTGGCTCTTGAGAGCTCTGCGGGCTTGGTAATTGAACCCGGTATGGGCTTTCGCTTTACTGCAGTCTGCACGCTTACAGCGGGCACTATGTTTTTGATGTGGTTGGGTGAGCAAATCACCGAGCGCGGCTTGGGCAACGGCATTTCTATTTTGATTTTTGCGGGCATTGCAGCGGGTCTACCCGGTGCTATTGGTGGTTTGCTGGAGCTGGTTCGCACCGGCGCCATGAGTATTTTTGCCTCAATATTGATCGTGTCTTTGGTGGGTCTGGTCACTTATTTTGTGGTGTTTGTGGAGCGTGGCCAGCGCAAAATTTTGGTGAATTACGCACGCCGCCAAGTGGGCAACAAGGTGTATGGCGGCCAAGCCTCTCACTTGCCGCTCAAGCTGAACATGGCCGGCGTGATTCCACCTATTTTTGCGTCCAGCATCATTTTGTTGCCTGCTACCGTACTCAGTTGGTTCAGCAGCGGAGACTCCATGGCTTGGCTTAAAGACATTGCGTCTACCTTGTCGCCCGGTCAGCCTATTTACGTCATGTTGTATGCCGGCGCCATTGTGTTTTTCTGCTTTTTCTACACAGCCCTGGTATTCAACAGCCGCGAAACTGCAGACAACCTCAAAAAGAGTGG